>NZ_JACCFS010000001.1:6005229-6306537 GCF_013410755.1 Nocardiopsis aegyptia
TGTTTGCCCAGCAGCGCCAAGTGCGCGGTGAGCGCGCTGGTGAGCAGTTCGTTGTGGTCGCCGACCTGGTCGTGGACCCTCAGCAGGTGGTCCAGGACGTCCCGGAAGTACTCCTGGGTCCGGGTGAACCGGCGGACGCGCCCCTTGGTGATCGCCTGGAGCACCGGGATGAGCGGGCTCTCCGCGCTGCGGACCTCCAGCACCTCGCGCTTGAGGTGGTGGATGTCCCTGGTGACGTCCTCGCCGTGCGGGTCGAAGACGGCCCGCTCCAGTTCGATGATGTCGGACCCGATGTCGTGCACGACCGTGCCGTAGTGGTCGACGATCTCGTCGCACACGCCGTACAGCACGGCGGCCGGGCCGATGGACAGGAGGGCGGGATCGGCTTCCAGCCGCCTGCGCACCCGCGCCAGCGGGTTGGCGGCGCCGTGTCGGACGCTGACCACGAAGTCCTCGCCGATGAACAGCATGGCCTCGCCGACCTCCACGTCGGAGGTCTCCTCGTGGTAGGTGAGCGTCTTGAGCACGACGAAGAGGGTCTCGTCGTAGCGTTCCAGCTTGGGGCGCTGGTGGGCGGTGAGGGCGTCCTCCACCGCGAGGGGGTGCAGGGAGAGCTCCTCCTCGATGAGTGCGAACTCCTCCTGCGTGGGCTCGTGGAGCCCGATCCACAGGAAGCAGCCGTCCCGGTCCCGGCGGGCGTCGTCGAAGGCGTCGCTGATGTCGCCGTCGATGTCGTGCCGTTTCCCGGCGTGGTAAATCGCCTTGTCGATGATCACAGGCCCTGATTATGGTGCCTTGTCATGGTCTGTGGCCTAGCGTGGACCGTGGCAGGACAAGCGGCGCACGGCGGCGGTTCGGTGGCTGGAGGTGCGGTGGTCGAACCCTTCGGAAGCGACCCCATGGCCCGGCCCCTGACGTATCCGGGCACGATCCCCGCCGCCTCGGGCCTCCTCCTGGCGGACGCCTGGCTTCCGCTACGGCCCGCGCCCGGCGAACCCGCGCCCGGCGGGCCCGTGGCCGACTGGTCCGTGGAGTGCGCCGGAGAGCCGACGACCGTGGCCGGCGTGCTGGACCGCCTGGGCCGCGCGCCCATGGCGGACCGGCACCCGGTCCTGGCGGTGGGATCGAACGCCGCGCCCGCCCAACTGCGGCGCAAACTCCGCTCCCGCGCTCTCGAACCGGTCCTGCCGATGACGTCGGCGGTCGTGGACGGCATCGCACCGGGCGTGTCCGCGCACGTGAGCCGCCCCGGCTACCTTCCGGCCGCTCCCGTGGCCCTGCCGGGGCGGAGCCGCCTGTTCGTCCTGTGGCCCGACGGCGCGGAGCTGGAAGCCCTGGACGCCACCGAGCCCAACTACCGGCGGCGGCTCCTGCCCGCGACCCGGTACCCCGTCACGCTCGCCTCCGGCGCGCGGCTCACGTCCTGCTCCGTCTACGTGGGCAGGCACGGCTGCCTGGTGGACGACGAGGGTCGGCCGAGGAGGCTGACCGACCAGGCGACGCTGATCCGGGCGCTGCTGGCCGCCTCGCCCGCGCTCCGCGGTCTCTGCGGATCCACACCCGAGGAGTTCGTGGAGCGGGCCGGGGATCCGGCGGTACGGGAGGCCGTGGGACTGCTCTTCCGGGAGGAGGGACGCGCGGCCCGGCAACCGGAGTCCACCTGGTCGGCCGTCGACCGATGAGAACGCGGTGAGAGGGGCCGCTGGGGCACCGTGCGGCGGGGCGGGAGTCCGCCGCACACACCCTGGCGCCCCGACCTCACGTTCCCGGGCGCAGACGGGCCAGGTCGGCGGGAGCCCGCGCGAGGAAGGCGTCCGGGTCGATGTCCCGGTCCTCCACGCGGTACCCGATCTCGGTGAACCCCGGCCCGGTGGTCAGGTTCGCGCCGAACAGGACCTCCTCCGCGCGGCCCCTGGAGCGGCCCCTGGTGAACCACCCCGGGTCGAGGTAGACGACCACGTCGGCGGTCGTGCCACCGACGGTGACACTGCCCAGACGCGTGCTCGTGTACTGCCGTCCGGTGGGCAGGGTGCGGGTCGTCCAGTCGGCTCCGGTGGTGCTGGTCATCGGTGTCCCCTCTGCTGCCGGCATTGCCGCCGGGACGAGGGCGCCGCCCTGCCCCGGCAGCACGCAACGTACAGCAGGTCGGGTGCGCCGCGCGATCGGGTACGGCGCTACAGCGCCGTGGTGATGGCCCGCGTCGCGCGCACACCGGTAGATTGGCCCTGCGCTCCGTACCCCCGGAGAGTCCCGGGGCGCGTCCGCCCGTGGGCCGGCGTCCGGGGTCGACGGCCCGGCGGGCATCCGCGGTTACGGGAATGGGTGACTCTTGTTCGACTCCACCATGTTCTGGGTGGTCCTGTTCGGCCTGCCGGTCGTGGCGATCGGGGTGATCATCGCGCTCGCCGCCTATCAGGCCTCAGGTGTCCAGCAGGACGGGCGTGACGACGCGCCCGACGACGACTCGTCCGCCGGCTGATCCTTCCCGGCCGCGTCCGCGCGCGGACGCGGCACGGGGGCGGCGACGTCCTGGACGCCGAGAACGGGTGTGAAGCGCCCGGTCCCGGTGTCCAGCAGGTGTACCCGGGCCGACTCCAGGTCGTAGTACATGCCCGTCAGCTCCAGCGTTCCCGACTCCACCCGCTCGCGCACCACCGGGTACTCGAGCAGTCGGCCGATCTGCTGCTCCACGTTCGCCTGGGCCAGACGGCGCAGCGCCTCGGCCGTGGGCAGCCCCGCCAGCGCGCCGGAGTAGGCGCCGGCGTGGGCCAGGCTCGCCTCGCCGGCGGACAGCCATCGGCGCATGTACGCGGTGGCGGCGTCGCCCTGCTCCAGGTGGGCCCGGTCCAGCAGGGCCTGCATCGCGCCGCAGTGGGAGTGGCCGCACACGACGATGGAGGGGACCCGCAGCACGTTCACGGCGTACTCGACCGCGGCGCCCACCGACCCGTCGTTGGTGTCGCCCGGCGCGGGGACCAGGTTGCCCATGTTGCGGACGGTGAACAGGTCGCCCGGGCCGCTCGCGGTGATGAGGTTGGGCACGACGCGTGAGTCGGCGCAGGTGATGAACAGTGCCGTGGGGTGCTGGCCGTGGGCCAGGCGGCTCATGACCGAGCGCATCCGGTCGGCGGTGCTGGCGTGGTACTCGCGGGCTCCGGCCGCCAGCAGCGCGAGCGGGTCGACCTCGCGGTCGGCGTCGCCGCGCATGTCCCAGGGAGCCCAGCTGCGCGCCATGCCCCCGGGCGCGGTCTTGGCGGCCGGGGCCGACCGGGCCGAGCTGCGGGCGTACCACTGCTCGTGGACCTCGTCGATGTCGACGCTGCCGCCGGTGCGCTCGTGGTCGACCCGCCAGGCGTGGATGGCCTCGAACGCGGCGTGGTCCATGAAGTCGACGTGCAGGTCGAGGTCGACGCGGCACCCCGAGGGAACCGTGCGCAGTACGTGGGCGAGCCTGGGCACGCCGAGGAAGGTGAGCGACCCGTGCACGGTGACGTGGACGCGGTCGCCGGACTCCTCCGTGGTCACGGTGAGCTTGGTCAGGCGCCGCAGGGACACCACCATCGCCAGGGCGAAGCCGAGGAAGACCCCCTCCAGGAGGCCGAGGAACACCACGCCGCCCATGGTGACGAGGTAGACGCTGGCCTCGTGGTGCCGGCGCAGGTCGCGCAGGTGGGCGACGGAGACCATCTGCACGCCGATGAAGACGAGCAGCGCCGCCAGGGCGGCCATCGGGATCAGCTCGACCACGTGCGCGAACAGGGCGACGAACAGCAGGATCCACACCCCGTGCAGGATCGTCGACAGGGGGCTGTGCCCGCCGGCGCGGACGTTGGCGGTGCTGCGCACGATCGCGCCCGCCACGGGCAGGCCGCCCAGGGCCCCGCTGACGGTGTTGGCCGCGCCCTGGCCCATGAGTTCGCGGTTGAGCATCACGCGGCGCCCGTTGTGGCGGCGGTCGATGGCGATCGCGGAGACCAGGGACTCGACGCTGGCGACCATCGCGACGGCGGCCACGGCGAGGGCGATGCCGTCCCACTGCCCGGCCTGGGGCAGCTGCGGCAGGCTCCAGGCGTCGGCGAGGGAGTCGGGCAGGGAGACCGTCTCGACCCGCCAGTCGCCCAGGGCGGCGATGGTGGTCGCGGTGCCGATGGCCACCAGGGCGGCGGGGATCATCGACGGCCGCAGACGGCCCACGGACGGCAGCCGGTTCCATCCGAACATGATGGCGATCGTGATGACGCCGACCGCGACGGCGGCGGTGTGGTTGTGGGCGATCTGGTCGGGCAGGTCGACCAGGTTGGCCAGGGCCGAGCTCTGCGGGGCGCCGCCCAGCACCACGTGCAGCTGGGCGAGGGCGATGGTGATGCCGACCCCGGCGAGCAGGCCGTGCATCACGGCGGGGGAGACGGCCAGGGCGGCACGGGCGATCCGGAAGGCGCCGAGGGCGAGTTGGACCAGGCCGGCGAGCACGGTGATCAGACATGTCACCCGCCACCCGTAGGTCAGCAGGAGGTCGGCGATGATGATGGTCTGACCGGCTGCGGGGCCGCTGACCTGCACCATCGATCCGCCGACGAGGCCGGCGACGATACCGCCGACGGCGGCGGCCACGAGGCCGGCCATGAGTGGGGCGCCGGAGGCGACGGCGATTCCCAGGGACATGGGGACGGCGACCAGGAAGACCACGAAGGAGGCGCCGACGTCGGCGGCGATCCCCTTGCGGTCGGCGTGGCTCCCGGTGGACTCCGCGGGCGTCGGCGGAGGTACGGGGTGTGCTCCCTGGGCGTCGTTGCGCATGGTGGCTCCGTTCGGGTTGGACCAGGCAAGGCGGGCATGGGCGCGCGGGGACGTCGGTGTCCGAAGGGGGGATGTGCGCGGCTCGAATCGACGCGAGAACTGCGAAGAGTGCCACGACTGTGACTAACTGTAGCCAATCTTAGTGACAGAGTGTGACGCACTGTGGTCCTTTCGGTAACCGTTGCCCTGTGTTCACATCCGATGGGGGCAGATGGGGACGCAAGAACACCGAGGCGGCGGGGGAGTTGACCGCCACCTCGGTGGTGTGAAGCGATGACGCGGCCGTGGCGCCCCCCGGCGCCGCCGGGTCGCTAGGTGCCGCGGCTCAGCGGAACCGGCCGTCCTCGTAGCCGCCCTCGTAGTACTCCTGGGCGTAGCCGCGCGGGTCGCCGGTCGGCTCGGTCGGGTGGAAGCCCTGGGGTGGCGTTCCGGGGGCGTGGGGGCCGCCGGCCTCGGGGTTCCAGCCGTCCATGGGCGGATAGCCGCCGTAGTCGGGCTGCGGAGCCGGGTAGCCGCCACTCAGGACGTCGGGGTGGCCGCCGCCGGGCGGAACGGGTGGGGCGGTCGGCTGCCCGTAGGGATCGGTCGGAGGCGGGAAGCCGCCGTAGCCGGGCGGGACGTCCGGGTAGGGCGGACCGGCGGGGTGGCCGCCGGAGGGCCCGCCGCCGGCGGGGTAGCCCTGATGGCCGACCTGGGGGCCGGTTCCGGCACCGGGGAAGGCGGGATCGACGGGCGGCGCCGTCGGGTCGCCGGGGAAGGTGGGGCCGGGGTAGGCGGGCGGCGCGGTCGGCCCGCCGTCGTAGGGCGGGCGCCCGTGGACGGGCGTTCCCGGGACGGGCGCCCCGGGCACGGGGTGCCCGCCGGGCGGGGTGGCGGCGCCGCTGGGATCGCCGCCGGCCCGACCGCCCCACAGCGGCGCGTCGCCCGCCTGGTCGGGGTGCGCCTGCCCGCCCGTGTCGTAGGCGGAGCGAAGGTGGTTCCCGGTGTCGTACTCGGGGCGTCCGAAGGCGTCGGTGGTGAAGGTGGGGCGGCTGTGGCCGCCGGTGTCGAACTCCGACGCGCCGAAGCCGCCGTGGAGGTGGGTGGAGCTGTCGTAGGCGGGCCGTGTGTGGTTCCCGGTGTCGAACTCCGGACGCGGACGCGTGCCGGGGTCGAAGGCGGGCGTGCCCGTGTCGAATCCGGCCGGGGGGTTCGTGCCGGGGTGGTGGACGGGGCGTGTGTGGCCGCCCGTGTCGAACTCGGCCGGGGTGCCGAAGTCGGCGCGGTCGTGGGTACCGCTGGTGTGGGCGGGCCGGAGGTGGTTTCCCGTGTCGTACTCGGGGCGTCCGAAGGCGTCGGTGGTGAAGGTGGGGCGGCTGTGGCCGCCGGTGTCGAACTCGGCTCTGGGGGGCGCACCGAAGTCGGTGCGGTCGTGGGTGCCGGGGTCGAAGGCGGGGGCGCCCGTGTCGAATCCGGCCGGGGTGCCGAAGTCGGCGCGGTCGTGGGTACCGCTGGTGTGGGCGGGTCGGGTGTGGGTGCCGGAGTCGAAGGCCGACGTACCCGAGTCGAACCCGGACCGCGCGTACGCTCCGGTGTCGAACGTGGGCGTGTCGGTACCGGGGGCGGGGCGGGTGTGGGTGCCCGAATCAAAGGCGGACGTGCCCGAGTCGAACCCGGACCGGTCGTGTGTGCCGCTGTCGAAGGCGGGCGTGCCGGCGCCCGGGTCAGGGCGAGTGTGCGTGCCTGTGTCGAATCCGGCCCGGGTGTGGTTCCCGGTGTCGTACTCCGGGCGGGTGTGCGTGCCCGAGTCGAACCCTGACCGCGTGTACGCGCCCGTGTCGAACGAGGGACGGATGTGGTCGCCCGTCTGGAACGCGGGTGCGTCGGCGCCCGGGGCGGGGCGGGTGTGGGTGCCCGAATCGAAGGCGGACGTGCCCGAGTCGAACCCGGACCGCGTGTGCGCGCCCGTGTCGAATCCGGACCGGTCGTGCGTGCCGCTGCCGAAGGCGGGCGTGCCGGTGTCCGGGCCGGGGCGGGTGTGCGTGCCGGAGTCGGAAGCGGGCGTGCCCGTCTCGAACCCGCCCCGCGTGTACGCGCCGCTGTCGTAGGCGGAGCGGACATGGTTCCCGGTGTCGTACTCGGGGCGCCGCATCGACGCGTAGCCGCCGGTCAACGGGTCCGACGCGGCCGGACCGCCGTAGGACGGGTGCCCGGCGGTGTCGCCGCCCGAAGCGCCCGGCGACCCGTAGGCGCCCGGCAGCCCCGATCCGCCCCTCGGCCCCGCCCCGGCCGCTCCCGACAGGTCCGAGCGGCGGTGTTCTCCGGTGTCCATGCTCGACCAGATCGGCGAGCCCGTGCCCGACTCCCCCGAGGGCAGGGGAGACCTGAAGTCCGGTGCGAGCGGGTCGGCCGAGCCCGTCCGGTCCGCCCCGCCGCTCCATCCCGAGCCGGTGGCGCCGCCCCCGACGCCGTCGGTGCGGCCGCTCGCGCCGCCGTAGCCCAGCGGGTCCGACAACGGGTCGCTCGGCCCCGTCACGCCGCCCGCGCCCGATCCGTACGATCCGAAACCGCCTCCGGTGCCGTGCGTGCCGGACGAACCGAGACCGCTCGTACCGCCCGAGCCGCCGCTGGTCGTGCCGAGCGGGTCCAGGGGGTCGGCCGCACGAGACGTCGGCGCTCCCAGCGGGTCCTGCCGTGCGGGCGCGGAGGCCTCCCCACCACCGGCCGGCCACGAGCCCGTTCCCACCGCGCGGCCCGTCTCCGGCCGGTCGTCGTCGCGCGCCGCGGCCTGCGGGCCCGGTCCCCCCTGGCCCAGGCTGGCCAGCACGGCGAGGTCGTTCGTGGGGTCGGGCCCGGAGGGAGCAGAGGACAGGGCGTCCGCGACCGGTGCGGCGTCGACCGCCCGGGTGGGAGCGTGCGACCCACCGGGTGCGGGCGCGGGGTCGTCCTCGTACTCGTCCTCCTCGTCGTACTCCTCGTACTCGTCGTCGTCCTCGTACTCGTAGTGCGTGACCGTCGGCTCCACGCCCCTGCGTCCGCTCCGGACCGGCTCCGCCGGCTCCTCCGCGTCCGCGTCACCGTCACCGTCACTCAGGCTGGACCAGAAGCCGTTGTCGGACAGGGCGGAATCGTCGTCGTCCCAGTCCACGCCGCGCTGGCGCCGTCCCCTGGGGCGCCGTTCGGACCTGCCCCCGCCGTCTCCGCGCGATCGCCGCGCGCGTCCGCGCGGCTCCCGTTCCCCGTCGTCACCGCCCTGGTCGGGTGCGCCGTCCTCGTCGTGGTCGTAGTCGTCCTCGTAGTCGTCGTTGCGCGAGCCGAGGCTCAGCGCGCGCATGCCCAGCAGCAGAAGCACCAGGACGGCGAGCACGACGATGACGGCGATGATGATGATGACGGTGACGGTCATGTTGTACGCACTACCTTGGAGAGGTCGGCCGCACCCACCACACGCGTGGGGTCGGCTGGGCGAGGACCGGCCGAGGGGGATCGGTGGCCGCCGGACCCGCGGGCCCGGTGCGACCGGCGAGCCGGCCGTGGCGAATCCGGCGTGACCGCGCCGCACGGAGCCGTGCGGCGGTCGGACGGGATTCGGTCAGCTGAAAAGGGGTGAGGGGCACCAGCCCACTGTATGCCTTGTCGCGCCCTGTGTGCAGAGGGCGATGGCGGCTTCCTTGCGTGAATCCCTGTGCGTTCCGATGCGTCGCGAGTTCACTCGCGAGACACCCCGCGTCCACTTCACGAGTGAGCCATGTCACTCACTGGTGGCGGTCAGGGTGCCCCTGGCGATCGCGCTGTCGGCGATGGCCTCCAGGGTCTGGCTCAACTCGGATCCGTCGGGCATGCCCAGGGTGTCGCTCAGGGCGTACACCGTGAAGCGGTACTCGTGCGGGTCCCCCTCCTCCGGGCACGGCGGAAGATATCCGGTCTCGCCCGTGCTGTTCTGCGCCTGACGCGCGTCTGGCGGCACGGTGCCCTGCCGGAGCCCGCCCAACTGCGGGTCCACGTCGAAGAGCACCCAGAACACCTCGGCCGCCTGGGGGTCGTCCACCACGACCGCGATCGAGCCCACGGCGTCCGGGTCGGGCAGCCCCGACCAGTTCAGCGGCGGAGAGGCGCCCTCGATCGCGTCCTCACCGTCCTGCGCGTCGGACGCGCCTTCGTCGGTGCCCTCTTCGTCGGTGCCCTCTTCGTCGGTGCCCTCTTCGTCGGTGCCCTCCTCGTCGGTGCCCTCCTCGGCGGCCGGTTCCCGGGCGGCCTCGTCGGTGGAGGCGTCACTGCCCGCGGCGCAGGTGAAGGCCGCCGGCAGTGCCCGGCCCTCCTGGATCAGGGGACTGGTGACGTTGATGTCGCTGGTGACCTCTCCGCCCGGCGTGAACAGGCCGCACCCCGTGGTCAGCGCGACTGCGGCGCCCGCCGCCAGTGCGCCCGCGCGCGTGCCGGGGAGGGCACGCGGCGTGCGCCGCGCACGGGTGGTCCGGGTCTGAGGGAGGGCCGGGAACAATGGGACTCCTGCTGGGCTTTCGGGCCGACGTGGCCAAACTCGCTGTGCACCTGCCGCGGCTCCGGGCCAGGCCCGCGCCGCGTATGGGGGAGCGCGCGGCCACGCCTCGACGGGCACCGGCGCACGTTCCTGAGCGAACCCTACTGTGATCGGGCACGCACTGCGGCTGTGACCACCGCACCGTGCTCCCCGACACGCGGGATCGGCGAGGGACTCCCTCCCCGGCGGGACTCCGCACGCACCCGGCACGGTCCCCTCCGCCGACGGGCGGTCGCGTCCGCGGCCCTGTGCGCCGCGCGGGCGTCGGTCGTCGGCATCGGTCATCATGGGGCCGTGCGGTTCTCCATTCTCGGTCCCCTTCACGTCCATGACGGTTCCGGTCGTCCGGTATCCGTCGGCGGCGCCCGTCTGCGTACCCTGCTGGCCCTGCTCCTCCTGCGCCCGGGGCAGCGCGTGGCCACCGAAACACTCGTGGACGCCATCTGGGGCGAGTCCGCCCCCGCCGCCACCGGCAACGCCCTCCAGGCACTGGTGTCGCGCCTGCGCCGGGTCCTGGGCGAGGAGGCCGAGATCCACGGCGACGCCTCCGGCTACCGGCTGGAGATCGGCCCCGGCCAGGTGGACCTGGCGGAGTTCGAGGCGCTGACCCGGCGCGGGCGCGCACGGCTCGCCGCGGGCCGCCCCGCGGAGGCGATCACCTGCCTGGGCGGGGCCCTGGCGCTGTGGCGCGGTCCCGCACTGCCCGACCTGACCGCGCGCGGCGTCGCCGAGGACACCGCGCTGCGGCTGAACGAGACCCACCGCATGGTGCGCGAGGAGTACCTGGCGGCCCTGGTGGCACTGGGCCGCCACGCCGAGGCCCTGCCCGAGGCCGAAGCGCTGACCAGCGCCGAACCGCGCCGCGAACGCCCCGTCGAACTGCTCATGCGCGCCCTGGCCGGGACCGGGCGCACCGCGGACGCGGTGGCCGCCTACGACTCCTTCCGCGCCCGGCTGGCCGACGACCTCGGCCTGGACCCCTCGGCCCGGCTCCAGGACGTGCACCTGCGCCTGCTGCGGGGCGAGCTGTCGGCCGCCGAACCCGTCATCGCCGAGCCCATGGTCCCGGCGCCCGCCCCGGCCGCATCGTCCGCGGCGCCCACCGCGTCTGTCGAGCCCGCCGGGCCGACAGGACCCGGTTCGGTGCTCGGCGACGCGGACACCGAGGAGGGCCGGGCCGAACCGCCGCAGCTGCACCTGCCCTCGACCCTCACCAGCTTCGTGCCGCGTGAGACCGAGGTCGACACGGCCGTGGCCCTGCTCGCCCAGGGACGGCTGGTCACCCTGACCGGGCCCGGCGGGGCGGGCAAGACCCGGCTGGCCATCGAGACCGCCGCCACCCTGGCCGCCCGCGCCCCCGGACTCCTCTCCCGTGGCGGCTGGTTCGTCGGGCTCGCGCCCATCACCTCCGGCGCCGACGTCCTCGACGCCATCGCCCTCGCCATGGACCTGCGCGAGCACGCCGTCATGCGGGCCCGCGCGAACACCGCGCCCAGCTCGCCCGCCGAACGCCTCGCGAGCTTCCTCGGCGACCGCTCCGCCCTCATCGTGGTCGACAACTGCGAACACCTGGTCGAGGAGGTCGCCCGGGCGGTCGAACCCCTCCTGGCCCAGTGCCCGGGCCTGCGGATCCTGGCCACCTCGCGCGAACCCCTCGGGGTGCCGGGCGAGCGGCTGCTGACCGTGCCCTCGCTGGCACTGCCGCCCGAGGAGGCCGGTGTCGACCAGGCCGTCGCCAGCCCCGCCGTCGTGCTGTTCACCGAACGCGCGCAGGCGGTGAGCCCGGGGTTCGCGGTCACCCGCGGCAACGTCGCCCACGTCGTGCGCATCACCCGCGAGCTCGACGGCATGCCGCTCGCGCTGGAACTGGCGGCGGCCAGGATGCGCACGATGGCGCCCGCCCAGCTCGCCGCGCGCCTGTCGGACCGCTTTCGGCTGCTCACCGGCGGCAGCCGCTCGGCGCTGCCCCGCCACCGGACCCTGCGCGCCGTCGTGGACTGGAGCTGGGAGCTGCTCGACGAGGCCGAGCGCCGGCTGCTGCGCCGCCTGTCGATCTTCTCCGGCGGCGCGACCCTGGACGCGGTCGAGCGGGTGTGCGCCGACCCCGGAGCCGCGGGCACGGTCGGTAGCCAGGACGCGTGGACGGTGCTGTTCGCGCTCGTGGACAAGTCCCTGGTCATCGCGGACACCGCCACCCGGGAGGACGCCCCGCCCCGGTACCGCCAGCTGGAGACCGTGCGCGCCTACGCGCTGGAACACCTGGTGCGCAGCGGCGAGGAGGAGCGCGTCCGCGACGCCCACGCCCGCTACGTACGGGACCTGTGGCGCGACGCCGACTCCCTGTTGCGCGGACCCCGGCAGATCGAGACCCTCGCGCGACTCGGAGTGGAGGCCGACAACTTCGGCCCGGCCGTGCGGTGGGCGGTCGAGCGACGTGACGTCGGTCTGGCCCTGGACCTGGTCGAGTACGGGCAGTGGTACTGGACGCTGGACGGTTCGTGGCGGCAGCTGTCCCGCTGGTCCCGGCCGGTGCTGGCGCTGACGGGGGACCGGGCGCCCGAGGGGCGCGCGATCGCCTTCGCCTGTGCGCAGTTCAACCTGGCGGCGGACACCGGCACGTCCCAGGACGCGGCGGCGGTGCACGTGCGGCGGGCGCTGCGGACCCTGGAGGAGGCCGGGGAGCGGGCCGAGTACCACCCCATGCTGGTGTACGGGCTCGTGTACCAGGCGGTGTTCGACGACGGCGCGGTCGAGGCCATGGAGCGCCTGGAACGCGCGGTCGAACAGCCGGACCCGTGGATGGGTGCCACCGTGCGGCTCCTGCTGGCCCTGGTCGACTCCCTCTACGGCCGGGCGGACCGGGCGATGGCCTCGATCACGGCCGCCCTGGAGGGGTACCGCGCCTGCGCCGACCTGTGGGGGCAGTGCCAGGCGGTCCTGCAGATGGTGGAGGCCGTGCGGTACGAGGACCTGGACCGCTGCCTCGAACTCCTGGACGAGGGCCTGGAGAAGGCGGGGCGCGCGGGCCTGTCGGGCAACGTGGCGGCGTTCCGGCTGCGCCGTGCCCAGGTCCGCACGGAGACCGGCGACCTCGAGGACGCCCGCGAGGACCTGGACGCCCTTCTCGGCACGGACATCGCCATCGAGGACGAGCACATGATCATGCTGCGCATGGCCGAGGCGTCCTGGCAGTGCGCCCAGGGCGAGACCGGCCGTGCCCGCGATGTCCTGGACGCCGCCGAGCCGCTGGTCGCGGGCCTGGGCGGCTTCGCCCCGCTGTACGTCGAGCCGGTCGTGCGGAGCATGTCGGCGCTGATCGCCTGGACGGAGGGCGACACGGGCCGGGCCTGGCGGGACGCGGCCGCGGCCTGGTGGGCGGGCGCGCACGGGGTGGGGCCGGTGGGTGCCGAGGTCCTGGACACGTTCGCCGTGATGCTGGCCGAGGACGAGCCGGGCCGGGCGGTCACGCTGTTGGGCTCCTCGGCGGTCCTGCGCGGTGTGCCCGACACGGCCACGCCGAGGGTCGTGCGGGCCCGCGAACAGTGCCGTCGGGCCCTGGGCGGGGCCGAGTACGAGGACCTGCTGGAACAGGCGGGGCGGACGGACGCCAAGGCCGTGCGGACGCAGGTGGGCGCGTGGCTGGCGCGGCTGCTGCCGGACACGGTTCCCGAGGGCGGTCCGGAGTGACGCCACCGTGCACGGACACGAGGGCCGATCCGCGCGGGCGCAGGGGGCCGCGCAGGGGGCCGCGCAGGGGGCCGCACAGCGAAAAGGCGGCGCCGCACCGATCGGTGCGGCGCCGCCTCGCGGTGCCGGGCCCCACGCCCCCGAGGTCACCGATCGCGGGGGCGTCCGCTCAGGTGCGGCGCCGGTAGGCCCACACCGCCAGCGGGAAGAACACCGCGACGAAGATGGCCGACCACAGCAGGGTCCAGGCCACCGGCCCCGCGACGTCGCCGCCCAGCATGAGGCCGCGCATGGCGTCCACCAGGTGCGTGACGGGGTTGTTCTCCGCCACGACCCGCATCCAGCTGGGCATGGTCTGCGGGTCCACGAACGCCGAGCTGCCGAAGGTCAGCGGGAACATCAGGATCATCCCGAAGCTCTGCACGGCCATCGGGGTGCGCACCATCATGCCGACGAACGCCGACATCCAGCACAGCGCGAACGCGAACACCAGGACGATCGCCGAGGCGGCGAGCACCCCGAGCACCCCGCCCTCGGGCCGGAAGCCGATCGCCAGACCCACCACCAGCACCATCACCACGGTGATGGAGTAGCGGACCAGGTCGCCCAGGATCGCCCCGATCAGCGGCGCCGACCGTGCGATGGGCAGTGACCGGAACCGGTCGAAGATGCCCTTCTCCACGTCCTGGCACAGGGCGAAACCGGTTCCCAGCGTGGCGAAGACGACCGACTGCGCGATGATGCCGGGCATCAGGAAGTCGCGGTAGGTCTGCCAGTCGCCCATCATCGCCTGTCCGAAGACGAAGACGAAGAGTGTCACGAACATGATCGGCATGAACGTGAGCCCGAGGACCTCCTCGGGGTTGGCCTTGATCTTCAGGACACTGCGCCAGGCCAGCTGGAGGCCGTTCTGCACGGTGCTGATCGGCGTGATGCTTCCGGGCGCCGCCGGCGCTCCCGCGGGCAGGTCGGACCGCGACGGGCTCGTCACCGCGCTCATGCTCTGTTCCCTTCGTTCGCGGTGGCTCCCGCGGTCTCTTCGTCGGCGGTGTGGCCGGTCAGGGCGAGGAAGACCTCATCCAGGCTCGGCTTGCGCAGCGACAGCTCGGCGACGGCCACACCCTGCTCGTCGAGGCGCCGCACGACCTCGGGGAGCACGGCGGCGTCGGTCACGGGCACGCGGGCGCGCACGGCGTCGGAGGTCACCGGGCTGCTGGTGACGGCCTCGATGATCTTCGTGGCCAGGGAGAGCTGCTCGTGCTCGACGGTCTGCAGCTCCAGCACCTGGTTGCCGGCGTGGTTCTTCAGCTGCTCGGGCGTGCCCTGGCTGATCACCCTGCCGTGGTCGAGCACCATGATGTCGTCGGCGAGCTGGTCGGCCTCCTCCAGGTACTGGGTGGTGAGCAGGACGGTCACTCCGTCGTCCACCAGGCCGCGCACCACGTCCCACAGACCGTTGCGGCTGTGCGGGTCCAGACCGGTGGTGGGCTCGTCCAGGTAGAGCAGGGCGGGCCGGCCGACCAGGCTGGCCGCCAGGTCGAGGCGGCGCCGCATGCCGCCGGAGTAGGTCTTGGCCGGGCGCCCGGCGGCGTCGGAGAGCTCGAAGCGCTCCAGCAGCTCCGTGGAGCGCGCCCGTGCCTGGGACCGTCCGAATCCGAGCAGGCGGGCGATGAGCACGAGGTTCTCGGTGCCGCTCAGCTCGGCGTCGACCGCGGCGTACTGTCCGGTCAGCCCGATCAGGCGGCGGACCTCGTGCGGCTGACGGACCACGTCGAACCCGCCGACCTCGGCACGGCCCTCGTCGGGCTGCAGGAGTGTGGACAGGATGCGCACGGTGGTCGTCTTGCCGGAGCCGTTGGGACCGAGTACGCCCAGCACGGCCCCCGTTGTGGCCGTCAGGTCGACACCGTCCAGGGCTCGCTTGCCCTTGAACTGCTTGACCAGGCCTTCCGCGCGGATGGCGTGAGTCATCAATCCTCCATTTTCCATGTCTGTCCCAAGTGTGCCGACAGGGTCTGACAAATCGCTGACACAGGCGTGCGGACCGCGGGTTTCGGACACACGCGTGGCCGGCGCCACGGGGAGGCGGCGGGCCGGGCCCTAGAATCGTCCACGTGATGAACACGCCTCCCCACGACCCGATTCCCCCTCCCGGCGGACCCGCGCCGGACCCCGGAGCCGAGGGCGAGGACGTGGCCGAGCTGCGTCCTCCGCTGCGCCGGGTGAGTCCCAGGGCGGTGGGCGTCTGGACGCTGCGGCTGCTCCTGGGCTCGCTGTTCAACCTCGTCCTGCTCTCCGCGGCGGCCTGGGCGGTCTCCGCGCTGGGCTGGGGCTGGGTGCCGGACTGGGCGCGCGAGCACGCCTGGAAGGCGCCCCTGGCCTACGGCGTGTACGCGCTGCTGCAGGTCGCGATCGTGCCCTCCTGGCGGTACCGCGTGCACCGCTGGGAGGTCTCCGACGACGTGATCTACACCCGGGAGGGCTGGGTCAGCCGGACATGGCAGTTCGTCCCGATCAACCGGCTGCAGACCGTCGACCACACGCAGGGGTGGCTGGAGCGGCTCTTCGGCGTCGCGACACTGAAGGTGCAGACCGCGTCGTTCGCCGGGTCCTCCAGCATCGAGGGGCTGGACGAAGAGGAGGCGCGCGCGTTGAGTGAGCAGCTGGCCGTGCGGGCCGGAGCACTGCGGGGTGACGCCACCTGATGGACGACGACGGCGCACGGCCCCGGCCGCCGCGGGACCAGGAGGGCGGCGGCTGGGTCGCGCCCGGCAGCACGCCCAGTCGGCACGCCAGGACCGGGTCACGCGGCGACGCACCCACCCCCGACGACGCACCTGCCTCAGGTGGCGCACAGACACGCGGTGGCACACCTGTCTCAGGTGACGCAGGGACACCCGGCAGCGCACCCACCCCCGACGACGCACCTGCACCTGATGCCGCGGAGGCGCCCAGCGACGCAGGGACACACGGCGGCGCACCCGCGTCCGGCAGCACATCAGTCCCTGGCGGCGCGCCTGCCCCCGGTGGGGTGCCTGCGCCTGGCGGGGCGTCTGTCCCCGGTGCCGCACCGGCGCCCGGCGGAGTCCCTGCGTCAGACGGCGCGTCTGCGCCTGGTGACGCGGAAGCGCCCGGTGGCGCGGAGACTCCCCATGACGCACCGGCCCCTCGCAGCGCACCCGCGCCAGGTGGCGCGCCTGTTCCCGGCGGGGCACCTGCACCTGGCAGGGCACCTGCCCCCGACAGCGCACCCGCGTCCGGTGGCGCACCTGCCCCTCGCGGCGCATCCGCTCCCGGCGGGGCATCTGCCCCCGACAGCGCACCCGCGTCCAGTGACGCACCTGCGCCTGGTGACGCGGGAACGCCTGGTGACGCGGAGACACGCGGCGGCGCACCTGCCTCAGGTGGCGCACCCGCGTCCGGTGGCGCACCTGCCCCTGGCGGCGTGCCCGGGCCTGGCGGAGCATCCGCGTCCGATGATGCGGATGCACCTGGCGGCGCGGTCGATCAGGTCTCCGCGCGTGACTGGTGGGGCGAGGGGGACTCCGGGTTCGCCACGGCCGAACCCGCCCGCCGGCTCAGCCCGCGCAGCATGGTCGTCGGCCCGATCAACCAGCTCCGGAACCTGGTCGTGCCGATCGCCGTCGGCCTGGTCGTCGGCGGCTTCAACCCGTGGGTGATCGGGGCCAGCGCCGCCGCAGTGGTCGCCCTGCTTGCGGGCGGCCTGGTGACCTGGCGGACCGTCTTCTACGAGGTGGGCGAGGAGCGCCTGGAGATCCGCAGCGGGCTCGTCCGGCGCTCGCGCCGCACCATCCCCCTGGAACGGGTGCGGGGCGTGGACGTGACCAGCACCCTGCTGCACCGGCTGCTCGGAGTGGCGGTCGTGCGCATCGAGGCCGCCGCCGGTGCGGGCGGCAGCGAGGACGGCAAGCTCGACGCCGTGGACGCCGCCGAGGCGGAACGGCTGCGCCGGGTGCTGCTGGACCGCCGGGCGGTGCTCGCCGACGGCGCGGCCGCGCCCGCGCCGGGCACCGCGGGTGCCGGTGCCGGGGACTCCGCCCGGACGAAACCCGGTGCCGCGGCCGACGGTACGGTGACCCACTTCTCGATGCGGCCGTCCTGGTACCTGTACGGGGCGCTGAGCCTTGCCTACCTGCTCACGCCCTTCGCCGTGCTGGCGACCCTGTTCGGCGTGGTCCAGCAGGCGGCGGGCGACCAGGCCGCCGACTACGTGCTGGAGTGGGTGACCACCACCGACCGCGGCATGCTCACAGCGCTGTCGGCGGGTGCCGCGGGCGTGCTGGTGCTGCTGATGCCGGTGTTCGCGGTGGTCTCGTACGCGTTCACCCACTGGGGCTTCTCCCTCCGCGAGCGCGACGGGTCGCTGGTCGCCGAGCGGGGCCTGTTCACCCGGCGCAGCGTGACCCTGGAGAAGCGCCGGATCCGCGGCCACGAACTCCTGGACAACCCCCTGGAGCGCACCCGCCGGGCGGTGCGGTTGCGGGCCATCGTCACCGGGCTCGGCGACACCGCCAACCGGGCCGTCCTGTTGCCGATCGGCCCCCGAGCCACGGTCGACGCGGTGCTGGCCCGGGCGCTGACGCCCTTCCGGGGACCGCTCGTCCGCCATCCGCGCGCGGCGCTGTACCGGCGCTGGGTGCGCGCCGTGGGCCCGTTCGCGGTCCTGGCCGGTGTCGGCCTGACGGCGCAGTGGACGTGGCTGGTGGTGGTCGCGTCGGTGCTCGCCGCGCTGGGCGTGGTCCTCGGGCTCGACCGGTACCGCTCCCTGGGCCACGGCTACGACGGGGCCATGGTGAGCGTGCGCTCCGGCTCGCTGCGCCGCCGCCAGGCCACCGTCGAGCGCTCGGCCGTGATCGGGTGGACCTGGACGCAGACCCTCCCGCAGCGGCGTGCCGGCCTGGCCGACCTCCAGGTGACCGTGGGCGCGGGCGACGGCGGCTACACCGCCATGGACGCCTCCCAGCGCCGTTCGGTGGCCTTCGCCGCCGGTGTCACCCCCGAGATCGTGCGTCCGTTCCTGGTGCGGCCGCGGGACGGTGCGCAGGGGAGCGCGGACACGGCGGAGGGGTGACCGGCGGCCGTGCCGCGGTCACCCCTCGTCGTTCCCAGTGGGGCCTCGCCCCGCCCCTACTCGCCCTTCTTGGAACCGAACATGATCTCGTCCCAGGAGGGGACCGAGGCGCGTCGGCCGCGCCCCTTGCGCTTGGCGGGTGCCGGTTCGGCGGCTCCGGCGGCCGGGGCGGCGACCGGCGGCGGCTCGGGGGACGCGCGCCGGGGCGCGGCCCCGGCATCGTTGAGGTCGATGGTGGCCCGCCGGCGGCGGGCCGGGCGGGCCGGAGCGGGCGTCTCGGCCGCGGGCGGCGCGGACTCCTCGTGGCGGGCGGGCGGGCCGTCCTGGGGCCAGTCCGGCGCGGGGCGGCGGCGCGGCCGCTGCGGGACCTGCGGCTCGGCCTGGGCGGCCGGGGCGGCGGGCGGGGGTTCGGTGGCGCGGTCGTCGCGGCGCTGGTCGGCGGACGCGGTCCGGTCGGACTCCGCGGCCGGTCCGACACGGCGCTCGAACCGATCGGGCGACCGGTGCTCGGCGGCGCGCGGGCCAGGGGCCTCCTCGTGTACCGGGTCCAGCGGCCTGCGCCGGGGGCGGTCCGTGTCGCGGGCCTGGTCGGGGCCGGCTCCGTACCGGGCGTGGCCGGTCTCGCGCTCGCGTTCGACGCTGGGGTCGGCCGCCCTGCGCAGCGGGTCGTCCAGCGGGGTGTCCCGGGCGAAGGGCCGGGACGCGCCGGCGTCGACGCGGCGGTCGACCGGGGGCGCGGTGTCCCCGCGCGGCGGTTCGGCGACCTCACCGCGGCGCGGCATGAACGGTGTGACGTTGGCGCCGGGCGCGGGGACCGGGTCCAGTGGATCGGCGGAGGAGAATCTGGCGGCCTCCTCGTCGGCGGGGGAGACGCTGTTGTGTCTGGGCTCGTACAGCCAGTGCGCGACGCGCTCGGTCCCACCGTGGAGGTAGACGAGCTTGAGCTGCCAGGTGCGGTCCTCGCGCTTCCACGAGTCCCACTCGGCGTCCCCGGTCTCCAGCTGGTGGGCACCGATCCGCTTGGTGACGAGTTCCCCCAGGGACGGGCCGGGCGCGGCGTCGCCGTGCGAGCGCACGGTCGCCCGCTGGGCCTGCTGGGCGATGTACTCGCGCTCCTGCAGGACGGGCCCCTCGAACCAGCGGACCCGTTCGATCGGTATGCCGGAGATCTCGGAGATGGCCTCCGCGGTCTCGCCGGAGCGGATGCGGGCCTGGATTTCCTTGGGGCGCAACGGATTCTCCACTTCGATCTCGTACTGGCCGAGCCGGGAGAACTGGCCGCGTACAGCGGCGCGGAGGCGGTCGTCGACGGGCAGCATGAAACGGGTTCCACGGCCGGTGCTGGCGAGCACCAGGTAGGTGCCGTCCTCGCTCACGGCCACGAGGCGAAGCTCGTGCATCGCCCTCCCTTTCGCGTCCCGTCGAGGACCGGTCGCACGACCGGGCCCCCGCGTTCTCCAAGTCTGGTCGGCCGACAACGGTTCGGCCAGTACCGCGCCCGGCATGTCCGAACTGTGTGCCCGCCTCCCCGTCCGCGGCGTTCGCCGCGGTGGGAGCCGCCCCGGATGTCCGGAGCGCTCACGGTCGCTTCCGGTGCCAATCTTGACACGCGGATCCGTCGGTGACGGGGAGCGGTCGTCGGGAATGTCGTCGTTCCCGTGTGAAGGCTCCGCGGTGATGGTATCGCTCGACCCCCGAATCGCCCCAGGTCCGGGAAAAACTCCGATCTCGGACCGCTTGGGCTACATGATGGATCGCCCTCGTGGCAAACCGACACGCCGGTGGATCTCGAAAAGTGATGCTTGTGGTGACCTGGCGTGACTGGAACCCGAGGGCACTTAGTCTGAGTTATCCGTCTATGGGCGTTATGTGGCCATTGGGTCACACGAGTCATTCGTCTCGCCAGGCGCCCGCTCACCGACACCCCCACCGCGCTCTCGCGCGGGCGAAACAGAGGGAGGACGACCGGATGGGTCGGACCGGACACGACGGGGACCACGGGGACCAGGGGACGGGGGAGGGCGGCGGGGAGGCCGGCAAGCGCATCGACCTGAGCCTGTCCCAGGTCGCGGGCGCCGGAGCCGCCACGCTGACCGCGGCCACGGCCGCCTCCTACCTCAACGTCTACGGCACGGTCATCGGGGCGGCCGTCATCGCCATCCTCAGCACCGTCGCCAGCCCCCTGCTCCAGCACTGGTTCTCCCGCGGCGGCGAGCAGGCCCGGCAGCTGGCCGGGAGGGTCAGGGCGGGCGATGCCGCTCCGGCGGCCGCCTCTTCCACCCGGGCGGCGCGCGGCGCGGCGGTCCCCGTGGACGCCACGCGCACCATGGCCCTGCCCGTGGTCGGGGACGGCCCCGGACCCGGCGGCCCCGACGGTCGGCACGGCCAGGACGGTCCGGACGGCACCGGCACCCCGGCCCGCCCGCGCCCGACCTGGCGCGGCGTCGTCATCCCCGCCGTCGTGGTCTTCGTCCTGGTCATGCTGGTGATCCTGGCCTTCGAGCTGCTCACCGGCCGCTCCCTGACCGCGTGGACCAACGGCGTCGACGAGCAGACCTCCCCTTCCCTGCTCGGCGGCACGCACGTCACGCAGGAACAGGATGACGCCGGCTCCACCGACACGGGACAGAGCCCCGAGCAGGACACCGGCACCACCGGCGACCGGACCGCGCCCCCGCCGGCGACCCAGGCCCCCGACGACACCGCGACGACCGGCGAGGCCCCCGCCGAGGGCGACACCGGCCAGGACGGCCAGGAGGAGCAGGCCGATCCGGAGGAGCAGCCGGACCCCGGCGCCACCGCCCCGCCCGAGGACGGCGGAACCGAGGGCGGGGACCAGACCACCGACCCCGGGACCGGGGACGGGCAGGAGTCCGTCGTGGTCCCGGAGGACGTGCCCGCCACCGGATGACGACGTGCGGGGCCCGGTGCCCTCAGCCGAACACCCGGTCGAGGTAGGCGTTGCCGAAACGGCGGTCCGGGTCCACGCGCTCGCGCACGGCCAGGGCGTCGCCCAGCCGCGGGTACACGCCCTCCAGGTAGTCGCGGTCGCGGGTGTGCATCTTCCCCCAGTGCGGACGGCCGCCCACGGACGTGAACACCGCCTCCAGGTCGGCGAAGTACGCGTCGTAGGGCGTGCCCTGGTACATGTGCACCGCCACGTAGGCCGTGTCCCGCCCGTAGGCGGTGGACAGCCACACGTCGTCGGCCGGGGCGAAGCGCACCTCCACCGGGAAGCTCACCCGGTGGCCGCGCCGGTCGACGATCGACCGGGCCTCGCGCAGCACGTCCGCGACGTGCTCGGCGGGGATCGCGTACTCCATCTCCACGAATCGGACGTCGCGCACCGAGGCGAACACCCGGTGGGACGCGTCGGTGTACTCGCGCGCCGACAGCGCCCGTGCGCTGACCTGGTTCACCGCGGGCACCGCACCCGGGAAGCGGCGGCACAGCCGGTTGACCCGGTCGAAGACGGTGTTGGACAGGAAGTCGTCGTCCAGCCACGCCCGCCACGGGGCCAGCGGCCGGGCCGGGCCCTTGCTGATGTTGTTGCGCTTGGTGTTGGTGCTGCCGGTGTGGGGGAACCAGAAGAACTCGAAGTGGTCGTTGTCGGCGCGCAGCTCGGGCAGGCGCTCCAGCACCTCGTCCAGGGGCATCGGCTCCTCTCTGGCGTGCAGCAGGAACGCGGGCCGCACCGCCATGGTCAGCGCCGTGACCACCCCGAACGCCCCCAGCCCCACCCGGGCGGAGTGGAACAGGTCCGGTTCCTGCTCGGCCGAGCACTCCACGACCGAACCGTCGGCCAGGACCAGTTCCAGTCCGACCACCTGCGAGGCCAGGCCGCCCGCGTCGCGGCCCGTGCCGTGCGTTCCCGTCTGGACCGCGCCGGCCATGGTCTGGACGGCGATGTCGCCCATGTTGGCCAGCGCCAGACCGTGCTCGGCCAAAGCGTCGTTGAAGTCGCACAGGGGGAGCCCGGCCTCGACGGTGGCCGTTCCGGCGTCCGGATCGACCGCGCGCAGCCCGGTCAGGGAGGTGGGGGAGAGCAGCAGGCCGTCGGTGACGGCCACGTCGGTGAAGGAGTGGCCGGAGCCGACCATCCGGACCCGCAGGTCGTCGTCGGCGGCGGAGGCGACCGCCGAGACGACGTCGCGGGTACTGCCCGGCGCCGCCGTCCGCCGGGGGCGGGCCTGGTAGGTGTCGGCCCATGTGTTCCAGAGCACATCTGTCATGCCACGCGACATTACCCATGAGTCACTTCCAGGGCCAGAGGCGGCGGGGCACGGTCCGCGCCGGCCGAGACCGGAGAAGAGGCGCAGAACACGGCGCACCGGGGCGGGGGGTCGAGCGAGCGGGCCCCTCGGAGCTGGTTTCATAAGGTCCATGAGGCCTTACGACGCGTTTTTGCTGATCTCCTTCGGTGGCCCTGAGGGTGAGGACCAGGTCATCCCGTTCCTGGAGAACGTCACCCGCGGGCGCAACATCCCCCGCGAGCGACTGGCCGAGGTCGGTGAGCACTACTTCCGCTTCGGCGGGGTGAGTCCGATCAACCAGCAGTGCAGGGACCTGATCGCCGCGATCACCGCCGACTTCGCCGAGGGCGGGATCGACCTGCCCGTCTACTGGGGCAACCGGTTCTGGGCGCCGATGCTCGCCGACACCCTGGCGCGCATGCGCGAGGACGGTGTCCGCCGCGTCCTCGCCGTGCCCACCTCCGCCTATTGCAACTGGTCCAGCCGGACCGCCTACGTGGAGGACATCGCCCGGGCCCGTGCCGCCCTGGGCGAGGACGCGCCCGAGGTCGACCTGGTCCGCCCCTTCTACGACCATCCTGGGTTCGTCGAGCCCCTCGTCGAGCACACCCGGGCGGCCCTCGACGCGCTGCCCGCCGACCAGCGGGAGGGCGTGCGCCTGCTCTTCTCCGCGCACTCCATCCCCACGGCCATGGCCGAGGCCGCGGGCGGTCCCGAGCAGGGGTTCGGCGCCCAGGGCGTCTATGGCGACCAGCTCGCCGAGGTCGCCCGCCTGGTCGTGGACCGGCTCGACCGCGACTACCCCCACGAGGTCGTCTACCAGAGCCGCAGCGGCCCGCCGAGCCAGCCGTGGCTGGAGCCGGACGTCAACGACCGCATCGAGGAGCTGGCCGCCGAGGGCGTGCCCGCCGTCGTGGTCGTGCCGCACGGCTTCGTCTCCGACCACATGGAGGTCAAGTTCGACCTCGACGTGGAGGCGCGCGAGACCGCGGAGAAGCTCGGACTGGGCTACCAGCGGGCGCTCAGTCCGGGGACCCACCCCGCGTTCGTCTCCATGGTGAGCGACCTGGTCCGCGAGTACTCCGAGGCGGCCGAACGCCGCCGGCTGGGCACCCTGTCCCGCTGCGCGGAGTGCACCTGCGACCGCTGACCGCCGCGCGGCCCGGCCGGGGGCCGGGCCGGCGGCGCTCCGAGTGGCGTGTGGCACAGTGGGTAAACGCTGCTGACACCGCCGCTCGACGGGCGTCGGTACTCGGCCGCCGCCACGGGGAAGCGCTGTAGGGAGCCCTATAGAGTCGCCCCAGAACACACGTCGACGGTTCAGGAGACTCGTCTTGGTTCGTTCCTGGTATGAACTACCGGAATACCTCAAACTGCGCCGCGTCAACGGGCTGCGCCTCTCACCCGACGGAACCCGTCTGGTGGCTCCCGTCAGCGGCCTGGCCCCCGATGCCACGTCCTTCCGCAGCGCCCTGTGGGAGATCGACGTCCGAACGGAGTCCGAGGGCGGGCGCGCGCCGCGGCGCCTGACCCGCTCCACCAGGGGCGAGTCCGTCGCCGACTTCCTCCCCGACGGATCGGTCCTGTTCACCACCGGCCGCCAGGACCCCGAGGCCAAGCCGGAGGACAAGCCCAAGTCCGCCCTGTGGCTGCTCCCCGCGGAGGGCGGCGAGGCCCGCCAGGTGGCCTCCCGGCCCGGCGGGGTCGGCGCCTTCACCGTGGCCCGCGACTCCGGCCTGGTGGCCTTCGCCTCCGACGTCCTGCCCGACAGCGAGGACGCCGACTCCGACGCCGAGGCCCGCAAGGCCCGTGAGGAGGCCGGGGTCACCGCCATCCTGCACGAGGCGCTCCCGGTCCGCTCCTGGGACAGCGACATCGGCCCCGACCACCCCCGCTACTTCGTCGCCGACCCGCCGGCCGACGACGACGCCCGCCTGGGCGAGCCCCGCGACCTGACCCCCGGCGCCGGCCTGGCGCTGCTGGGCTCGGGCCCCGCCCTCACCCCCGACGGCGCCACCCTCGTCACCGGGTGGTCGGTGCCCACCGAGCGCGGCGCCACCCGCGAGGACGTCGTCGCCATCGACACCGCCACCGGCGACCGCACGACCCTGGCCGGCGACCCCGACCACGAGTTCGGCGGCCCCCTCGTGTCCCCGGACGGCCGTTCGGTCCTGCTCCAGCGCGGCTTCCAGGGCGACTACGACGGCGAGCCCCGCGACCACACGCTCTGGCTGGTGGACCTGGCCACCGGGGAGGGCCGCGACCTCCTCGCCGGGCACGAGCTCTGGCCGCGCGACTACGCCTTCGCCGCCGATTCCTCCGCCGTGTTCATGGCGGCCGACCAGAACGGGCGCCGCCCCGTCTTCCGGATCGACCTCGCCGACGGGTCCCTCACCCGGATCACCGGCGACCACGGCGCCTACAGCGCGCTCAACCCCTCGCCGGACGGGCGCCACGTCTTCGCCCTGCGCGACGCCTGGGACGCGCCGCCCGCCCCCGTGCGCCTGGACGCCGCCACCGCCGACGGCGAACCCGTCCACCTGCGCACCCCCGGCTCGGACCTCACCATGCCGGGCACGCTCACCGAGATCGAGGCGACCGCCGACGACGGCACCCGGATCCGCTCCTGGCTGGTCCTGCCCGAGGAGGCCTCCGCCGACTCGCCCGCCCCGCTCATGCTCTGGGTGCACGGCGGCCCCTACATGAGCTTCAACGGCTGGTCCTGGCGCTGGAACCCGTGGCTGCTGGCCGCGCGGGGCTACGCCGTCCTGCTGCCCGACCCCGCCCTGTCCACCGGCTACGGCCAGGACATGCTCCGCCGGGCCTGGGGACAGTGGGGGCCGCGCACCCACGCCGACGTCATGGCGATCACCGACGCGGCCGAGGCGCGCGAGGACGTCGACGCCGGGCGCACCGCCATGATGGGCGGCTCCTTCGGCGGCTACATGGCCAACTGGATCGCCGGGCACACCGACCGGTTCCGCGCCATCGTCTCCCACGCCTCGCTGTGGGCCCTGCACGGATTCAGCGCCGTCACCGACTACCCGCCGGTGTGGGAGCGCGAGTTCGGCACACCGCTGGCCCGGCCCGAGCGCTACGAGCTCAACTCGCCGCACCTGAGCGCCGACCGCATCCGCACGCCCATGCTCGTCATCCACGGTGACAAGGACTACCGCGTGCCGATCTCCGAGGGGCTACGCCTGTGGCGCGACCTGCTCCTGCACGAGGTCGACGCCAAGTTCCTGTACTTCCCCGACGAGAACCACTGGATCCTGAGCCCGGGGAACGCGCGGATCTGGTACGAGACCATCTTCGCGTTCCTCGACCACCACGTCCACGGCAAGGAGTGGGCCAGGCCGGAACTGCTGTGACCCACCAGCCACGACCGGGAGAGACCACGTGAGCACCACCCAGTCAGCACCAGACCCCGAGGCCCTGCGCGACCTCGCCGTGACCGTGGCCGCGGAGGCGGGGGCGCTCGCGGCCGAGGGGCAGGCGGGTATCACCGTGCTCGACACCAAGTCGAGCCCGACGGACGTCGTCACCAAGATGGACCGCGCCACCGAGGAGCTCATCCGGGCCCGGCTCCTGGCGCAGCGCCCCCACGACGCGGTCCTGGGAGAGGAGGGCGGGGACGACGCCGGCACCAGCCGGGTGCGGTGGGTCGTCGACCCCATCGACGGGACCGTCAACTACCTCTACGGCAGCCCCGACTGGGGTGTGGCGATCGCCGCCGAGGTGGACGGGGTCGTGGTCGCCGCGGCCGTCAACATCCCCTCGCGCGGGGAGATGTTCGAGGCGGTCCGGGGCGGCGGCGCCCGGCGCGACGGCGAGCTGCTGCGCGCCCCCGACGCCGTGCCCCTGGACCGGGCCCTGGTCGCCACGGGCTTCGGCTACTTCCCCGAGCGGCGCGTCCAGCAGGCACGGGTGCTGCTGGAGGTCATCCCGCACATCCGTGACATCCGCCGGGGAGGGTCGGCCGCGGTCGACCTCACCGGCCTGGCCACGGGCCGCTACAACGCCTTCTACGAACGCGGCCTGCACGCCTGGGACTGGTCCGCGCCCGGCCTGGTCGCCACCGAGGCGGGCCTGAGGCTGGGAGGGCCGCACGGCGGGCCGCCCAGTGAGGACCTGGTCATCGCCGCCCGCCCCGGGCTCTACGAGGAGCTGGCGGAGCTCCTGGCGCCGCTGGGGGCCGACACCGACGGCTGACGGCCCCTCCACAGCGCCACCACCCGTACCCCAGAAGGCCCCCGCCCGCACCCCAAGGGGTTGGACGTGCACGCATGGTCCTGCGTCAGCCCCGGGGGTGAGAGGTGGGCCGGTCAGGGTGCCTCAGCCACTGGGGGGTTCGCGAGGGGCGCGCCAGTGTTCTGCAGGCCGAGGGCGTAGCCGAAGCGAGGAACGAGCGGAGGCCCGAAGAAAACACAGGCGGAGGCCCCAAAAAAGCACGAGGGGCGGGAAGCGGCGAAAGCCGCTCCCCGCCCCTCATCCGTTCATCCGTCCCGGTCCCTCGGGATCCGGGCGGTGCCGACGGAGGGACGTCAGCAGTGGGTGTCGACGCCGTTGCGAGCCGCGATGCGGTACAGGTCCTCCAGTTCCGCGGCGTGCGTGTCGGCGAGGTGGTCGTCTCCGGCGGCCTGGGCCGACTGGAGCGAACGGTAGGTCTCGTTGATGCGGACCTTCATCTCCGCGAGGAACTCGCCCATGACACCTCTTCCAGGGGTAGGCACCGGTACGGCTCGCCGCACCGGTGTGCATCCGTGTGTGTACGCCGACGCGTGTGCGCAGGGCCGGCACGTCCCTGTGCGCGTGCCCGTCGCGTCCCGACCGGTCCGGCCGGGGTCCACGCGTGCGTCCCCTACCTGTACCGCACTGTGACTCACGTCAAACCACCGCCCCCCGCGCGTGATCCTTCCGTGATCGACCGCGCGCGCCGGTCCGGTTCCGGAGTCCGGAAACGCCGTCGTCACCGGGGTTCCGGTGTTCGGTGGGCGACGGACCGCCGCGGCCCGTACCAAGGGCGGGTCCATGGTGTCCCATCACACATTCTCCGGTTGCGCCCTGTGCTTACTTGTTTCTTATTCTTGATGTGTCAGTTTTGAGATGTGCGGGGATACGTCGCTGCCGACGGTTGGGGGATTCGTCGGCGGCGGCTCCCCGTGCACGAAGGGAGCTGTGAAGCTCCCGGCCGACGCCCGATCTCCGGGCGGAGGAGGAAGACGGTGGTTTACCGTCTCCTTACTCCGCATATGAGACAACGGTTGACGCGGCCGGGACCAAGAACGCCGCTGCCGGTGTGTTGGGGGATGCGCCGGCAGCGGCCCCCTTTTTTCCCAGGCACCAACGCTCGAGAAGGACAACGTGCGCGTACTCGTGGTCGAAGACGAACGGGTTCTGGCCGACGCCGTGGCCCTGGGACTGCGCCGCGAGGCGATGGCCGTGGACGTGGTCTACGACGGCGACACGGCCCTGGAGCACACCGCGGTCAACGACTACGATGTGATCGTGCTCGACCGCGACCTGCCCGGAACCCATGGTGACGACGTCGCGCGCACCCTGGTCGAGGAGAGCTACACCGGCCGCATCCTGATGCTCACCGCCTCCGGCGGCGTCCAGGACAAGGTCGAGGGCCTGACCATCGGCGCCGACGACTACCTCGCCAAGCCCTTCGCCTTCGCCGAGCTCATCGCCCGCGTGCACGCCCTGGGCCGCCGCTCGGCGCCGCCGCTGCCGCCCGTTCTGGAGCGGCACGGCATCACGCTCGACCCGGCCAACCACCGCGTGCACCGCGACGGCCGCGAGATCCCCCTCACCCCCAAGGAGTTCGCCGTCCTGCAGGTGCTCATGCGCGCCCAGGGGACCGTGGTCAGCGCCGAAGGGCTGCTGGAGAAGGCCTGGGACGAGAACGCCGACCCCTTCACCAACGTCGTGCGGGTCACCGTCATGACCCTGCGCAAGAAGATCGGCGACCCGCCGGTCATCCAGACCGTCCCCGGCGCCGGATACCGGCTGTGAGACCGGGCGAGCGCGCCGAGCCGGACCAGGTCGAACCCACCCGCCCCGGCGACACCGGGACCTGGCGCCGCCTGCACACCGCCTCGCCCGACCGGGAGGGCGGCGAGCGTTCCGCCGCCGCCGAACGCGTGTACCGCTTCACCGACAACCTCAGCCTGCGCGCGCGGCTCACGCTCATCTACGGGATGCTGTTCTTCGCGGCCGGGTCCGTGCTGGTGCTGGTCAACTACCTCATCGTCGCGGTCCTGCTCAACGCCCTGCTGGCGGAGGAGGGCGCCGCGGAGCTGCTGGCCCAGCGCCACCTCATCGAGGAGGTGCTCACCCACGTCACCCGGTTCTCCCTGCTCGCCCTGTTCCTCGTCGGCCTGCTCGCGGTCGCCCTGGGCTACGCGGTGGCCGGGCGCGCCCTGTCTCCGCTGCAGAAGATCACGCGCATCGCCCGCCGGCTGTCGGAGCGCTCCCTGCACGAGCGCATCGCCCTGTCCGGGCCCGACGACGAGATCCGCGAGCTCGCCGACACCTTCGACGGCATGCTGGAGCGCCTGGACCGGGCCTTCGACGGCCAGCGCCGCTTCGTCGCCAACGCCTCGCACGAGCTGCGCACGCCCCTGGCGATCAACCGCACCCTGCTGGAGGTCGCCCTCAGCGCCCCCGAGGTCTCCCCGGACCTCAAGAGCGTCGGCCAGACCCTGCTGGAGACCAACGCCCGGCACGAGCGCCTCATCGACGGCCTGCTCTTCCTGGCCAAGAGCGACCGGGAGCTGGAGTCGCGGACCCGGGTCGACCTCGGCGAGGTCGCGGAGACGGTCCTGAGCCAGCTCTCGGGGGACATCGAGGAGTCGGGGCTGCTGCTGCGCCGCGACCTGCGCCCCGGTGCCGTGGTCGGCGACCCGGTCCTGCTGGAGCGCCTGGCCGCCAACCTGGTGGAGAACGCCCTCAAGTACAACGTCGAGGGCGGCGAGATCACCGTGCGCAGCGGCATGTACGAGGGCGTGCCGGCGATCCAGGTGGAGAACTCCGGCAAGGTCATCCCCGCCTACGAGATCGAGGGCCTGTTCGAGCCGTTCCGGCGCGGATCGGGCGACCGGGTCGGCTCCGGCCGCAGCGCCGGGCTGGGCCTGTCGATCGTGCGCTCGGTGGTGCGCGCCCACGAGGGCGTCGTGACGGCGTGGCCCCGCGCGGGCGGCGGGCTGGTCATCACCGTCTGTCTGCCGCTGGCTCCGCCCGAGGCCCCCGAGCGCCGGTGAATCGGGCCGCGGCCCACCGAATCGCACTCGCGCCTGCTTCGTGGTATCTATACGTGTCCGAAGACACGCCCACCCGCGTCACGAGCGTCGACCCCGGGTGGGTATGCTTCCCCGGGCGTGGACACGGAGGGAATACCTCCTGACGTGGGCATGTCTTTGTTTTCGCCCATGGCCGGGGGTTTCTTCCACGCTTGTCCGGAGTGGGCGGAAACGGGTTTTCGAGGTCTACGGGACACCCGACGTTGGGTAGTACGAGAGGAACCGATCGGGGCGCGGCCGCCGGTGCGTGGCCGTCTCCGGTCACGGTGCCGAAAAGTACCGCTGACCTGTGAGCGGTGGCCCGGGAGGGGGCACGGTTCACCGATGTCGGGAAAACTCATCGACCGATCCGGGCACAACAGAGGTCTCTCAAGCGTTACACCCGCGCGACGAGGCACTAAACGAGGGGGATGGAGTTAGCAGAGATGGCCACCGACTACGACAGCCCGCGCAAGACTGACGAGGACATCAACGAGGACAGCCTCCAGGAGCTGCAGGCGCGGCGCGTGGACAAGGGCACCGGCACGATCGACGTCGACCCCGACGAGGCCAACGAAGGGCTCGAACTGCCCGGAGCGGACCTGTCCGGCGAGGAGCTCGCGGTCCGCGTGCTCCCGCGTCAGGCCGACGAGTTCACCTGCTCGCGCTGCTTCCTGGTGCACCACCGCAGTCAGCTCGCCGAGCAGCGCGCCGGCCAGCTGGTCTGCAAGGAGTGCGCCTGACAGAACGGGACGGACACCCGCCGTCCCGCTCCGAGAACCGTTCCCCGACAGGCCGACCGAACGCGCCATGACCCGATGCGTCCCCTCCGGGGGCGCATCGCGCGCGTGCGGGGGTACCCTGCGGGGTACCCGCGACGTGGGGACACGAGGGAGGGCCCGTGCACGACGACCAGCAGCCCGAGAACGACGGCCCCCGGGAGGACGAGCACCCCGGGGAGGGCGAGGGCCGCGACGCCGAGCGCCGTGAGCTGGGCGTCCTCGTGGGGCGCATCCTCTCCGAGGAGCTGGCGACCGTGGAGGGCGACGCCGAGGGGGAGGGCGCGGCCGAGCGCCGCCGCCGGCTGCGCGAGCTCGTCGGTGCCCTGGGGGCCAGTGCCCGGTCCGCCGGACTGCGCGGCGTCGCCGCCGGGCGGTGGCTGAGCGAGACCTTCGCCGAGGAGATCGCCCCCCGCGTCCCCATCCGCGACCACGCCACACTCGTGCGCCACCACGGCGGCCTGGACGGCGAGGAGCTCGCCGACGCCCTCCAGCGCACCGCGGTGCGCGCCACCACCGCCGTGGGCATGGCCGGGGGCGCCCTCTCGGCCGTGCAGTGGGCCGCGCCCCCGCTCCTGCTCGCCACGCCCGCGCGCCTGGCCGCGGAGACCCTGCTGGTCGCCGCGGTCGAGGTCAAACTCATCGGTGAGCTGCACGAGCTCTACGACGCCCCGGTCACCGCCGACGGCGGCCTGCGCCGCAACGCGGGCTACCTCGGGGCGTGGGTGCACCGCCGGGGCGTGGACCCCACCAAGCCCGAGGAGACGCTCCTGCTGGCCGTCGGCGCGGCCGCCAAGACCGCGCTGCGCGACCGGCTGCTGCGGCTGCTGGGGCGCAACCTCACGACTCTGGGGCCCTACCTCACCGGCGCCGCGGCCGGCGGCGTCGTCAACCGTCTGGCCACCGGCGCGCTGGCCGCCAGGGTCCGGGCCGACCTGCGCGCCCAGAGCATCACCCGCGGCGGGGACCCCGGGGAACTGGAGTCCTGACCCGGGCCGACCCCGGTGGGGGAGCGGCACTCGCCGCCCCCCGCCGGGGTCGGCCCGCGCGCGGCCGGGCCCCTCAGTCGGATACGAGCTCCGGCTCCAGGCCGGCCGAGCCGTGCACCTTCTTCCGGGTGGCCCGCACGGCCAGCACCCGCGCCACCTCCACGCCCACGCCGGCCACGACGGCCCAGCCCAAGGCGCGGCCGAGGCTCACGTCGGGGGACTCCAGGTCCGTCGGGGGCTCCTCCCCGGTGGCGCGGGTCCAGGCGAAGGTCAGGGCCTTGCGCGTGACGAACTCCGCCGCGAACCCCGCCGCGAAACCGAGGAGTGCGGGACCGAGTTCACCGCCGTCCTTCTTAGCCATGTGAATCGTTCACCGTTTCCGTTGTGCGTACGCCGGTGCGCGGACCGCGCACCCTCTGCGTACGGAATCCTTTCACGCCCGGCACGGCGAACACAGGGGGCCCGACACGGCGTCCCCGCTCCCGCGCGGACCTTGTCCACAAGGCGGAGCGAACACGCGTCGAAGAGCACTAACATTGGCGCATGACCAACGGCTCTCATTCCTTCCGCATGCCCGACAAGCCCTCGCTGGACGGTATCGAGGCGAAGTGGGTCGACGTATGGGATGAGTCCGGCGTCTACCACTTCGACCGTACCCGCAGCCGCGAGGACGTCTTCTCCATCGACACCCCGCCGCCCACGGTCTCGGGTTCGCTGCACATCGGACACGTGTTCTCCTACACGCACACCGACACCGTCGCCCGTTTCCAGCGCATGAACGGCAAGGCCGTCTTCTACCCCATGGGCTGGGACGACAACGGCCTGCCGACCGAGCGCCGCGTCCAGAACTACTACGGCGTGCGCTGCGACCCCTCGGTCGCCTACGACCCGGACTTCCAGCCCCCGGCCAAGCCCGACCCCAAGCGGCAGGTCCCCATCTCCCGCCGCAACTTCATCGAGCTGTGCGACCAGCTCACGGCCGAGGACGAGAAGGTCTTCGAGTCCATCTGGCGCCGCCTCGGGCTGAGCGTCGACTGGCGGCACACCTACGCCACCATCGACGACAACTCCCGCACCGCCGCCCAGCGCGCCTTCCTGCGCAACCTGGCGCGCGGCGAGGCGTACATGTCCGAGGCGCCCACGCTGTGGGACGTGACCTTCCGCACCGCCGTCGCCCAGGCGGAGCTGGAGGACCGGGAGCGCCCCAGCGCCTACCACAAGGTCGCCTTCCACCGGCCCGATGGCGACCCGGTCCACATCGAGACCACCCGCCCCGAGCTGCTGGCCGCCTGCGTGGCCCTGGTCGCCCACCCCGACGACGAGCGCTACCAGCACCTGTTCGGCACCACCGTGCGCACGCCGGTCTTCGGCGTCGAGGTCCCGGTGCGGGCGCACCGCCTGGCCGACCCCGAGAAGGGGTCCGGCATCGCGATGATCTGCACCTTCGGCGACACCACCGACGTCACCTGGTGGCGCGAGCTCGACCTGGACACCCGGCCGATCATCGGCTGGGACGGGCGCATCGTCGCGGAGACCCCCTCGGGCCTGCCCGAGCAGGGCCGGGAGGCCTACGCGCGCCTGGTCGGCGCCACCATGCACACCGCCCGCGAGCGCACCGTGGAGATGCTGCGCGAGAGCGGCGACCTCGTCGGGGAGCCCACGGCCATCACCCACCCGGTGAAGTTCTACGAGAAGGGCGACAAGCCGCTCGAGATCGTCACCACCCGCCAGTGGTACATCCGCAACGGCGGCCGGGACGAGGAGCTGCGCTCGCAGCTGGTCCAGCGCGGCCGCGAGCTGGTCTGGCACCCGGACCACATGCGCCAGCGCTACGAGAACTGGGTGGAGGGCCTCAACGGCGACTGGCTGGTCAGCCGCCAGCGCTTCTTCGGCGTGCCCTTCCCCGTCTGGTATCCGCTGGACGGCGACGGCAACCCGCGCTACGACGAGCCGCTGCTGCCCTCCGAGGACCAGCTGCCCATCGACCCCAGCTCGCAGGCACCGGAGGGCTACACCGAGTCCCAGCGCGGCCGGCCGGGCGGGTTCATGGGCGACCCCGACGTCATGGACACCTGGGCGACCTCCTCGCTCTCCCCGCAGATCGCCTCGGGCTGGGAACGCGACCAGGACCTCTTCGAGCGGGTCTTCCCGATGGACCTGCGCCCCCAGGGCCAGGACATCATCCGCACCTGGCTGTTCGCCACGGTCGTGCGCGCCAACTTCGAGAACGGCACGCTGCCCTGGCGCACCACCGGCATCTCCGGATGGATCCTGGACCCGGACCGCAAGAAGATGTCCAAGTCCAAGGGCAACGTCGTCACGCCCGTGGCGCTGCTGGAGAAGTACAGCTCCGACGCCGTGCGCTACTGGGCGGCCAGCGGCCGCCTGGGCACCGACACCGCGATGGACGAGGGCCAGATGAAGGTCGGCCGACGGCTGGCCATCAAGATCCTCAACGCCAGCAAGTTCGTGATGTCGGTGGCCGGTGAGGGCGCCTCCGTCGACCCCTCCCAGGTCACCGAGCCCCTGGACCGGGCGATGCTGGCCGCGCTGGCCGAGGTCGTCGACGAGGCCACCGCCGCGTTCGCCGCCTACGACCACACGCGGGCCCTGGAGCGCACCGAGCGCTTCTTCTGGGACTTCTGCGACGACTACCTCGAACTCGTCAAGACCCGCGCCTACAACACCGAGGCCGCCGAGGGCGCCTCCGCCCGTGCCGCGCTGCTCGTCGCCCTGGGCGCGCTGCACAAGCTGTTCGCGCCCTTCCTGCCCTTCGTCACCGAAGAGGTCTGGAGCTGGTGGCAGGACGGTTCGGTGCACGCCCAGGCCTGGCCCCAGGCGGCCGGGTACCGCACCGCCGCGGCCGACGGCGACCCCGCCGTCCTGGCGGCCACGGCCGAGGTGCTGCGCGCGGTCCGCAAGGCCAAGTCCGAGGCCAAGCTGTCCATGCGCGCCGAGGTCGAGCACGTGCGGGTGGCCGGCAAGCAGGCCGAGTCGGCCCGGGCCGCGGCCGGGGACATCGCCGCGGCCGGGCGTGCCGCGGGGATCGACTTCGAGGTGACCGACGACGGTGAGCTCACCGTCGAGGTGGTCCTGCCCGCGCCCGAAGCGGAGTAGTACGCCGATGCGCGGCCCCGGACCACGGTCCGGGGCCGCGCTGCACACCGAGCCGGGGTCTGGGGAGCGATAAGCTCGGCCGATGTGAGTACCACATCCCCGGAGGGCGGACGGATTCCGATCACGGTCCAGCGCCTGGACCCCGGACTTCCGCTGCCCCAGTACGCGCACCCCGGCGACGCGGGTGCCGACCTGTACACCACGACCGACGTCGTCCTCGCACCGGGAGAGCGCGCCACCGTCCCCACCGGTCTGGCGATCGCCCTGCCCGAGGGGTATGCCGCCTTCGTGCACCCCCGCTCCGGGCTCGCCGCGCGGAGCGGCCTGACCATCGTCAACGCCCCGGGAACGGTCGACGCCGGCTACCGGGGCGAGATCAAGGTGACCCTGCTCAACACCGACCGGGACGCGCCTGTGAAGCTGTCCCGCGGCGACCGGATCGCCCAGATGGTGGTTCAGCGCGTGGAACGGGCGGAGTTCGTCGAGGCGGACGCACTGCCGGAGTCCGCGCGCGGAGCGGGTGGTTTCGGTTCGACCGGGGGACACACCGAACAACGGTGACCGTCCCCAGACATCCCCCGGTGCGATCCCGGGACCAACGTCAATCGGAGAGGTGAAGGCGTGTTTGGACGCCGCCGCAAGAAGCGGGACCAGGAGACCGACAGAACCGCGAAGGAAGCCCCGGAGCCTCGGCGGGGCGCCGCCGGGGCGGTCTCCTTCGGCAACGAGATCGAACCCGAACGGCCCACGGCCCACGCGCCCAAGGAGGCCGACCGCCACCGCGCCAACGGGCCCTGGGACGCCGGTGAGGACGCTCCCGACCTCCAGCGGATGGACCTGGGCAGCATCCGGCTGCCGGTCCAGCAGGGGTCCCAGATCCAGGTGAACCTCACCAAGGACGCCCAGGGCAAGCAGCGCATCATCGGTGTGACGCTGGTGCTGGGCAAGACCTGGCTCCAGGTCCGGCCCTTCGCCGCCCCCAAGACCTCCGGTCTGTGGGACGAGCGGCGCGCGGAGATCCTCGACCAGATCGCCAAGGAGGGCGGCCGGTCCGAGGAGCACGAGGGCACCTTCGGTACCGAGATCAAGGCCCTGCTGCCGGTCAAGGGCCGCACGACCGAGGACGGCAAGCAGGTCGCCGAGCCGGTGCGCTTCATCGGCGTGGACGGACCGCGCTGGCTGCTGCACGGAGTGATCCGCGGCGAGGGCGCCATCCGGCCCGAGAAGATGGGCGAGGTCGAGCAGATCTTCGCCGGCATCGTCGTGGTCCGCGGTGACCAGCCGGTGCCGCCGGGGGACATGCTGACCATCACCGTTCCCAAGAAGGTCCAGGAGCAGATGGCCGAGGCGGCCAAGACCCGGGCGGCCCAGCGCGCGGCGGGCGGTTCCGTGAACGGCGACTCGCCGGGGGGCACGGCCTCGGGGCCCAAGAAGGCCTGACCGGCGGGCGGTACGGCGGCCGGTACGGGCCGGCGGCCGACACGAGCGGGGAAGCGCTGTCTTCCGTAGTCTGGGGTCCATGACACAGACCGAGAACAGCGCTCCCCAGCCGCTCCCGGAGGACTGGAGCCGGGCCTTGGCGGTCGTCGCCCACCCGGACGACCTGGAATTCGGCGCCTCGTCGGCGATCGCCCGCTGGACCGGACAGGGCAAGCACGTCACCGAGCTCCTGGTCACCAAGGGCGAGGCCGGTATCGACAGCCTGCCGCCCGAGGAGTGCGCGCCCGTGCGCATGGCCGAGCAGCGCGCGTCGGCGGCGACCGTCGGCGTGACCACCGTGGAGTTCCTCGACTTCCCCGACGGCACCCTGGAGTACGGCCTGCCGTTGCGCCGCGCCCTGGCGGAGGCGATCCGCCGGCACCGGCCCGAGGTCGTCGTCTCCATCAACTTCCGCGAGAACTTCGGCGACATGCGGTTCTTCAACCACGCCGACCACCGGGTGCTCGGCCCGGCCCTGCTGGACGCGGTCCGCGACGCCGCCAACCGGTGGGTGTTCCCCGAACAGCTCACCGACGGCCTCGAGCCGTGGTCTCAGGTGCGCTTCGTGGCCTTCGGCAGCTCACCGCGCGCCACCCACTACGTGGAGCTGGGCGAGGAGCACCTGGCGGCGGGGGTGGCCTCCCTCGCCGACCACGCCGTGTACCTGTCCAACCTCGACGGCTTCGACCAGGAGTCCTTCCTTCCGCAGGCCGCGGCCCAGGCGGGCGCGTGGGCCGGGGTGCCCCTCGCGACCGGCTTCGAGGTCTTCGACGGCTAGACCGGGTTCGGGCGCCTTTGAGACGGGGCCTTCGCGGCTTCCGGTGTGCCCGCTCGTTCCTCACGGACCCACCTCCAGCCACTCCAGGACCCGTCGGCGTTCTAGCTGTGTTTTCTTTGGGCCTCCGCTCGTTCCCACGCCGTCGCCCGCCACCACCCTCAACGGACGCCTGCGGCGCAGTCCTTCCTGCTTTGGCCCGGATAGACCCCCTGGGGTTGAGGTGAGCCGGACCGTTGACCTGCAACCCCCGGGGGGTACGGCAGGCTGGACGGCCGGCGTCCAACGCCTGTGGTCCCGACGAGCGGAATCGTTGACCTGCAACCCCCCGGAGGGTCGTGGTGGGTGGGATCGTTCACCTTCGACCCCCAGGGAGACGCGGCAGGCAACCCCTGGGGTCCGCGAGCAGAACACCTCCACCCCCCCTGTGGTTCCGGTGAGGGTGGCGGCTTTGGCTCGGATGGGCCCCTGGGGGACGGCGCCCGGCCGGTTCGGCTCAGTCCTGGGCGGGGCCCGGGTCGTCGGGGTCGGTCACCCGGCCCAGGAACAGGACGGCCTCGCGGCGGCGCAGGACCACCACGAACGGCCGGTCGACGGTGAAGCGCACCGGGGCGGTCGGCACGGCGGCCGCCATCACCATGACCGCGGCGGTGGCCGCGGCCCCCTCGGCGCCCTTCTCGTCCACGCGCAGCACCGACTGGTGCAGCAGCGCGTCGACCCTGAGCGGTTCCTCGCTGATCCCGTCGAAGCGGGCGGCGTCCGTGGCGAACTCGGCGACCCCCAGGGACGCCAGCGGTTCGAGCAGGGCGGAGTCGGTGTCGACGGCGAAGCGGGGCAACGCCAGTTCGACCTGGGTGCGGCGCAGGCCCCTGTACAGGGCGGTCAGCGCCTCGGCGGTCACCGGGGGCAGGGCCGGTGGTCGGGCGTCGGGCAGGAGCACGTCCAGCGCGAGGTCGTGCTCCCCCTCCAGGCTGACCATGCTCCAGCCCGCCGCGGAGGCGTAGGGCATCCGCCCGGTGCGGTGCATGGTGGCGACGCGGCGCCGGCCGTCCGGCGCGTGGAAGGCCCGCTCGCGGGTGGCGGCCACCTCGAACGGCTCGGACCACACCATCTTCACCCACAGGGCGTTGACCAGGAGCAGGCGTGTGGCGGGGTCGACGCTGCCGAAGGGGAGCAGCCGCGGGATGAGGCCGCGCGTCACGTCGGAGACCTTGCCGTTGACGCGCTCTCGCACGCCCTCGGGGTCGTCCCGGAAGGCCGCGCCCTCGACCTCGGCGCCGGTGCGCGAGCGGACCCGGTCCGCGAAGGCGGCCCGCAGCGGCAGGTCGTCGGGGACGTAGAGGCCGTTGAGCGTGGCCAGGTCGAGGCCGTCCGCTCCGGCCACGGCCTCGTCCAGGGCGGTGAGCTGCCCGGGGAGGTCCTCCCCGAGCAGCCCCACCAGTTCGTCCCGGGTGCGCGCGGACGCCGCCGTGGCGAGCAGGCCCAGGACGGTGCCCACCGAGTGCGGTGACCACACGTGCGACACGCCCTCCCGGGTCAGGGCGCGGTCCAGGGCGGCGGCGAACTCCAGGTGGTCCGTACGCGGCCGCGCGGGCGGCTTCATCGGCGTGGCTCCCGTCGGCGGTCGTCTGGTGTGGCCACAATACGGAGTCGCGGTGCCTCCCGCCAGCGTTCCCGCTCAGCCGGCGCAACGGGGTCCTCGGGATCGGTCACCCGACCCAGGAACAGGACCGCGCCCCGCCGGCGCAGCACGAACAGGAACGGCCGGTCGACGGTCACGGTGAACGCGGTCTCGCGCGGCGCGCTCCCCGGCATCGCGACCGCGGTGGCGGCGGCGCCCTCCGCGCCCCGTTCGTCGACCCTGAACACGGCCTGGTGGATGATCTCGCCCAGGTACAGGGGGAGCCGGAGATGCCGCCGTAGTCCCCGTCGAACAGGCCGGTCGCGCCCAGCCCGCGCAGCGGCTCGCCCAGCTCGCGCCTGGACTCCGCCCGGAAGCGGGGCAGCGCCAGCCGTACCTGCTCCGTCCTGCGCCGCTGGTAGAGGGCCGCCAGGTCGGCGGTTCCGGGTGCCTCCTGGCCGTCCTCGGGCAGCAGCACGTCCAGGGACACCCCGTGGCGGCCCGCCAGTGTGACCATGCGCCAGCCGTTCGCCTGGGCGTAGTGCATGGGGCCCGTCCGGTGCATGGTGGGGGCCGGGTGCGTGCCGCCGGGGGCGTGGAAGGGGCGGTCGCGGGTGAGTTCGACGTCGAAGGGCTGTGTCCACACGGCCTTCATCCAGAGGACGTTGACCAGGAGCATCGCGGTCTCCGGCGTGACGTCCGCCGGCTGGAGCAGGTCGGTGACCAGGCCCCGGGTGGTGCGAGCGACGCCGTCGTTGATGCGGGCGCGCACGCCGGCGGCGTCGCCCGCGAAGTCCGCCGGGTGCACGGCGGCGTTGGCCCGCGCGTGGAAGCGGGCGCGGAACTCCGGGCGCAGGGGCGTGTCGGCGCTCACGTGGATGTCGTTGGCGGTGGCCAGGTCCAGTCCAGGCTCGTCGGCGACCGCGGGGTCCAGCTCCGCGAGGCAGCGCTCGGGATCCGCTCCCAGCACCCACTCCCACCGCTCACGGGTCCGGCCCCGCGCGCCGGGTCCATCCAGGCGGCGAAGGCGAGCGACAGGGGGTACGGGGGAGTGTCCATACGGGGCTCCTGGGGGGTGAGTCGGGGGCGCGAGGGCAACGGTCCGGATACGGATGCGTGCGAGGTGTGAGGTCGGACACGGGACAAGAGGGCTCGAAAGGCGACAAGTGGGCTCGACGGCCGCGATGGCCGCTCCGGCGCCGCCCCGGGGGCGCCCGTCCGTGAAATAGGGTGGGAGGCCATGGCGGGTCGCTCCGTCCGCCGTCCGTGGGAGCGGAGGCGGCAGGGTGCGGGCCCAGAGTACGGAACCTGTCCCTGGAGCGGAATGACTGAGCAGCAGCGGGACGCCGGAGAGGGCGCTCCCGCCGACGACGCGGCCGGAGCACCGAAGGTCACCGAGGGCACGGTCGAGGCGCTGGTCCGGGCCCAGCTGGCCAAGGCCCTGGGCGGCAAGCGCGGCATGGTCGAGGCGGCCGTCCCCACGCTGACGTTCACCATCTCCTACATCATCAGTTCCGAACTGCGCCTGTCGATCTACGCCGGTGTGGCCGCGGCCCTGCTGCTCGGCGCCGTCCGGCTCGTCCAGCGCTCCTCGGTGCAGTACGTGATCACCAGCCTGCTGGGGATCGGCATCGCCGCGCTCTTCGCCATGCGCAGCGGGAACGCCGCCGACGCCTTCCTCCCGGGCATCTACTACAACGCGATCTACGCGGTGGTGCTGTCGATCTCCGTACTCGTGCGATGGCCGGCGATCGGGCTGATGATCGGCCCGTTCATCGGCCACAAGGAGGACTTCACCTCCTGGCGGGCCGACCCGGCGGTGGTCAGACTGGCCTCGCGGCTCACCTGGCTGCTGGTGCTGCCGTGCGTGATCCGCGTCCTGGTGCAGTACCCGCTCTGGCTCGCCGACCACTACGAGTGGGCCGACACCTTCGCGCTGCTCGGCTTCTCCAAGGTCGCGATGGGCTGGCCCCTGCAGGTCGCCGCCTTCGCCGCCATGGTGTGGGTGCTGGCCCGGGGCCGCACCCCCCTGGCCGCCGACCCCGACTCGCGGGAGCAGGCCTAGCCCGCGGCCCTCGGGCTCAGTCCTGGACGTGGAACGCCGCGGTGCCGCACGGCTCGCACGCGAACACGTATCCGTAGCCGTAGTCGCCGAAGTACACCGGCCGGTAGTGGCGGTCACTGGAGTTGAACTGCGCGACGAAGTCCATGCCGTGGCCGCAGGCGGCGCACTCCGGTGTGTCGTCGTCCTGGATCCAGGTGGGCGCGCCCGCCCACTGGCCGAGGAAGTCCGCGTAGGGGTGGCCTTCACGGTCGACCCAGGCGTCCCGCCCCTGGTAGAAGGACACGGGCGGGTCGTCCTCGGGATCGTCGGGATCGTCGGACGGTTCCACCTCGATCGGTGTGACCGCGATCCCCGCGGCGGGCAGGACCATCCGGTCCCCCTCGCGGTCGAGCGGCCCTTCCGATCCACCGGGCGGCTCCGTGGCCACGAGCCCCGCACACGGGAAGAGGAAGGCCGCGTGGGACGAGCCGTACATCGTCCCCGTCTGCACGCACCAGTCCAGGCAGTGGAACAGCGCGAGCACCGATCCGTTCCGCTCCTCCACCGACACCGACACTTCGGCCGACGCCTCGGCCGGGGCGGCCGGACCGGTCCCCGACAGGTCGATCTGTCCCATGAAGGCGAGGTTCCGGCGGCACGAGTCGTCGGCGCAGCGCGGCCACGGAGTTCCGGGCGGCAGCAGCGGCAGTCCGCCGACGCGGGTCCCCGCGGCGTCGTCGGCCACGGGGCCGTCGGCGTGCATCACGTGGAAGGTGTGTGAGGGCATGCCGGGACGCTAGCAGTCGGCGGGGACGTCAGCCCGCCGAGTCCTCCTCGGCGTCGACCGGTCCCAGCAGGTGCTCCAGGGCGTCGAGGGCGTCCTGCTCGGCCAGGAACACCACCGTGGCGCCCACCGACAGCGTCTGCCCGGGGTCGGGCGGCCGTACTCCGCCCGAGCCCAGGACGGCGACCAGGGCCACCCCCTTGGGCAGGGCCCGGGTCAGTTCGCGTTCGGGGCCGCCCACGAACGGGCTGGCGGCGTGCAGGACCGACTCGGCGATCTCCGCTCCGGGCAGCGGGGGCAGCGTCCCCTCGTCGTCGAGGTCCTCGTCCGCGGCGCCCTCGACCAGGTCGGCGATCAGCCGCGGCGGGGAGACCGCCAGGTCCACACCCCAGGACTCGTTGAACAGCCACTCGTTGACGGGGTCGTTGATCCGGGCGATCACCCGCGGCACGTCGAACTCGGTCTTGGCCAGCAGGGAGACCACCAGGTTCACCTTGTCGTCGCTGCTGGCCGCGATGACCACGTCGAAGTCGCCGAGCCGGGCGTCCTCCAGCGTGGCCAGCTCGCAGGCGTCGGCGAGCAGCCACTCCACCTGGGGCAGGTCGTCGACCCCGATCGCCCGCGTGTCGCGGTCGATGAGCAGGACGTCGTGGCCGTTGCCCGCCAGCTCCGTGGCGATGGAGCGCCCCACGCTCCCGGCTCCCGCGATGGCGATCCGCACCTCAACCACGCCCCGTTCCGTTGTCGCCGTCCAGGCGGCCCACCGTGTCCTCCAGTTCGCGCCCGTGCCCGACCACGTGCAGGACGTCGCCGCGCTCCAGGAGCCCGCCCGGGCCCGCGAGCACGATCCGCCCCTGCCGGGCCAGGTACACCACCCGCAGGTCCGCGTGCCCCTCCAGCTCGTCCACCGTGCGCCCGGCCCAGTGCTCGGGCAGCGTGACCTCCGTCATGGCCAGGGTGCCGGACGCGTCCTGCCATTCGGGGCCGGCGGTCAGGCGGCCGTCACCGGGCACCATGCGGCGCAGGACCGCGTCGGCGGTCCACCGCACGGTCGCCACCGTGGGGATGCCCAGCCGCTGGTAGACCTCGGCGCGGCGGGGGTCGTAGATCCGCGCGACCACGTTCTCCACACCGAAGGCCTCACGTGCGACCCGGGCGGAGATGATGTTGGAGTTGTCACCGTTGCTGACCGCGGCGAAGGCGCCCGCGCGGTCGATGCCGGCGGCCAGCAGGACCTCCCGGTCGTGCCCCACGCCGCGGACCCCGTGCTTGGACACCGAGCCCCGCAGCCGCCGGAACGCCTCCGGATCCTGGTCGATCACCGCCACGGTGTGCCCGAGGTCCACCAGTGTGTGCGCCAGGGTGGACCCCACCCGGCCGCACCCCATGATCACGATGTGCACCTGCCAGCACCCCTGTCGCCTCGTTGGCCGCGTCACGCCCGCGAGCCCTCTCAATCACACCATGCCACAAGGGCGCAGCCGGGCGAGTTTCCGCTGAACATGCCCTAGATTGGTAAGGATCGGTGGCTGTGCGTGCAGGGTCACCCGGAATGTGACCCGACCAGTGAAGGAACCCTTGTGACCCGTGTGGGCAACGAGTACGAACTGACCGTCGACGACGTCGCGCACGGCGGGTGGTGCGTGGGGCGCCACGACGACCAGGTGGTGTTCGTCCGCCACGCGCTGCCGGGTGAGCGGGTGCGCGTGCGCGTCACCGAGGAGACCACCCGCTTCCTGCGCGGTGAGGCCATCGAGATCCTGACCGCCTCCCCGGACCGCGTCGAGGCGCCCTGCGCCTTCGCGGGCCCCGGCAAGTGCGGCGGCTGCGACTGGCAGCACGCCTCCCTGGAGGCCCAGCGCCGGATGAAGGGGCAGGTCGTCTCCGACCAGCTCAGCCGGATCGCGGGCATCGAGCGCGAGGTCGTGGTCGAGGAGCTGCCCGGCACCCCCGACGGCCTGGGCTGGCGTACCCGGGTCCGCTTCTCCGTCGACGACGAGGGCCGCGCGGGCCTGCGCCGGCACCGCGCCCACGGCATCGAGCCCGTGGACCGCTGCCTGATCGCCCACCCGGGCGTGACCGAGCTCGGTGTGACCGAGACGCGCTGGCCGGACGTCAAGGACGTCGAGGCGGTCGCCTCCTCCACCTGCGCCGACCGCGCCGTCGTGGTCACTCCCACCAAGGCCAGGCTGACCACGCTCCCGGAGCTGAAGGCCTCCAGCGCTGTGCTGCGCCGCTTCAAGGGCGGCCGGGTCCAGGCCGTACGCGGTCGCCGCGGGGTCCGCGAGACGGTCGCCGGGCGCGAGTACCGGGTGAGCGCCGGCGGGTTCTGGCAGGTCCACCCGGCGGCGGGAGAGGTCCTGACCGCCGCGGTGATGGACGCCCTCAAGCCCCTGCCCGGCGAGACCGCCATGGACCTGTTCTGCGGCGCCGGGCTGTTCACCGGCGCGCTGGCCGAGGCCGTGGGCCCCGAGGGCCGGGCGATGGGCGTGGAGAGCGGGGCCGAGGCCGTGCGCGACGCCACCTACAACCTGCGCGACATGGAGCAGGTCCGGGTCGAGAAGAACGACGTGGCCGCGCAGCTGCGCGAGTGGGCGGACGTGCGCGCCGACGTCGTCGTGCTGGACCCGCCCCGCGCGGGCGCGGGCGTCAAGGTCGTGCGGTCGGTGACGGGCATGCGGCCGCGCGCGGTGGCCTACGTCTCGTGCGACCCGGCGACGCTGGCCCGCGACCTGGCGGAGTTCGAGCGCAGCGGTTACCGGCTGATGGACATCCGCGCCTTCGACGCGTTCCCGATGACCCACCACGTGGAGTGCCTGGCCGTGCTGGAGCCGGTCCACAAGGCCCGCCGCCACCAGGAGCAGGACCAGGACTGACATGACGACGGCGCACGCCCCGGATCCGAAGCGGACCGGGACGTGCGCCGTTCGTGCGTCATGCGGGTGTGAGGGAACGGAAGCGCCGACCCCGGTGATCAGCGCGTTCCACTCGTCCAGGGGGAACTCCAGGTGCCCGCGGTCGCGGTTCTGCGTGTCCCGCATCGCCGCCCCGACAGAACTCCGAGCCACCTCGACACAGTCCCCGCCGTTCCCGCCGCTGTGCGTGGACTTGTGCCACTGCCCGGCCATGTCCAGCCGCGCCTCGACGTAGTTTCTGCCGTTGGGTGGCGCGCTGCCCAGCGCTTCGCGCGACACCTGGAGCTGCGCGGGGACGGCGACGGCACGGCGCCGGTCGTCGAGGAGCTGGGCACGCTCCTCACCGAGCAGGGGCGGCCGGACGAGGCCCTGGCCGTGGTCGACGATCTGGCCCGACGCGACGGCGGCATGTCGGAGGAGTGGTTCGAGATGGGTGATGCTCCTGGCCCCTGCCGGACGGGTGGACCAGGCGATCGCAGAGACACGTGCCCGGTCCGACACCGGGGAGCCGAAGACGCCGGACGTGGCGCGTCCACCCGACCCGGCCGGGTGAGGACTCGTTCGACGACCTCTAGCCCGGGGGTGGTCGGCCAGGGGCGGACGGCTTCCGGACCTGCGGATTCGCTCACGTGCGGCGTCCTTCGCCGACCACTTTGCGAGGTTGGTCCGAACTCACAGGGCCGACCGTCCAGAGTGAGACCCCTGTTGCGGGTGCGTCATGGGAGGGCACCACCGCCGACATCGCGCCTTCCTAGCGTCGTCGGGGTCGGTATCCCCTTCCTGAGGACCCCCCATGGACTCCGAACGCCTCGCCCGACGTCCGCGCTGGATCACCCGGTGGGACCCGGAGGACACCCGCTTCTGGGACGAACACGGCTTCACCGTCGCCAACCGCAACCTGTGGGCCTCGATCGCGACCGAGCACCTGGGCTTCTGCGTGTGGAGCCTGTGGTCGGTGCTCGTGCTGTTCATGACGCCCGAGGCCGGGTTCGCCTTCACCGGCGGGCAGAAGTTCCTGCTCGTCTCGGCCGTCGCCCTGGTCGGTGCCGTGCTGCGGGTGCCCTACACCCTGCTCGCGCCGCGGGTGGGCGGCCGCACGTGGACGATGGTCTCGGTGGCGCTGCTGTTCGTGCCCACGGTGCTGGCCGCCGTCCTCATGCAGCGGCCCGAGACGCCCTTCCCCGTCTTCCTCGCCCTGGCGGCCACGGCCGGCCTGGGCGGCGGCAACTTCGCGTCGTCGATGACCAACATCAACTACTTCTTCCCCGAGCACCACAAGGGCCTGGCCCTGGGTCTGAACGCGGGCGGCGGCAACGTCGGGGTGGCCTCGGTGCAGTTCGCCGGACTCGCCGTGATCGCCGTGGCGGGTGCGGCGGTCGGCCACCTCCTGCCGCTGTTGTTCCTGCCCGCGCTCGCGCTGGGCGTGTGGGTGGCGTGGCGGTTCATGGACAACCTGGCGCACGCGCGCACCGGAGCGCGGACGCGGCTGCGCGCCTTCGGTGAACGCCACTTCTGGATCATGTCGCTGCTCTACGTGGGCGCGTTCGGCTCGTTCATCGGCTTCGGGTTCGCGTTCGGCCTGCTCCTCCAGGACGAGTTCGGCCGTACTCCGCTGGAGGCGGCGTCCATCGCGTTCGTGGGGCCGCTGGTCGGTTCCGTGATCCGTCCGCTCGGCGGCTGGCTCGCCGACCGCTTCGGCGGCGCGCGCGTCACCCTGCGGGCCTTCCTCGGCATGGCGGCCGTCGGCACGCTGGTGGTCCCCGCCCTGGCGGCGGGGTCGGTGCTGTTGTTCGTCGCGGTCTTCGCCGCCATGTTCGCGCTCACCGGGATCTGCAACGGGTCCACCTACAAGATGATCCCGTCCGTGTACGCGGCCCGCGCCCAGGACCTGGCGGCCAGGGGCGTGCCCGCGGAGGAGGCACGGGCACGGGCCGAGCACACCTCCAGCACACTGCTCGGCATGATCGGCGCGGTGGGGGCACTGGGCGGTGTCGGCATCAACATGGCCCTGCGCGAGTCCTACACCCGGTGGGACACGGCCGTGCCGGCGTTCGCGGTGTTCGTCGTGTTCTACCTGGTGTGCGCGCTGGTGACCTGGTCGTCCTACCGCAGGCGCCCGACCCGCGCCAGGTCGCGGCACGGGGAACGGGACCGTCGGGGCGTCGTCACCGGATGAGACGCGGGCCTGGGCCGGTCAGGCGCAGTCGGCGATCTCGTCCTTCGCATTTCAGGGGGGCGGTGATGTCCAGACCGGGGAAGTAGCTCATGAAGTCCTTCCTGTTCCGTGTCAAGAGTCGATATCCACGCACAGCCGCGTGGGCGCCGATAGAGAAGTCCGGCATGGGCGACGTCTTGCTTCCTCTTGCTTCCTCCCCGCCTGCCGTACTCGGCGTGCGCGGCCGCCGCGAGCTCGGCCGCCTTCCACGGCAGGTCCTCACGGTCCACGAGGTCGTCGAGGGCGGCGTCCAACTGGCCCGGGTCGGCCAGGCACAAGGACACCTCGGCATACACCAACTGGCTGATGACCACGCGTCCGGTGTCGGCCGCCTCGGCCAGCACGATCGCCGACCACTCGGCCCAAGCGGCGTCTTCCTTGATGACGTCGATGAGGACGCGGGAGTCGATCAGCGTGTCAGCCACGGATGCGCTCCAGGTACTCATCCGTACTCATATGGGCGTATTCGTTCCGCTGTTCGAGAGCCTGTAGGCGCATGATCAGGCGAGTCCCCCGGGTGCCCTCGTGGCTTGCGGGTGCGGTCCGGGCGTCGCGCTCCAGGAGTTCGCGAACATAGGCCTGAAGGCTCTTTCCCTGGCTGGCAGCGTGGGAACGGACCCTGTTGACGACTTCTTCCGGTACGTCTCTGATGCTCACATTGGTCATGGGAAGACCGCAGCATGCAGTGCATGCAATGCGTGCGTCTGCTCGTCTTCGGACGAACCGTGGGCCGGTCAGGCGCAGTCGGCGATCTCGCCCCAGGTCTGGTAGACCTCCGGCTCGAGCTCGGGGAAGATCCGCTCCCATTCGGCCACCGTGGCCTTGGTGTCCGCGCTCCCGGTGAGGGACACCCCCACCAGCTCGGCCAGCTCCAGGGTCGTGCCCTCCGGGGTGGACAGCGGCACCCACCGCTCCGCCAGGGCCTCCGCCGTCCGCTGCCGGGGCACGTCGTCGATCAGGGCCCGCAGCAGCTCCAGGTCGGCCGCCGAGGGGGAGTAGCTGCTGAGCATCATGGCCGCGGCCTCCCGCCGGTCGGCCGCGGGGACCTCGTGCGCGGTGCTCGCGAGCCAGGCCACGACCACGAACCTCGACTGCCCGGTGCCCCGGCACCACTCCCAGTCGTACTCGCCCAGGCCCAGCGTGGCCAGGGCGGCCGAACCGACCAGGATCGACCGCGTGTACGGCTCCTCGGTCTCCAGGTACTCGTACACCGTCACGGCGCGGTCGGACGGGACGTCCAGCTTCCGGTTGTAGGCGTCCCCGTCCTGCCACACCACGGGCAGGTCGTCGTGGGCGGCCTCGGGCAGCAGGGCCATGGACGGTCCGATCGCGCCGTGCCACTCGTCCACCCAGGCCTCGTAGCCGGGCAGGGGGCAGTACGTGATGCCGTCGCGGACCTGGCACTGTTCGGCGGAGGCCCCGTGGATCGCCTCGTCGGGGAAGGCCGTCTCGGTGGTGTAGGCCAGGCGCCCGTAGCCGACGGTTCCGGCCACGCCGACCAGCAGCACGGCCGCGGCCGCCAGCAGGGCCCCGCGCCGGGCCGGCCGGGCGCGCACGGCCGCGACGACCGCGACCAGTACGGCCGTCGCCAGGGCCGTGTAGGCGAGCTGTAGCGCGGCCAGCGGGATGACGGCCGGGCTCCGGAAGCCGAACGGGCGCTGGACCAGGTCGGTCACCCGGGACATCTGGTAGACGGCCGTCTCCAGGCCCATGTCCGTCACGGAGTACCGGTACAGCAGCAGGGCCGGGACGGCCAGGGACAGGGCGATCAGCGGCGCGTAGGTGCGCGTCCAGGCGACCACGGCGATCGCCGCCAGCGGCCCCGCGGCCGCGACCAGGAACGGGGCGGGGTGGGCCAGCGGGCTCAGCGTGCCGGCGAGGGGAGCGGACCGCAGGAACGGGTCCAGCAGCGCGACCGCCGCCATGACGGTGGTGGTGATCAGGGCCGACGCCGTGCTCAGGGCCATCAGGCGGCCCACCGGCCCCAGGACGGCGATGGTCCGCCGCGAGTGGGCGACCTCGCGCATCGCCGGGAAGCAGACCACGGCGGCCATCGTGGCCGCGACCACCGCGGCGGCGCCCTCCAGGGCGGAGTAGTACTCCGCGAGGGTGGGGGCCGTCGCCACCCAGTAGCGCGGCCAGGCGTAGAGGTAGACCGCCAGGGCCGTGCCCAGCCACAGCAGCGGGTTGACGGCCATCCGGCGCGCGTCGAACGCCGCCAGTCGCGCGAAGGTGGCCGTTCGGCTCACCGCGCGCCCCGCTGCACGCCCGTCAGCAGGAGGTAGGCGTCCTCCAGGGTGGGTTCGACGGCGGTCCGGTCGCCGGACGGCGCCGGTTCGCCGCGCCGCGTGGTCAGGACGCGGTAGCGGCCGTCGGCCAGCCGCCACGTGGTGACCCCGTCCCCGGGACGGCCCGTCTGCTCCCACACGTGGCCGCGGGCCCGGCCGATCAGCGTGGCCGGCGTGCCGTCGAAGACCACCCGCCCCCGGTCAAGGCACACCACCCGCTGGCACAGCGCCGACACGTCCTCGATCTGGTGGGTGGACAGCACCACGGTGCTGCGCACGGCCAGTTCCGAGACCAGATTGCGGAACAGGATGCGTTGTTCCGGGTCCAGGCCGACGGTCGGCTCGTCGAGCAGCAGCAGTTCGGGGTCGCCCATCAGCGCCGCGGCCAGAGCCAGCCGCTGACGCATGCCCCCCGACAGGCGCCGCACCCTGGTGTGCCGGCGCTCGGTCAGGCCCACGCGGTCCAGGCTCCGGCGGATCTCGTCGTGGCGGGCCCGGCGCCCGCCCAGTTCCTTGAGCACCGCCATGTAGTCCAGCAGCCCGAACGCGGTGAAGTGCGGGTAGAACTCCGGGTTCTGCGGCAGGTAGCCCAGCCGGCGCCGGATCTCGGTGCGCTCGGCGGCGTCGCCGGGATCGCGGCCCAGCACCCGCAGCCGGCCGGCGCTGACGTCCAGGTCCGTGGCCAGGCTGCGCAGGAGCGTGGTCTTGCCCGCGCCGTTGCGGCCCAGGAGCCCGGTGACCCCCGCCCCCAGGTCCAGGTCGACGCCGTCCAGGGCGTTGCGCGATCCGTACCGGCGCACCAGGCCGCGTGCGTGGATCGGCGCGGTGATCGTGGTCGGAGCACTCACGCCGGCCTCACCCTCAGGACGATCGCGGCGATCAGGGCGGCCAGCGCGGCGGCCCACCACAACTGGGACACGGGGGCGAAGAGTTCCAGGACCGAGACCTGGTCGGTGACGGCGAACAGCACCATGGCGAGCACCCACAGGCCGCCCACCGCGGCGCCGGCGGCGCTCATGTGCATCCAGCGGCTGAGCACGAGCGATCCGGCGACCAGCGTCAGGGACGGCAGCAGCCAGAACCCGGCGTTCCACAGGGTCGTGGGGGAGGGCATGAGCACCGCGGCCGCCGTGCACATCACCAGGGCGGGGAACAGGACCGCGCACGAGCGCAGGAACAGCAGCCGCTGCCCCGCCATCGGTGTGACCGAGGTGAGCGTGTGGGCGGGGTCCACGCCGCGCCCGTAGGCGACGGCGACGCCGACCAGGGGTACGACGGGCGCGGTGAAGGCGAACAGCAGGGAGCCGCGCGGCAGGTGGTAGGCGATCAGCAGGGCGGCGCCCAGGACCACCACGGTGGCCACGAGCCAGGCGCGGTACAGCTGCGGGGTGGCGGTCAGGAGTTTGGCGGTGGTCTGCCGCAGGCCCACAGCGGTCAGGCCGCGCTCCAGGAGGCCGACGCGGGGCCGGTCCACGATGTCGCGCAGGTCGGCCCAGCTGTCGGCCAGCCACGCCTCGTCGGCCGGTACCAGGGACCGGCAGGGCGGGCAGTGCATGAGGTGGGCCTCCACGGACATGGCGGTGACGTCGTCGACGGTGGACGACACGTACTCGTCGACTTGGGCGGGGGTCAGGTGCCAGCTCATGTCAGGGCCTCCCGTAGACGTGCCTTGGCGCGCATCACCCGTGTCTTGACCGTTCCCTCCGGGATCTGGAGGATCTCGGCGGCCTCACGCACGGTGAGTCCGTCCAGGACGGTGGCCTGGATGGCCGAACGCAGTTCGGGGGACAGGGTGTGCAGGGCGGCGCCCAGTGGCCCGTGCTCGATGTTGAGCAGCACGGTGTCCTCGGCGGAGGCGTCGCCGATGGTCTCGTAGGGTTCGGAGTCGCTGTCGGCGATCCACCGGTTGGCCCGTTTGCGCAGCTGGGAGATCAGCTGCCGGATCGCGATGGTCCACAGCCAGGCACCGGCGTCGGGGTCGCCGGGGCGGGGTGTGAACGATCCGGCGTTCTTCCACACCGCCAGGAAGGTCTCCTGGAGCGCGGCGTCGAGTTGGTCGGGGTCCGAACAGCGGTAGCGCAGCCGGGCGCGCAGCCAGGGGGCGTGTCTGCGGTGCAGTGTTTCCAGGGCTTCGGTGGAACCGTCGGCGACGGCCGCGAGCAGCACCGCGTCGGTGCTGTCGGGCGAGGGGGCGCGTCGTCGGGCGCGGCGGAGCAGCTTCACGTGATGGCTTATCGCGGTCGTGGCGGGGTTCGGTTCGGCCCGGTGGGTACGGCTGGGGGCACGGTTTTCCACAGTATCCGCGCGGCGTGTGCGCCGAGGCTGCGGCGGATGGGCGAAAATGGGGCGTATGCGCCTGAGGATCTTCCTTGAACCCCAACAGGGGGCCACGTACGAGGACCAGCTCGCCGTCGCCAGAGCGGCGGAGGACCTGGGATTCGACGCCCTCTTCCGTTCCGACCACTACCTCCACATGGGCGACACCGACGGGCTCCCCGGCCCGACCGACGCGTGGATCACTCTGGCCGGCCTGGCCCGGGAGACCTCCCGTATCCGTCTGGGCACCCTGATGACCGCCGCCACCTTCCGCTACCCCGGCCCACTGGCCATCTCCGTGGCCCAGGTCGACCGGATGAGCGGCGGCCGGGTCGACTTCGGTTTCGGCGCCGGGTGGTACGAGCAGGAGCACGCGTCGTACGGGATCCCCTTCCCCGCCACCGCGCGCGAGCGCTTCGACCGCTACGAGGAACAGCTCGACATCATCACCGGGTTGTGGTCGACCCCGGCGGGGGACACTTTCAAGTACGAGGGCAAGCACTACCGTCTGGCGGAGGGGCCCGCGCTGCCCAAACCGCAGCAGGGTCCTCGTCCGCCGGTCCTGATCGGGGGCACCGGGCCCAAGCGCACACCGCGCCTGGCGGCGAAGTTCGCCGACGAGTACAACGTGCCCTTCGCCTCACTCGAGGACACCGCCGCCGCCTTCGACCGGACGCGGGCGGCGGTCTCGGCCTCCGGGCGCACCGCGCCGATGGTCTACTCGGCCGCGCAGGTGCTGTGCGTGGGCCGTGACGAGGCGGAGATCACCGAGCGCGCCGACCGGATCGGCCGTCAGGTGCCGGAGCTGCGGGAGAACGGCCTGGCCGGGTCGCCCGACGAACTGGTGGACAAGATCGGCCGGTTCGGCGAGGCGGGCGCGGAGCGCGTGTACCTGCAGATGCTGGACATGTCCGATCTGGACCACCTGGAGCTGGTGGCCTCGCGGGTCGTTCCGCAGTTGGACTGACCGCGAACCGCGGGGGGCGGTCGCGGGGGCCGGGGAGCGACCCGATAACTTGATATCGAGATACAAGTTGGATACCTTGACATCAAGATAACTGCGGGGCTCCCCCCGGCCCGCTCCAGGGCAGCGGTTCTGACGGACGCCCGAGAAGGCGAAGGCCACCCCGCGGCCCATCGGCCCCGCGTCCGCTCAGAAGCGGCAGGTCCCGCTCCCGCCCGACGAGGCGGGATGCTGGGGACAAAGTGGCGAGATCAGGAGGCAGACACCGTGTCCGCGAACAGCTTCGGCGCCCGTGACACGTTGCGCGTTGGCGACGAGTCGTACGAGATCTTCCGGTTGGACGCCGTGCAGGGCGCCAACCGGCTTCCCTACAGCCTGAAGGTGCTGCTGGAGAACCTCCTGCGCACCGAGGACGGCTCGAACGTCACCGCCGACCACATCAGGGCCCTGGGCGAATGGGACGCCGCGGCGCAGCCCAGCCAGGAGATCCAGTTCACCCCCGCGCGGGTGATCATGCAGGACTTCACCGGCGTGCCCTGCGTCGTCGACCTCGCCACCATGCGCGAGGCCGTCCGCGACCTGGGCGGCGACCCGGACAAGATCAACCCGCTCGCCCCCGCGGAGCTGGTGATCGACCACTCCGTCGTCGTCGACCTCTTCGGTCGCCCCGACGCGTTCGAGCGCAACGTCGAGATCGAGTACGAGCGCAACTACGAGCGCTACAAGTTCCTGCGCTGGGGCCAGACCGCCTTCGACGAGTTCAAGGTCGTCCCGCCCGGCACCGGCATCGTGCACCAGGCCAACATCGAGCACCTGGCCCGCGTGACCATGTCCCGCGGCGGCCAGGCCTACCCCGACACCTGCGTCGGCACCGACTCGCACACCACCATGCAGAACGGCCTGGGCATCCTGGGCTGGGGCGTCGGCGGTATCGAGGCCGAGGCCGCCATGCTCGGCCAGCCGATCTCCATGCTCATCCCGCGCGTGGTCGGCTTCAAGCTGACCGGTGAGCTCAAGCCCGGCACCACCGCCACCGACCTGGTGCTCACCATCACCGAGCAGCTCCGCGAGCACGGTGTGGTCGGCAAGTTCGTCGAGTTCTACGGCGACGGCGTCGCGTCCGTGCCGCTGGCCAACCGCGCCACCATCGGCAACATGAGCCCGGAGTTCGGTTCCACCGCCGCGATCTTCCCGGTCGACGACGAGACCATCCGGTACATGAAGCTGACCGGCCGCTCCGCGCAGCAGGTCGCCCTGACCGAGGCCTACGCCAAGGCCAACGGCTTCTGGCACGACCCGTCGGTCGAGCCCGTCTTCTCCGAGTACCTGGAGCTGGACCTGGGCGACGTCGTCCCGTCGATCGCCGGCCCCAAGCGCCCGCAGGACCGGATCGCGCTGTCCGCGGCGAAGCCGACCTGGCGCCACGACGTCCAGAACTACGTCTCCGACGACGAGGCGGGCAAGGAGTCCTTCCCGGCCTCCGACGCCCCGGCCGCGTCCGCGAACAGCCGTCCGCACCGCCCGGTCAAGGTCACCATGGCCGACGGCACGGAGACCGAGATCGACCACGGCGCCGTCGTGATCGCCGCGATCACCTCGTGCACCAACACCTCCAACCCCTCGGTCATGCTGGGCGCCGCCCTGCTGGCCAAGAAGGCGGTGGAGAAGGGCCTGACCCGCAAGCCGTGGGTCAAGACCTCCATGGCCCCGGGCTCCAAGGTCGTCACCGACTACTACGAGCGCTCCGGCCTGACGCCCTACCTGGACAAGCTGGGCTTCAACCTGGTCGGCTACGGCTGCACCACCTGCATCGGCAACTCCGGTCCGCTGCCCGAGGAGATCTCCAAGGCGGTCCAGGACAACGACCTCGCGGTCTCCGCGGTCCTGTCCGGCAACCGCAACTTCGAGGGCCGGATCAACCCGGACGTGAAGATGAACTACCTGGCCTCGCCGCCGCTGGTGGTCGCCTACGCGCTGGCCGGCTCGCTCGACGTGGACATCACCACCGAGCCCCTGGGCGTCGGCAAGGACGGCCAGCCGGTCTTCCTGGCCGACATCTGGCCCACCGCCGAGGAGATCCAGCAGGTCATGGACTCGGCCATCGCCTCGGACATGTACGAGTCCGCGTACTCGGACGTGTTCGCCGGCGACGACCGCTGGCGCTCGCTGCCCACGCCCACCGGCAACACCTTCGAGTGGGAGGGCGAGTCCACCTACGTGCGCAAGCCCCCGTACTTCGACGGGATGGACGCCACCCCGGCGCCGGTCACCGACATCTCCGGTGCCCGCGTGCTGGCCAAGCTGGGCGACTCGGTCACCACCGACCACATCTCCCCGGCCGGCGCCATCAAGCCGGGCACCCCGGCGGCCGACTACCTGAAGGCGAACGGCGTGGAGCGCCGCGACTTCAACTCCTACGGCTCGCGCCGCGGCAACCACGAGGTGATGATCCGCGGGACGTTCGCCAACATCCGGCTGCGCAACCAGATCGCGCCGGGCACCGAGGGCGGCTACACCCGCGACTTCACCCAGCCCGACGCGCCGGTGTCGTTCATCTACGACGCCGCGCAGAACTACGCCGAGCAGGGCACCCCGCTCGTCGTCCTGGGCGGCAAGGAGTACGGTTCCGGCTCCTCGCGCGACTGGGCGGCCAAGGGCACCAGCCTGCTGGGCGTGCGCGCGGTCATCACCGAGTCCTACGAGCGCATCCACCGCTCCAACCTGATCGGCATGGGCGTGCTGCCCCTGCAGTTCCCGCAGGGCCAGTCCGCCGACTCCCTCGGCCTGACTGGTGAGGAGACCTTCTCCATCACCGGCGTGACCGAGCTCAACGAGGGCCGCGTCCCGAGCACGGTGAAGGTGACCACCGACACCGGCGTCGAGTTCGACGCCGTGGTGCGCATCGACACCCCGGGTGAGGCCGACTACTACCGCAACGGCGGCATCCTGCAGTACGTGCTGCGCCAGCTCATCGCGAAGTAGTCCACCAGGCTCCGCCCGCGCCCACAACGGCGCGCCGCGCGGTTCACCGGGGCCGCCACCGTCCGACCGACGGTGGCGGCCCCGGCCTCGTTGTGACAGGTGGGAGCCGGGGTCCCCACGCGCCCCGGGTAAACTCACGGCATGCCGCACGCCCCCGCAGCCCCTGTCAGCCCCACCGTGCGCCTCCTGGCCGTCGCCGCGGCGCTGCTCGCGGCCCTCGCGGTTCTGGTGGTGGTCGCACCCGCACCCGCCGCCGCCGACGGGACCGAGCAGCCCACGACGCCCGCGGCGCACGTCGCCGCCCTCATGGCCGAGGAGCCCGAGGGCCGGGCCGTCGTGGTCAGCGACATCCTGGCGGGGGAGTACGACCTCGAGCGGGTCCAGGAGCAGGTCCGGGCCGAGTTCGACCGCCTGGGCGTCCCCTATCAGGTCTTCGTCTCCACCGGCCTGTTGACGTTCGAGGGCGAGGAGTTCCTGGCCGCTGTGCAGGAGCGGTCCGGCCGGGAGGGCCTGTACGTGCTGCTGAACGCGGGACAGACGGGCGTCGTCGCCACCACCACGCCCGGGATCGACCTGCCGACGCGCGACGCGCGCAGCGTCCTCCTGAGCGACGAGTCCTACGACTACGAGACCCCCGTCCCCCAGCTCGCGGCGGGCTACGTCGACGCCCTCCTCGACCCCGACGTCGCCGAGCGCGCCGAGCGTGCGCTGAGCGAGGCCCTGAACCAGCCCGTCGAGGGCACCGAGCCGGTGGAGTCGGACGACGAGGCCCCGTCCGCCTGGCGGGAGTTCCTGGACGACATGAGCCCGGACAGCACCAACGGCCCGGAGAACACCGGGACCGTGGCCGGCGTGGTGGGCGGCACGGCCCTGGGGTTCGGCCTCACCGCCGCCGTCCTGGTCTGGTGGCGCAGGTCCGACCGGCGCGTGCGGTTCGGCTCGTGGGCGTGGGCGGGCGGGTCCGTGGCGGTCGCCGCCGCGGTCGTCGTGGCCGGCATGGTCCACGCCACCTCTGCCCCCGCTGAGGAGTCCGCCACGCCAGAACCGGAGGCCGCCGAGAGCGCGGACCTGATGGCGGAGCCGCCGTACGTCGCCGCCACCGAACGCGTGGACCGCGTGATCGGCGCGTGGGAGGGGTCACCGGTGTTCGCCGACCCCCTCATCACTGTGGACCCCGCGGTGCTGGAGGAGCTGGACGCCGCGGTGGCCGCCGCCCCCGTGCCGGTCCACGTGGCCGCGGTGCCCCTCGCCGACACCGACGAGTCCGACGGCGACCCCGAGGTGCTGGCGCACGCGCTCGCCCACACCCGGGGCGAGGACGGGGTCTACGTCGTCGTCGACGGCACGTCCGGCAGAGGGGCCTTCGCCCTGCTGGGCGTCGACCCCGGCTCGGACTCCTACGACCTGTCCACGGCGATGTCGGACGCCATGCCCTCGGCCGCGGGTGTCGAGGTGGCCCTGGCGCTGGTGGACGAACTCGGCGGGGCCCGGCTCGACCCCGAGGCCAGGGCGACCGTCCCCGCGGCGGCGAGGCTCCACGACGACACGATCGAGGACGAGGAGCCGACCACACCCCTGGGACGCTACGCCGCCGACGGACTGCTGCCCGGACTGCTCATCCTCGGCCCGCTCTTCGGCGTCCTGCTCTGTCTCGCGTTCGTCCCGCCGTACCTGCTGGTGCGCCTGGCACGCGCCACCCCCGGCCGACGGCTGCGCCCGACGGCCCGCCGTGAGGCCGAGCGCGCGATCGCCGCGTTGAAGGCGGCCGGGGACCTGCCCGCCGGTGACCAGGCGGTCCGGGACCTCGACACGGCGCTGATCGTGCTCGGGGAGGACCCCGACGAACTCGACCTCGTCGGGGCGACCGTGCTGGCCCGCCGCGCCGCGCGGCGCCTGGAGGAGGGCAGCGCGGGTGGCGGCGGCCGGGTGTGCATGGTCGACCCCCTGCACGACTTCGCGTCGGGCAAGGGCCGCATCCCCAAGGCGAATCGGTCCGACCTGCACCTGTGCGGCCGCTGCCTGCGGTTGACACCGGCGTTGCGCACACCGCTGAGGGTCACCGGCCCCTTCGGGCGGCGCGTCCCGCACCTGTTGCTGGACGAGCGCAGCTGGGTCACCTCCTGGTACGGGACGCGCGAGAACCTGAGCGGAGAGAAGCTGTTGGAGGAATCCCGTGCCCGTTAGTGCCCGCTCGATCCGCTCCGGCGGTGTCCGCGCCGTCCTGGTCCTGAGCGCGGCCGCTCTGGTCTGGGCCGCGCCCGCGGCGGCGCGTGCCGACGCCCCGACCGAGTCACCGGCCCAGACCATCGCCACCGCGCTGGCCGAGTCGCCGGTCTACGTCGACCCCTCCTACGACACCGCCCTGCCGGAGGACGCGCGAAGCGCAGCGGTCGCGGCCATCGAGGAGAGCGGGCTGTCCGTGCGCGTCGTCCTGACCCCGCTGGTGGCGGGCGACGCCTGGAACGGCGACGCCCAGCGGCTGGCCGCGGCCGTCCACGAGCGGGCGGGTGGCGGCGACGCCCACTACCTCGTCCTGGAGGGCGCGAGGCTGGTGGGCAGCGACATGCTCGCCTCCACCGCCGAACCCTCGGACCAGCGCGCCCACTACGCGTCCCTGGCCACCTCCTACGCCACCGACTTCGACGCCCCGGTCGCCGAGCAGGTGGAACTGGCCGTGGAGTACGCCGTCTCCGACGACCCCGCCGCGGCCTACGAGGAACAGATGCGCGCCTACGAGGAGACCCAGGAGCCGGCGGGCGCCGATCCCGCGACCGGCTCCACTCCCTCCCCGGCCGCGGACGCCGGTGACGCCGGGACGGGCGGGTCGGCCGGGTCGGCCGGGGCGTGGCCGTGGATCGGGGGCGGCGCCGTGGCCGCGCTCGTGCTGGTGGGCGGCTACCTGCTGTGGACCCGGCGGCGACCGGTGCCGGCCCTGCCCCAGCACGCCGCCTTCGCCAACGCCGACCAGGCGCGGCGCGACGCCCTGGAACGCCAGGTCGAACGCGAGCTCACCGAGGTCGGCGAGCGCCTCGGCGCCATGGAACCGGCTCCGGGCACCGCCGCGTCCCGGGCCCTGAGCTCCGCCCTGGACGCCCACGACGCCGCCCGCAGGGTCGCCGAGACCATGCGCGAGGGCTCCCTCGCCGACGTCGTCGGCGCGCTGGTCCTGCTCGACCTGGCCGAGGACGGCCTGGCGGCGGCCCGGAGCGGCGGGCGGGCACCGGCCCGGCGCCGCCACTGCTACGCCAACCCGCTGCACGGCACCGACACCGCCGAGACGGACTGGCGCAGGCTCGGTGCCACGCAGACCACCCAGGTCCCGCTGTGCCGTACGTGCGCCAAGGCGGTGCGCGGCCGGACCCGGCTGCACGTGCTCCAGGTGGAGCACGAGGGACGCACCGTGGCCTATCACGAGGTGCCGTCCGAGGAGAGTGTGTGGGCCGCCACCGGCTTCGGCTCACTCACCGACGACCTGGTCCAGCGCGTCCAGCGCGGCGCCCACCGCACGGGGCGGTAGCCGCGCCGGCGCCGGCCGGGACGCGGGCGGTGGACGGCTCCGTACCGGAACGGCACCGACCGTCGCTATAGTTCGCACGGGCTCCGGTGGGACGGCCGGGGCCAGGAGGACGAGCGAGCGGGATCGGGGCGGTTGTGGACGACGGGACGGGCGAGGACGGGGGCGCGCGGCCGCCGGAGCGCACGGTCGGCGACTACCGGCTGGTGCGGTCGCTGGGGCGCGGCGGCTTCGGCGAGGTGTTCCTGGGGGAGCGCGCGGACGGCACGCTGGCGGCGGTCAAGCTGCTGCACGCCAGCTGGGCGGGCGACGCCGACATGCGGCGGCGCTTCACGGCCGAGGTGGAGCAGGCGCGGCGGGTGAGCGGGTTCTGCATCGCGGGGATTCTGGACGCCGATCCCGAGGCGGAGCAGCCGTGGATCGCCACGGAGTACATCGAGGGCCCCACCCTGCAGGAAGCGGTCGACAAGGACGGCCCTCGCAGCGGAGTCGACCTGCACCGCCTGGCGGTGTCCACGGCCACCGCGCTGGCGGCGATCCACGCCGCCGGGGTCGTGCACCGGGACCTGAAGCCGGACAACATCATGCTGGCGGCGGACGGGCCCCGGGTGATCGACTTCGGCATCGCCCGGGCGGTGGAGACGACCTCCGTGACCGCCAGCGGCGTGGTCGGCACGATCGGGTACATGGCGCCCGAGCAGTTGGAGGGCGCCCGCCTGACCTCGGCGGTGGACCTGTTCTCCTGGGGCTCGGTGATGGTCTACGCCGCCACCGGCAAGGAGGCCTTCTCCGGCCCGACGCAGGCGTCGCGGATCGCCCGCATCCTGGGCGGGGAGCCCGACCTGGGCGCTCTGCCGGAGCCCCTGCTCGGCATCATCCGGACGTGCCTGGACAAGGACCCCGACCAGCGCCCCGACGCCTCCACGCTGCTCAACCGGCTCATCGCCGCTCCGGCCGAGGGGACGCCGGCACCGGCACCGACGTCGGCACCCGCACCGGCGCCGGACGCGGAGGGCACCACGGTCACCCCCCGGCCCGACGACCGGACCCGGGTCGGCGTGGACCGGACGAGGGTCGCCGGGGACGCGCCGCCGCAGGTCGACCCCACGCGTGTGGCGCCGCCCGCCACGGTCGACCCCACGCGTGTGGCGCCACCGGCCACGGTCGACCCCACGCGCGCCTACACCGGCCTCGCCGCACAGGACGGTGCGTCCGCGTCCGTGTCGGCGCCCGGCGCCCCGCCCGTGCCGCACCACTCCGGAGCCGCGCCGTCGGGCCCGTACCACTCCGGTCACCAGCCGGTCGGGGCACAGCCGACCGGTCCCGGGCCGTCGGGCCCGCTGCCGTCGGGCCCCCACCACACCGGCGGGGTGCCCCCGTACCACTTCGGCGGTGTGCGGTTCACCGATCCGGGCGCGCTGGCGCAGGCCTTCCAGCAGGACTGGCCCTCGGCCCTGCGGGTCTTCGGCGACGCCGCCGAACGCGCCGCCCTGGGCGCCTGGATCATCGACGACCTGGGCGATACCACCGTCGACCGGGCCCTGTTCCGGCGCCAGACGACGGACGCCAACCTCGCCATCGCCTCCTTCGTCGCGCAGCTGCGCCCCGACCTCCCGCCGGTCTTCCGCGGCCGCCCCGCCTCCGTGGAGGCGCTGGGCGAGCTGTTCGCCGACCCGGCGCCCGTGCTCACCGGAGCGCCCCTGGCCAACGAGATGGCCCTGCTCGCCCGGCCCGACGTCCTGCGCGTGATGGGAAACCACCACTCCGGCCGTCCCGGTGCGCTGCACCAGCTCGCCGAGCACCTGGGGCAGGCCGAACGCGCCGGGATCGCCTTCCACGAACGGCTCCGGAACGAGCTGGCCGGATGGGTGAGCACGCGGGTGCACGTCAATCCGGCGCTGGTGCTGGCCTTCCTCCTGCACCCCGAGCGCGCCGTCCCGCCGAACGACGGTGACAAGGCCGTCGCCGAGTGGGTCGACATCCTGTGGCGCAAGGTCGAGTCCGCGCCCGTGCCCGACAGCGCCGGCCACGCGGCGATGGTCTACGGGGCCGTGCCGACCCTGCGCGAACTCGCCCGCCAGCGGCGCCACTGGGAGGAGCGCTTCGCGTCCGTCTCCGCGGAGCACGACACCCTGCTGAACCGGGTCGGCCTCCAGGTCCACCTCACCAACGCCGTGCGGTACAGCCGGTGGGCGATCCTCGCCCTTCCCGGCTCGCTCGTCCTGGAGTACGCCCTCGACGCCCCGGACTGGATCGTCGGCCTCCTGGCCGTGATCTCCGTCCTGGGCCTGATCGGGGCGATCTCGTGCACGGCGGCCCGTCGCGTGGTCTGCGGCACCCCCGCGCGCCGCGCCCACCGGGTCATGGAACTGGAGCACTCCAACGCCCAGCTCCCGCAACTCACCTCGGGCGTGGAGCGGATCCGCACCGACCTCGCCCAGGCCCGCAGGATCAGCGAGGGCTGACCGGCCACAGGACGACACAACAGGAGATGGGGACGCGTATGGACGGGGCCGCTCGCACGGTGGGCGAGTACCGGCTGGTGCGGTCGTTGGGGCGCGGCGGGTTCGGTGAGGTGTTCCTGGGGGAGACCGGGGACGGTGCGCGGGCGGCGGTCAAGCTGCTGCACGCGAGCTGGGCGGGCGACGCCGACATGCGGCGCCGGTTCGCGGCCGAGGTGGAGCAGGCGCGGCGGGTGAGCGGGTTCTGCATCGCGGGGATCCTGGACGCCGACCCGGAGGCGGAGCAGCCGTGGATCGCCACGGAGTACATCGAGGGCCCCACCCTGCAGGCGTCGGTGGTGGAGGAGGGGCCCCGGTCCGGGGACGAGCTCCAGCGCCTGGCGGTGAGCACGGCCACGGCCCTGGCGGCGATCCACGCCGCGGGGGTCGTGCACCGGGATCTGAAGCCGGACAACATCATGCTGGCGGCGGACGGGCCGAGGGTGATCGACTTCGGGATCGCCCGGGCGGTGGAGTCGACGTCGGTGACCGCGAGCGGCGTGGTCGGCACGATCGGGTACATGGCGCCGGAGCAGTTGGAGGGCCTGCGCCTGACCTCGGCGGTGGATCTGTTCTCCTGGGGTTCGGTGATGGTGTTCGCCGCCACGGGGCACGAGGCCTTCCCCGGGCCGACCCAGGCCTCGCGCGTGGCGCGGGTGCTGTCCGGCGAACCCGAGACCGCCGACGTCCCCGCGCCCCTGGCCGCCGCGGTCAGGGCGTGCCTGGACAAGGATCCGCGACAGCGCCCCGACGCCCCGGCGCTCCTCGACCACCTGGTCACCGGGCGCCCGCTCCCCACCGCGGGCGGCCCCGCGGTCGCGTACACCGCGGCCACCCGGGTCGAGGGGGCGCCCGCGATCCCGGCGACGCGTACCCACACCCGTCTGGAGACCGCGCCGCCGCCGGTGGAGCAGGCGGTGGAGCCGTCAGTGGAGCCGCCGGCCACCGACGGCGGGACCCGGGCACCGCTCACCCAGGGCGCCTACGCGGGAGCCGGGCCCGGCTCCGCGCCGCCCGGTGAGGCACCGCCCTACCACTTCGCGGGAATCCGCTTCACCCGGGTCGGTGCCCTGGCCGCCGCCATGCAGGAGCACTGGCCCGCGGCGGTCGCGGTCTTCGGCGACGCCGCGGAGCTGGCCGCTCTCGGCTCGTGGATCGTGGGCGACGTGGGGGACACCACGATCGACCGCGCGCTCTTCCGCCGCCAGGTGAGGGACGTGAACCTGGCCGTGGCGTCCTTCGTCGCCCAGGCCCGCCCCGACCTGCCACCCGTCTTCCGCGGCCACGACGCCTCCGTGCCGGGCCTGCGCAAGCTCTTCCACGATCCGCGCCCGCTGCTGACCGGCGCGCCGATGGCCAACGAGCTGATCCTGCTCGCGCGGCCCGCGGTCCTGCGAGTGATGGCCTCGCACGGTACGGGGGACGCGGCGGAGCTGCGCTCGCTGGCCGGGAGCCTGGACGCCGCCGAACGCGCGGGGACGGCCTTCCACCAGGAGCTGGTGCGGAACCTGGTCGGATGGCGCGACGTCCCGGCCAGGGTGGATCCCGCCCTGATCCTGACCTTCCTGCTCGACCCCGCTCTCGTGGTGGCGCCGGAGCCGGGCATCCCGCGTGCGGAGGGGGACTGGATCGCGGTCCTGTGGTCGCGCGTGGAGGGCGCGACCGGGGCCGAACGCGCCGGATACGCCGCGACCGTCTACGGGGCCCTGCCCACGGTCACCCGCCTCGCGCGCCAGCGCGCGGAGTGGCGCGAGCGCGAACAGAGCACGCGGAGCGAGTACGCCCGCCTCGAGGCGACGGTGCGCACGCAGAAGTCCTACGGAACCGCGAAGACGTGCTCCCTCTGGATCGGCGGCACGTCCTTCTTCGTCGGCACGGTCTCGGGAGCGGCCGACATGCCCTTGATGGCGGCACTGGGCTGGCTCACGGGCCTGGTCGCGGGTATGGCCTTCGTGATCCTGGTCGTCATGGACCACAGCGCGCACGGTGACTCGATCGCCCGCGCGCGAAGGGTCAGACACCTGGAGAGCCTGCCCCACCTCCTGCCCGAACTGCGCAGCGGCCTCCAGCGGATGGACGCCGATCTCGCCCGGGCCCATAGGATCGGCGGAGGTTCGGGCAGTACGGCGAGGTGAGTGGGAGGACCGTGGAGGAGACGACGCGGACGGTCGGCGGATTCCGCCTCGTGCGCTCGCTGGGACGTGGCGGGTTCGGCGAGGTGTTCCTCGGAGAGCGCGCGGACGGCACGCGGGCGGCGGTCAAGCTCCTGCACACCGCCTGGGCCGAGGACGCCGACATGCGGCGGCGCTTCACGGCCGAGGTGGAGCAGGCGCGGCGGGTGAGCGGGTTCTGCATCGCGGCGATCTTGGACGCCGACCCCCAGGCGGAGCGGCCGTGGATCGCCACGGAGTACATCGAGGGCCCCACCCTCCAGCAGGCGGTGGCCGCGGAGGGCCCGCGTACGGGATCCGCGCTCCAGCGCCTGGCGGTGTCCACGGCCACGGCCCTGGCGGCGATCCACGCCGCGGGCGTGGTGCACCGCGATTTGAAGCCGGACAACATCATGCTGGCGCCGGACGGGCCGAGGGTGATCGACTTCGGGATCGCCCGGGCGGTGGAGGCGACCTCCGTGACCGCCAGCGGCGTGATCGGGACGGTCGGGTACATGGCGCCCGAGCAGCTGGAGGGCGCCCGGCTCACCGCGGCGGTGGACCTGTTCGCGTGGGGCTCGGTGATGGTGTTCGCGGCGACCGCGCACCAGGCGTTCCCCGGCCCGACCCAGGCCTCGCGGATCGCCCGCATCCTGTCGAGCGAACCGGACACCGGAGGCGTCCCCGAACCGCTCGCCACGGTGGTCCGGGCCTGTCTGGACAAGGACCCCGACCGGAGACCGGACGCCGCCGCGCTGATGGACCACCTGGTCACCGGCCGCCCCCTGGCCGTCGGCGGCCCGGCGGTGCCCCCGACCCGCGCCTACACGCAGCTCGCGACCCCCGGGGAGAGCCCCGGAGCCGCGCACCCGGGCACCCCGCAGACCGCCGGTCACGGGGCGGCCCCGTACGCTCCGGGTTCCACCGCGGTCCCGCCTGTGGCCGGTCCGACCGGTGCTCCGCGCACCGCCGAACACGCGCCGCCGGATCCGGGCGGCGGGTACACGGGCGCCCCCTACACTTCCGGGCACGCGGCCGGTCCGCACGCCCCGGGGTCCACTGGTCCTGCCTCGAATCCCACTGGTGCCCCGTACACCTCCGGATCCGTGGCGCCTCCCCCGGATCCGGGCGACGGGTACACAGGTGCCTCGTACACCTCTGGTTCCACGGCGGTCCCGCCCTACCCGGCGGGTGCAGGCCACACGTCGGGGCACGCGCCGCCGCCGGATCCCGGCGACGGGTACACGGGTGCCCCCTACACCTCCGGTCACACCGGGACGCCGCCCGGGCCCGGCGCTGTGCCGACCTACCGCTTCGCCGGGACGGCCTACGCCGACGCCGGCGAACTGGCGGCGGCGATGCAGCGCGACTGGACCGAGGCGGTCTCGGTCTTCGGCGACACCACCGAGCGGGCCGCCCTCGACTCGTGGATCACCCGCGACCTGCGCGTGACGCTCGCCGACCGCTCGCCCTTCCAGCGCGGGGTGGTGGACGTGAACCTCGCCGTGGCGTCGTTCGTCGCCCAGCTGCGCCCCGACCTGCCGCCGGTCTTCCGCGGCCGGGAGGTGTCCCCCGCCGGACTGCGCGCCCTGTTCCGCGACACGCGGCCCCCGGCCCCCGGCGACCGGTCCGCCCACGAGCGACTGCTGCTGGCACGCCCCGCGGTGATCCGGCTGATGGCCGCCCACCGCGGCCCGGACGCCGAGGTCCTGCGCGTCCTGGCCGAGGACCTCGAAGCGGCGGACCGCGCCGGCGCCGCGCTCTGGCAGGAGAACGGATCCCCGGGGCGCGCGGACCCCGTCCTGACCCTCGCCTTCCTGCTGCACCCGGACCTGGTCGTCCAGCCCGATCCCGGCGACCGGCCCGGGAGGGCGGAGTGGGCGAGCGGCCTGTGGGCGCGGGTGGAGAGTGCCACCGGCGCCGCGCGCGCCGGGTACGCCGCGGCCGTGTTCGGGCTGCTCCGGCGCTTCTGACCCGGCGCACCGCGGCGGCCCGCCGTGCGTCGGGTCCGCACCGCGCTCAGGACTCCGGTTCGGCCCACGGGCGTGGCGCGTCGGCGGTGACCAGGGCGTCCAGGCGGGCACGGATCGCACTGGCCGCCAGCGTGTAGGGCCGCTCCGGGTCGTCCTCCAACAGGGACAGCCCGTTGGCGGTGTCCACGAACGCGTGCACCTCGAAGGTGAGCAGCGCGGTGTCGGTGTCGTCGGCGAGCTGTCCGAGCTGGCGGGCGTCCTCGGCGGTCCGGACCACGAGAGCGCGCCATTCGTGCTGAGCGGTGACCAGTGCGTCGCGCACCCGGCCCGGCCGGGACTCGAACTCGGCCGTGACGGTGTAGAAGAAGCAGCCGCCGGTGAAGACGCGGTCGCGCGAGTAGGCGAGTTTGTCCGCGCACAGCCGCCACAGCCGTCCCACCCCGGGCGGGATCTCCAGTGCGCCGCGCACGACGTGGTCGTGGTAGATCCGACTCGCGGCCCGGATGGCGGCCAGCTGGAGCTCCTCCTTGGAGCCGAAGTGCGCGAACACCCCGCTCTTGCTGATCTGGAGCTCCTTGGACAGCCGGCCGAGCGAGAGGCCGTCCAGCCCTTCGACCGACGCGATGTCCACCGCGCGCCGCAGGACCGCGCGACGGGTCTGGTCACCGCGCTCGACCCGTCCGTCGGTCCGCGTGCTCATCCGTGCCTCCTGAGTAGACGACCGATCTGTCTCATCCTAGAACACCCTGCCCTTGACGCGATGGCTCCGCCAAACAAATAATACGATCGTTCGTATAGTTTTCTCGGTGCGGTCCGCCGCACGGAACGGAGGCCGCAGTGAACACCATCGCGCTGACCGGAACCGCCCTCAATGCCCTCGCCCTGCCCGCCCCCGCGGTCGCCGGAGAGATGGCCCGCCGCCTCTGGGTCCGCAGGGGCCCGGCGCGCCCGGTCGCCGACCAGGACCGCGACGTCCACGCACGGGCCCGCGTCGAGACCCTGCACGTGGGGGAGTGGGAGGTGGCGACCTACGCCTGGGGCGACGGCGCCCGCCCCGTCCTGCTCGCGCACGGGTGGCGCTCGCGCGCCTCCTGGTTCGCGCCGCTCGTGCGCCGCCTGCTCGAACTCGGCTACAGCCCCGTGTCCTGGGACGCCCCCGGCCACGGGGCCACCGGCGGCCGGTCCGGCACCGTACTGGACGCCCTGGAGATCATCGGCCTCCTGCAGTCCCGGCACGGCCGGTTCAGTGCCGTCGTCGGGCACTCCCTGGGCGCGCTGTTCTCGGTGCACGCCCTGCGCGAGGGGATCGACGCCGACCGGCTGGTCCTCGTCTCGAGTGTGGCCGACTTCGAGACCGTCATCGCCGGGTTCGCCGCCGAACTGCGGCTCAGGCCGCGCACCGTGGCGGCCCTGCGCACGGCGATCGAGCGCCGGTACTTCGGCGGGGACACGACCGTGTGGACCCGCTTCAGCGCCACCCACGACGCCCACACCCTCGCCCTGCCGGTGCTGCTCCTGCACGACCGGGAGGATCCGATGATCCCCCACGCCCAGTCGCGCCGCCTGCTCGCCGCGTTCGGGGAGCGCGCCCGCCTGGTCACCACGTCCGGGCTCCGGCACAACGGCATCCGCACCGACCCCGACAGCCTGGACCGGATCACCGCCTTCGTCCAGGGGGCGCCCGCGCCGCTGCCCTAGACGGCCGCGGGGACGGCGCCGCTCACGTCGGGGGAGTCGGCGCCCCGGAGTTGTCGACGACCAGCCGGGCGTGCGCGCGGGGGCGGTGCCCGGTGTAGAACGACTCCTCCTGCCGCGCCCACCGGTCCCGGTACGGGGCGTACACGGCGGCGTCCCAGCGCGCGTCCAGCCTGCGCGCCCGCTCCGCGGCGGGCGCCGCCACCCAGACCAGCGCGTCGGTCAGGCTCCGGACCTCCCTCGCACCCGACCCGCAGCCCTCCACCACCAGCGTGCCGCCTGCGGCGACCCCCTCCGGGAGCCGGGTCCACTCCCGGGCGAAGCGGCCGTCCTCCCAGTCGAAGCGGTGCCAGGCGGCGGGCTCCCCGCGGCGCAGCGGGGCCAGCACCCAGTCGTGGAGCAGGCGCGGTGCCCGCGCGAGCCCGTCCCACCCGGGGTAGAGGTCCTCCATCGTCAGCACGTGGACCGGCTCGCCGCGCGCGGCCAGTGCCGCGCGCAGGCGCTCGGCGACCGTGCTCTTGCCGGATCCGGAGCGGCCCTCCACCGCCACGACGCGCACGCGGGCGCTCCGGTCGGGCAGGAGCGACACCGCTCGGGCCGGCCATCCGCTCTCGGCGGTGCTGATCATCGGTACTGGCACGCTCGCACCCTAGGCCATGGAGAGGGGCGGCCCAGTCGGCGTTCCGGCTTGCGTTCAATGCTTGTAACATTCGTCTCAGCAGCGCCGTCGCGCTGGCACGAGAGACGACGAAGGGGCCACCGGGTGACCGACACCGCCGGGACACCGGGATCACAGTCCGCCCTGCGGCAGGCCAACGAACGCCGGATCGTGGACGCGCTCCGCAAGGAGGGCACGCGGACGCAGGCCGAGCTCGCCCGGGCCACCGGGCTGTCCGCCGCCAGCGTGTCCAACATCGTGCGCGGGCTGCGCGCCGCGGGCACCGTCTCGGTCCGCGACACCGCCTCGAACGGGCGTCGCGCCCGCGCGGTCACCCTGCTGCGCCCGCCAGGCGCGGTCGTGGCCGTGGACTTCATGCCCGCGCGGATCCAGGTCGCGGTCGGCGACAGCGACGGCAACATGCTCGCCCGCGAGGCGATCGCCTACGACGTGGCCGCCGACGCCGAACGCGGTGTGCGGCGCGCGGCGTGGCTCACCGAGACCACGCTGCAGCGCGCCCGCATCGACGTGGGGACCGTGTCGGCGGTGGTGGCCTCGGTGCCGGCGCCGATCGACCCGGGTACCGGCGAGGTGGGCCGCATCTCCTGCGTCCCCCGCTGGGCGGGCCACCGCCCGGCCAAGGCGCTGACCGAGCGGCTGGGCCTGCCGGTCGTCGCGGAGAACGACGCCAACCTCGCCGCGCTGGCGGAACAGCACCGGGGCGCGGGCGAGGGCGCCCAGCACGTGATCACCCTGATCATCGGGGAGGGCGTCGGTGCGGGCATCATCATGTCCGGCCGGCTCTTCCGCGGCGCGGGCGGTACCGCGGGCGAGGTCGGCCACATCGCGCTCGACCCGCGCGGACAGGTGTGCCGGTGCGGCAACCGGGGGTGCCTGGAGACGTTCACGGGCGCGCACTACCTGCTGGACATGCTGCCCCAGAACGCTGACGTGGCGCGCGGCCCCGGCCCGGTCGGTGTGCCCGACGTCGTGGCCGCGGCCCTGGACGGGGACCTGGGCAGCAGGCGGATCGTCTCCGAGGCGGGCACGGCGCTCGGGCAGGGCACGGCGATCATCGCCAACCTGTTCAACCCGGAGCGGGTGGTCGTCGGCGGCGACCTGGCCGAGGCGGGTGAGCTGCTGCTGGACCCGATGCGCCGCGCGATGGAGCTGGGCGCGCTCGGCAGCGCGCTGGGCCAGCTCGAACTGGTGCCGAGCGCACTGGGCGGCGACGCCTCCCTGTACGGCGCGCTGCTCTTCGCGGCACAGCGCGTCAGCTGACCCTCGTCGGCCGGCCCCCTCCCACCCAAGTCTTGTAGAGCTCGTCACTGTGGGGCGTGTCACCGTTCCACAGCGTTGACGCGTGCCCGAACACCGTCCGCCGCGGTCTCCGGGGCGGCTCGGCGGGATGTGCCTCGCGGCGTCGTCCGAGGTCAGGGGCGGGTAAAAAGTTCGAGGACGGGTGATCGGCGCGTACCCTTCACACAAGGTCACGTCCGCTGCGAGCCGCTCTGGCCAGGGGTTTCCGTGTGTTTAGTGCTTGAAGGCAATATCCGTGATGTTTCAGTTATGTGTTCAGGAGTTGACGTCAAGCCCACGGCGGGGTTGTACTTCACATCATTGCTCGCGAGTTCCCACACCGAAAATCCCCCGTGAAGAGAGGCACAGCGTTGATGACCCGACGCTTCGCAACCCACCAGAAGTTCACAGGCGGCCTCGCCGCCGCCACGGCCTCACTGGCCCTGCTCGTCTCCGGCTGCAGTGCCCTCACCACCTCCGGTGCCGAGGGCGAGCAGACCGAGCAGACGGTCGAGGAGGGCTTCCACGTCGGCCTCCTGCTCCCCGAGCTGCAGACCGCGCGCTACGAGGCCTTCGACCGTCCCTTCTTCGAGGAGGCCCTTGGCGAGCTCTGCCCCAACTGTGAGCTCTCCTACGCCAACGCCGACCAGGACGTCGACGAGCAGCAGACGCAGGCCCAGGCCATGCTGACCGACGGGGTCGACGTCCTCGTGCTCGGCGCCGTCGACTCCCAGGCCGCCGCCGGAACCGTCAACGAGGCCCGCTCCCAGGGCGTGCCCGTGGTCGCCTACGACCGCCTCGCCGAGGGCGGCGCGGACATGTACGTGTCCTTCGACAACCACCGCGTGGGCCAGGTCCAGGCCGAGGCCCTGCTGGAGGCGCTCGAGCAGGACGGCACCACCGGCGAGGGCTCGATCGTCATGATCAACGGCTCGCCCACCGACCCCAACGCCGCCGACTTCAAGGCCGGCGCGCACGAGATCTTCGACGGCCAGGTCGAGATCGGCCAGGAGTTCGACACCCCGGACTGGTCGCCCGACGAGGCCAACAGCCAGATGGAGGGTGCCATCACCTCCCTGGGCGTGGACGAGATCGTCGGCGTCTACTCCGCCAACGACGGCATGGCCTCCGGCATCATCTCCGCGCTGCGCAGCGCGGGCGTGTCCACCGAGGACCTGCCCCCCGTCACCGGACAGGACGCCGAGCTCCACGGCATCCAGCGCATCATCGCCGGTGAGCAGTACATGACCGTGTACAAGGCGATCCGCCCCGAGGCCGAGATCGCCGCCGCGATGGCGGTCTCCCTGGCCACCGGCGAGGACCTGGACGCGGGCGAGTACACGCTCACCGACGTCGAGGACGCCAACGGCGAGTCCGTCCCCGCCATCCTGCTGGAGCCGATCTCGGTGACCGAGGAGAACATCGGCGACACCGTCATCTCCGACGGGATCTACTCCATCGAGGACATCTGCACGGCCGACTACGAGGACACCGACTTCTGCCAGGAAGCCCTCTAACCGGGCCAGGCGCGACGCCCCGGGCGGGGCGGGCGGACGGTGAGTCCGCCCGCCCCGCCGGGACGAGAAGAGAGAAAGAGCGCATGAGTACACCCGTCCTGGAACTGTCCGGGATCTCCAAGACCTTCGGGGCCGTCCGCGCCCTGAGCGAGGTCGACTTCCAGGTCGACCCCGGAGAGGTCGTCGCCCTGCTCGGCGACAACGGCGCCGGCAAGTCCACCCTGGTCAAGGTGATCGCCGGAGCCCACCCCGCCGACGCAGGCGGGGTCATCACCTGGGACGGGCAGCCGGTCACGATCGGCGCCCCGTCCGACGCCCAGAAGCTCGGTATCGCGACCATCTACCAGGACCTCGCGCTGTGCGACAACCTGGACATCGTCGGCAACCTGTTCCTCGGCAACGAGAAGCTGCACTTCCCCGGCACCCTCGACGAGGTCGAGATGGAGAGCCGGGCGCGGGAGCTGCTCGACTCGCTGTCGGTGAGCATCCCCAACCTGCGCGTCCCCGTCGCCTCGCTCTCCGGCGGCCAGCGGCAGATCATCGCCATCGCCCGCTCCCTGCTCGGCCAGCCGCGCGTGGTGATGCTCGACGAGCCCACCGCCGCGCTGGGCGTGGCCCAGACCGCCCAGGTGCTCGACCTCATCGAGCGACTGCGCGACCAGGGCCTGGGCGTCGTGCTCATCAGCCACAACATGGCGGACGTGCGCGCCGTCGCCGACCGCGCCGTCGTGCTCCGCCTGGGCCGCAACGCCGGGGACTTCCCCATCGCGTCGACGAGCTACGAGCAGATCGTGGCCGCCATCACCGGTGCCGCCGACAACCCGGTCACCCGGCGCTCCAGCCGTACCGGTTCCTCGGCGCTGGCCACGGAGGACAACCGATGACTCAGCAGACTCACGCCACGCCCGCGTCGGGCGAAGGAACGGGCACACCCGGCGAGCCGCGGCGCGACCCCCGTCTCCTGGTCACGGCCGCCTCCCCGAGCGGCTGGCTCAAGGCACTGCGCCGCAACCTGCGCGGCGGCGAGCTCGGGCCGGTCCCCGTCATCATCGGCCTCATCCTCATCGCGGTCGTGTTCCAGTCGATGAACGACCGGTACCTGTCGGCGCAGAACCTCTCCAACCTGACCGTCCAGATCGCCGCCGTGGGCCTGATGACCACCGGCGTGATCATGGTCCTGCTGCTGGGCGAGATCGACCTGTCCGTGGGGTCGGTGTCCGGACTCTCGGCCGCCGTCCTGGCGGTCCTGGCCGTGCGCTTCGGCGTCTCCGAATGGGTGGCGATCGGCGCGGCGGTCCTGGCCGGCCTGCTGGTCGGACTCCTGCACGGCGTGATCTTCGCCAAGCTGGGCGTCCCGGCGTTCGTGGTCACCCTCGCCGGACTCCTGGGGTGGCAGGGCCTGCACCTGTACCTCCTGGACAGCTCCGGCTCGGTCAACACCAGCGCCAACGGCGCCATCGCCATGCTGACCCAGACCTACTTCGTCCCGGTCGTGGGCTGGGCTCTCGTGGTGCTGACCGTGCTGCTGTACATGGGCACGGTGTTCGCGGTCGAGCGCAGGCGCCGCCTGGCGGGGCTGCCCTACAAGCCCCTCCTGGAGGTGCTCTTCCGCTCCGCGCTGCTGGCCGTGCCGCTGGTGGGCGGCGTGTGGGTGCTCAACCAGTACAAGGGCGTGCCGCTGGCCTTCCTGATCTTCGTCGGGTTCGTGGTCGCCCTCGACCTGATCCTGCGCAAGACCAAGTACGGGCGCATGGTCTACGCGGTCGGCGGCAGTTCCGAGGCGGCCCGCCGCGCCGGCATCAGCGTGGACTTCATCCGCATCTCGGTCTTCGGCATCGCCTCCACGCTGGCGGCGCTGGGCGGCATCATGCTCGTCTCGCGCAACTTCGCGGCGAGCGTGTCCACCGGTGGCGGCGAGGAGCTGATGATGGCCATCGCGGCCGCGGTCATCGGCGGGACCAGCCTGTTCGGCGGCCGGGGCAACGCCTACTCCGCGCTCCTGGGCGGCCTGGTGCTGGGCGCGATCGCCTCCGGCCTGCTCCTGCTGCAGATGGAGTCCTCGGTGCGCTTCATGATCACCGCCGCGGTGCTGCTCATCGCGGTGATCCTGGACGCGATCTCCCGGCGCGGTCGCAAGACCCACGCCAGGGGCGGCGCCTAGGAAGCGGCGACGGCGCCCGGGATAAAGCGGTTCCGCTCACCGAGACCCCAGGGGTCGAGGTGAGCGGTTCCGCTTGCCTGGACCCCAGAGGGCCGATCGCCCACGATTGCGCTGACCGTCACCCCAGGGGATTTGATCCGGGCCGAAGCGAGGGACGAGCGGAGGCCCGAAGAAAACACGGGTGAGGGGCGCGCCGGTGCCTGCAGGAGGAGTCTCGGCCGCCGGCGAGGAACGAGCCAGGCAGCAGCGACGACGAAGGGCCCGGCGTGAAGCGCCCTGAACCACCCCGGCGTGAAGCGCCCCGAGGACATCCGATGTCCCGATCTCCTAATCCCGGTCGGATGGATCGAGATATAGCGTCGGCCTCCTCATGATCGAAGACATCGCACGCCCCGCCGCCCAGGGACTGGCCGGCTCCGCCGACATCTGGGTGGTGCTGCTCATCGCCGGGGTGGCCGTCCTGGCCGGAGCCGCCGTCCAGAGCACCGTCGGGCTCGGCCTCGGCCTGGTCGCCGCGCCCGTCATCTCCTTCCTCGACCCCACGCTCATGCCGGGGGCCATGCTCATCGCCGCCGTCCTGCTGCCGGTGCTCACGCTCCTGCAGGAGTGGCGGCACGTGGACTGGCGGGGCATCGCCTGGGGCGTGCCCGCCCGCGTGCCGGGCACGATCGTGGCCGTGTGGGTGGTGGCGGTCCTGGCCCCCCGGGCGTTGGCCGGGGTCGTCGGCGCCATGGTGCTCGGGGCCGTCGTGCTGTCGGTGTGGTCCTTCCGGGTGCGCATCACCCCGGGGTCGCTGCTGGTCGCCGGGTGCCTGTCGGGCTTCGCCGGGACCGCGACCTCCGTGGGCGGACCGCCGATGGCACTGCTCTACCAGCACGAGCCGCCCGCCAGGGTCCGAGCGACCCTGGCCGCGTTCTTCCTGCTCGGGTCCACGCTGTCGCTGACCGCGCTGATGCTGGGCGGACAGATGGACACCCGCACGGTGGTGGCCGGGCTCGCGATGATCCCGTGCGTGGCCGTCGGCTTCGCCCTGGGCAACCTCCTGCGCCGGTGGGTCGACGCGGGCCGGCTGCGCCTGGCGATGCTGGCCGTGGTCACCGCCTCGGCCCTGGGCCTGCTCGTCCAGGCCGTCCTCGGCTAGGACGTGTTCCACGGGCCTGCCTCGGGAAGGCTCCGCGGCAGGGCCCAGCACGGCGGCTGCCGGACCGCGTACCAAAGGCGGTAATGTACGCCCAAACCGAGGGCGGGCCGTCGACGCGTGTGGTGCGGCCCACCGAACGGGGCCGCCGGACAGGGCTCCGCGGCCCCACTCGGCCGACCTGGGCGGGACCCGTGGGATCAGGCCCATAAACTCGGGTATGTATACCTGCCGGTAGCCTGCCCCGGACCCAGTCACGGGCCGGGCCGGGCACAGTTGACGGACACGCTGGACGAGGGGACTGACGAGACAGTGGCACTGTTCGAGTCGATACAGAATCCGGAAGCGCTGAAGAGGCTTCCGGCCGACCAGCTCCCTGCGTTGGCCCAGGAGATCAGAGACTTCCTGGTCGTGTCCTGCGCACAGACCGGCGGCCACCTGGGCCCGAGCCTGGGTGTCGTCGAACTCAGCATCGCCCTGCACCGCGTCTTCGACTCCCCCAAGGACCCGATCCTCTTCGACACCGGCCACCAGGCCTACGCGCACAAGGTCCTCACCGGACGGCACGACTTCAGCAACCTCAAGTCGGAGGGCGGCCTGTCCGGCTACCCCTCGCGGGCCGAGTCCGAGCACGACTTCATCGAGAACTCCCACGCCTCCACCGCCCTGTCCTACGCCGACGGCATGGCCAAGGCCAACGAGGTCCAGGGGCGCACCGACCGCACCGTCGTCGCGGTGATCGGCGACGGCGCCCTGACCGGCGGCATGGCCTGGGAGGCGCTCAACAACATCGCGGAGAAGCGCAACCGCCGCCTGGTCGTGGTGGTCAACGACAACGGCCGCTCCTACTCGCCCACCCGGGGCGGCCTCGCCGACCACCTGTCCTCCCTGCGGCTGGCCCCCGGCTACGAGCAGGCGCTGGACCTGGCCAAGACCACCCTCAACCGCACCCCCGTGGTCGGCCAGCCCCTCTACGAGGCCCTGCACGGCCTCAAGAAGGGCGTCAAGGACGCCATCCAGCCGCAGATGATGTTCGAGGACCTGGGCCTGAAGTACCTCGGCCCCATCGACGGCCACGACGAGCAGGCCCTGGAGAAGGCCCTGCGCCGCGCACGCGACTTCGGCGGGCCGGTGATCGTCCACTGCATCACCCAAAAGGGCAAGGGCTACGCCCCCGCGGAGAACCACGACGAGGACCAGTTCCACGCGCCCGGCCCCTTCGACGCCGCCACGGGCGAGGCCAAGCCCGGCCCCAACGTCGTCAAGTGGACCTCGGTCTTCGCCGACACGATGGTGGAGATCGGCAACGAGCGCGAGGACGTGGTCGCCATCACGGCGGCCATGCTCCACCCGACCGGACTGCACAAGTTCGCCGCCGCCCACCCCGACCGCATCTTCGACGTCGGCATCGCCGAACAGCACGCCGCCACGGCGGCGACCGGCATGGCGATGAACGGCCTGCACCCCGTGGTGGCCGTCTACGCCACCTTCCTCAACCGCTGCTTCGACCAGGTGCTCATGGACGCCGCCCTGCACCGCCAGGGCGTCACGTTCTGCCTGGACCGCGCCGGCGTCACCGGCAACGACGGCGCCAGCCACAACGGCATGTGGGACATGTCCATCCTCCAGGTCGTGCCGGGCCTGCGCCTGGCCGCCCCGCGCGACGCCGAGCGCCTGCGCACCGCGCTGCGCGAGGCGGTCGCCGTCGAGGACGCGCCCACCGTGGTGCGCTACCCCAAGGGCGCGGTCGCCGACGACCTGCCCGCCCTGGACAGGGTCGGCTCCATGGACCTGCTCCGCCGCGCCACCGAGGGCGGCCGGTCCCGCGACCTGCTCATCGTGGGCGTGGGGACGATGGCCCAGGTCGCCTGCGAGGTCGCCGACCGGATGGCCGACCAGGGCATCGGCGTCACCGTCATCGACCCCGTGTGGGTCAAGCCCCTGGACGAGGCGCTGGTCGCCGAGGCCGCCGAGCACAGCGTGGTCGCCGTCATCGAGGACAACGGCCGCACCGGTGCGGTGGGCGACGCCGTGGCCCGTCTGCTGCGCGACAACGACGTCGACGTGCCCGTACGCACGTTCGGCATCGAGCAGGAGTTCCTGGACCACGCCAAGCGCGACCGCATCCTCCAACAGCAGGGCCTGACCCCCCAGGAGCTGTCCCGCAAGCTCACCGAGGCCGTTCTGCGCCGCACCGAGGCCGGTCACGGCCACGAACTGGCCGACGAGACCGCCTAGCCGCCCTCTTCGCGCCCCCGCACGAGCCACTGCGCCCCCCCGCACACCTGAGGCCGTCCCGCCGTTCGCGGGACGGCCTCACGGCGTCCTGTGGGACCGCTCGCTCCGGTGGTGCCGATAGCATCACCAGGCCAGTGCACGGCGTCCGCGACCGCGCCGGACGCCCCGACCGGCCGGGAGGCCACATGAGCGAGGCGTACTCGCCCGTCCCGGAGCTGAACCTGCTCAGGGAGTTCGACGACCGGATCGGTCCGGTCTACTACTCGGACGGTTTCGAGCTGCGCGAGTACGGCGCGGACGCCGGCCTGCACACCTGGTCGGAGCACCCGGACTTCCTGAGCCGGCTCGTCCCCTTCGCGCAGGCCAACGGCTCCGGCTCCGACTACGCGCTGTGGCGGTGCGACGGTCGGACCGACCTCGCCGCCCTCCCCGTCGTCCTGGTCGGCGACGAAGGGCACCTCTACGTGATCGCGCGGGACCTGAGGGAGCTGTTCCGGCTTCTGGCCCTCGACAGCGCGCCCTTCGCCGACGTCGGATTCCTCGCCGCCGAAGACGTCGAGGACCACACCGCCGGCCACCACGAGTACCTCACCTGGCTGGACCGGAACTTCGGCCTGGGGCCGCCGGAGGACGTGTCGGCACTCTGGGCCGCGCGGAAGGAGCACGACGACCGGTTCCGGGCCTGGGCGAGCCGGTTCGTGGAGCTGCTCGATCCCTGACGGTCCACCGCGACGCGCGGCCCTCCGGGCGGTCTAGGGCCGGATCTCCCGCTCTCCGGTTCCGGCGTGCTCGGCGCGGCCGAGCTCCGAGCGGGCCTCGACACGATCGGGGACCAGTCCCTGGGCGCGCAGTTCGGCGGCCACCAGATCCGACATCACCGCGGCGCCCGCGATCGACAGGTGGGTGTCGTCACGCAGCTGCCGGGTCAGGTACAGGTCCTTGGCGGCCTCCGGCCCCAACCCCTCGACCAGCTCCCGGCTGTGCTCGGTCAGGTCGATGAGCGCCGTGCCCTCGGCGGCGGCGACCGCGCGCATCTCGGCGGGCAGGTCCACACCGAGCCCGTTGACGATCAGGCCGACCTCGTTGAGCCGGTCGCCGGTGAACCAGCGCCGCACCACCGGGGTGACCAGCACGGGTTCGGCGCCGGTGGCCCGGATGCGCGTGACGGCCTCGGTCAGGTTCGCGCGGAAGTCCCGCGCGCTGGTCTGCTTGTCGTTGTGCCCGACCTGGTACAGGACCGTGTCCCCGGGTCCGATGCGCTGTTCGACCGTCGGGAGCAGGGCTGGGTGGGCGAGCACGGAACCGCTGCTCTCACCGGAGTCGGCGTAGTTGGCGACGGCCAGGCCGTGCCGGTAGTGGGCGGGCAGCAGTTGGCCCCAGCCCGTGTAGGGGTGGGTGCCCTGGTCGGTGACGGTCGAGTCGCCGAGGAGGTAGAGGTCGGGCCGGTCGGCGGGCGCGGGCGCGAGCCCGATGCCCTCGACGCCCGGGGCGGGTCCGTCCAAGACCAGGGTGAGCCCGTCCTCGCCCGGGCCGGCCCCGCCGGTGGGCTCGCCCTCCGGATCGCGGACGTCGACGGTGAAGGTCGCCCGTTCGGTGCCGCCCGCCTCCATTGCGGTGGCGGGGACCATCAGGCGGCGGGCCTCGGCCCACACGGCGGTGTGCGCGGCCTCGGGGCCGCCGAGGCGGACGGTCACGTCGTACCGGCCGGGGTCGACGTCGAACCGGCAGACGACGGGCGCCGTGCCGGTGCACTCCTCCAGGAGGGCGGGCGCCGGACGCGGCGCCGGCTCCAGGCCCTGGCCGGGGGAGGCGGCGGAGGCGGCGTGGGCGGGGACGGCCACCGAGGTGGCGAGGGCGAGGGCGGTCAGGACCGTGACGAGGGGTCGGGTGCGCACTGCGTTCTCCAGGGGGTGAGGGGGAGGGGCGGGGCGGGGGCGCCCGTGGGGGCGCCCCCCCCGGACACACCTAGGTGCGCGGCAGCTTGTCGCCGATCAGCGCCAGGTTCTGGATCGCGGCCAGGCCGAACAGCGCCGTCGTGTTGGTCGACACCCACGGCGCGCTGTCCGCCGGGTTGAGGGTGTGCTCGGACTCCGTCGAGCTCCAGTCGCGGTCGTGCGCGTACTCCCAGCCGTCCTGCGGGTCGAGGAACCGCGCCCACGCGCGCTCGGCGTAGGCGTCCTCGCCCAGGCGCACGGCGGCGTAGGCGTCCAGGCGTGAGTGGCCCTGGCGCAGGATGAGGTTGCCGAAGTGCTCGCCGACCTCCTCGGTCTGCTCGTCGCGACTGGCGTTGTACAGGCGGCAGTACTGCAGCCACGCCTGCTCGAACTCGGGCATGTCCACCAGGTCGATCAGCTCGGCGCACACCTCCACCTGGCCGAACATCGCCGACAGGTGGCTCACGCCCACCGCGGCCTCCGCCTCGGCGAAGACCCCGGTGTCCAGGTCGTAGAGCCCCTCGCCCTGGATGAACCCGTTGGGCATGGCCGCGATCGACTCCATCGTGCCGCGCAGCTTGGCCTCGGCGGTCTCGGCCTTGGGCCCGCGACGCTCCCACTCGGTCAGCCACGCGAACGCCAGGCCGCTCCAGTCCGTGCCCAGACCGATCGCCAGGGCGTTGCGGTCAGGTTCGTAGGGCTCGTTCCGGATCTTGCGCAGCGGGTCCAGGGCCAGGAACGTCTCGTCGGAGTCCACGAGGGCGCGCATCAGGTCCCCGGTGCGCTCGTCGGCGGTCAGGAAGTAGAACATCCGGCGGTACCCGGCCGTGGAGATGCGCTGCTGCTTTGCACTGCACCCCCAGTGCTGCACGTTGTGGCGGGTCCCGAGCCCCGCCCACTCGCCCAGGTGGTACACGTCCACCTCGCCGGTGTGCCGCGTCATCGCCTCGGCCATGCGGAACACGTCCGCGCGTCCCGAGCGCATGTAGGCGTACCACAGCCACAGGTCCGGCGACAGTTCGGAGTTGTCCCAGGCGTAGCCGCCGACGTCGTACCGCCACACCTGCCGGTCCTCGTCGAAGGAGTGCATGATGTCGCCGTAGTCCCAGAACCCGTACCAGTGGCGCTGTTCGACCTGCGCGGAGTAGTAGTCGAAGAGGAAGTCGAGGTTGGCCTCGATCTCCGCCTTGGCGGGGTCGGAGCGGTCCACCGGCGCGAACAGGCCGCCGAACACGCCCGCCGAGGTCAGGTGCGACGTCGAGTTGACGACCTGCGGCGTCGCGCCGACCGTGCGCCCCATCGCGCCCAGCCGCTCGGCCGAGGGCGTGGCCGCCACCGCCCAGAACGTCAGCTCCGTGGTCCGGGCGATGCCGTAGGGCGTGCCGAAGCCGGGTTCGTAGTCCTCGTAGGTGATCCTGAGGCCGTCGAGCTGCTCGGCGTGGGTGTCCTGTCCCATGCCGTCGTGGTAGAAGCGGGTGTCCATCGGACCGGCCTCGGGCGACCACATCCAGACGGTCGCCTCCGCCTCGTCGGTGTGGGCGCCGCGCACGTCCAGCTGCGCGGGATGGCGCTGCCAGAAGTCGCGCATCCCGAACACCAGCCCGCCCGTGACACCGCCCACGTACCCGGTTCCCGCGGCGCGCCGGCCCTGGTCGACGGGCACCCATCCGTTCCCGGCGGCCGTGCGCTTGCGCACGGAGAACCCCTCGGAGTTGGGCTGGCTCAGCGTGTGGTCGCCCCAGGCGGGCACGTAGTGCATCCACTCGCCGACGCGCGGGTCCCACGTGCCGATGTCGGGTAGCCGTTCCCCGGCCACCTGCGCGGCCCGCACCTCCGCGCCCGGGTCGCGGCGCAGCCCGGTCACGCCCTGGACCGCCTCGGCCACCATGCGCTCGCCGCCCGCCAGCAGACGCACGTGCCGGTTGTAGAGCTCGTCGCGCATCGGCACGGTGAACCGCACGCCCAGGCCGGCCACGAAGTCGGTGGTGCCGTCGCTGTCCAGCACGAAGCTGTGCACCACGCGGAAGGACTCCGACCCGGCGTAGAAGTACAGCCGCAGCGTGAACGGCAGTCGGCCCTGGCGCCCGTTCACCTTGCCCCGGCGTGCGCGGCGGTGGGTGCCGTCCACGCGCACGACCGCGCGCACCGGGCCCTCCTGCTCGACCGTCACCTCCTCGATCCAGCTGCGGTAGGCGTGCCGCCGGGCCGGGGCGGCCTCGATGTCGTCGACGATGTCGTCCTGTCCGAGCGCGACCAGTTCGCCGTCCGTGGCGATGGTGACCCCATCGCGCTCCACACTGGAGACCACGTGCTGGCCGCGGGTGGGGATCGTCGCCGTGATCACGCCGGTGGACACGGTCACCTTCCGGCCGGCGGTCGAGACCGACACCGCCGACTCCGGCTCGGCCGGGGTCCCCGCCCCGAGCGTGTACTCCTCGTGGGCGGCCACCGAACCGGGGATGGCGTGGCCGGTCCACTTCACCGTCCCGTCCGGCCAGAAGGCGGTCGGCCAGGTCTGCAGGGGGACGGGTGTGCCGTCCGCGCCGTGGAGGGCGAACGAGGAACCCTCCGCGACGGCGCCCTTGGGCCAGGGCGTGCCCCAGGTCGCGCCGGGGAGTTCGGAGGGCACGCCCTCCAGCCACCGGACACCGACGTCGGGCGCGCCCGCGGGTTCGGTGGGCAGGGCGGAGGCGGCGGCGGTCCCGCCCCAGCCCGCGTCCATCGCCATCGTGGTGAGCGGGACGGCCACTCCGGTGGCGGCCATGCCCTTGAGGACGTCGCGTCGGACGTACTCCGTCCTCGCGTTCTCCTGTGTGCCTGTCTGCTCGTGCACGTGTGGTGCCTTTCCACCGGCTCGCGGGGAGCCGGACGTGAACTGCCGGGACCCCCGCCCCGTTCGTCACCCCGTGGTCCGGACCGCCTCCCTTCCCTCGGCGCGTACCTCCAGGGCCGCGCCCGCCAGCAGCACCTGGCCCAGCACGAGCGGTGCCATGGCCGGCACGGCCGTGCAGACCGGCGCGGCCGCGACCACCGCCAGGACCGCGAGGACGGACCCGTGGAGGTCGCCGGTGATGCGGTCGGCGCCGGAGCGGACGGCGCCGCGCCAGTCCATGCCCGGCCGCCAGCACGCCGCGACGCGCAGCAGGGCCGCCGCGGCGGCCACCACGGCGACGGTGGCGGCGGCCGACCACGCCTCCGCGCCGGGCAGGCCCGCCCCGGCCGCCGCGTACCCCACCAGGAGCAGGGCCGCGGCCGTCGGCGGAAGGAGGAGGACGGGTGGTCCGGCGCGCAGGGCCTCGCGCAGGCGCGCGGCGAACAGCGCGGCGCCCACCGGGCCGGTCCGCGATTCGCGCAGGACCGAGCAGCCGGCGGTGACCGCGGCCAGGGCCGGGACGACCAGCAGCGCGGCCAGCGCGGTCAGCAGCCCCACCAGCAGGGACTCGGCGAACAGGCCCAGGCGTGGGAACACGTCACATCACCCCTTCAGGCCCGAGGTCGCCATGCCGTCGACCAGGTAGCGCTGGAAGGCCGCGAAGAACAGCAGGACCGGCAGCATCGAGAGCACCGACAGCGCGAACATCGGTCCGAAGTTGGCCACCGACTCCTGGGTGTCGACGAACAGTCGCAGGGCCAGCGGCAGCGTGTAGTTGTCCGGCGAGGACAGGTAGATCAACTGCTGGAAGAAGTCGTTCCAGGTCCAGATGAAGGTGAAGATCGCCGTGGTGATGAGCGCGGGCCGCAGCAGCGGCAGGATCACCAGGGTGAAGATCCGGAAGGGTCCGCAGCCGTCGATGCGCGCGGCCTCGTCCAGGTCCTGGGGCAGCTGCCGGACGAACTGCACCATCAGGAAGACGAAGAAGGCGTCGGTGGCCAGGAACTTGGGCAGCACCAGCGGCCAGAAGCTGTCGACCATGCCCAGCTGCTGGAAGATCGTGTACTGCGGGATCAGCACCACGTGGTACGGCAGCATGATCGTGGCCAGCATGAACACGAACATCGGCGTGCGCAGGCGGAACCGCAGGCGGGCGAAGGCGTAGGCGGCCAGTGAGCAGGTGAGGATGTTGCCCGCCACCGCGCCCGCCGAGATGAGCGCGGTGTTGAGGAAGAACCGCCACACCGGGACGCCCACCCGCGGTTCGAGCGCGGCCGCGTAGTTGCTCCACTCCCAGGTGCGCGGGATGAGCGCGACGCTCGTGACGATCTCGCGGCTGGGCTTGAGGCTGCTGGCCAGCATCCACACCAGCGGGTAGAGCATGACCGCCACGATCGCCAGGACCAGGGCGTGCCAGGCGAGTTTGCGCAGGCGTGCGGGCGTCATCGCTTCTCCCCCGCGTAGTGGACCCAGGAGCGGGCGCTGCGGAAGATCAGTCCCGTCACCAGGGCGATGCCCAGGAGCAGGACCCAGGCCATGGCCGAGGCGTAGCCCATGTTGAACTCCACGAATCCCTTTCGCCACAGGTAGAGCGTGTAGAACAGCGTCGTGTCGCTCGGACCGCCGGTGCCGCCGCTCACGATGAAGGCGGCGTTGAACACCTGGAAGGCGTTGATGGTGTTGAGGACGAGGTTGAAGAAGATCACCGGCGAGAGCATCGGCACGGTGATCGCCCGGAACCGCTGCCAGGCGTTGGCGCCGTCCACGGAGGCGGCGTCGTAGAGCTCTTGGGGGATCTGCTTGAGCCCGGCCAGGAAGATCACCATGGGCGCGCCGAACTGCCACACGATGAGCAGGACCAGCACGGCCAGGGCCAGCTGCGGGTCGTTGACCCAGCCGCGCGAGGGGACCCCGAACAGCTCGGAGAGCTGGTCGGCCGGCCCGTCGGCGGTGAACAGCGAGCGCCACACCAGGGCGAGCGCCACGCTGCCGCCCAGCAGCGAGGGGGCGTAGAAGGCGGAGCGGTAGAAGCCCGACATCCGGCTCGCCCGGTTCAGGAGCAGTGCCACGCCCAGGGCGGCGGCGAGCTGGATGGGCACACCGAAGACGACGAACTTCAGCGTCGCCCACACCGAGTTGCCGAACCTGGGGTCGTCGGTGAGCATCCGCTCGTAGTTCTCCAGCCCGATCCAGGTCGGGCTGGAGAAGAGGTCGTAGTCGGTGAAGGACAGGTAGAGCGAGGCGAGCATCGGCCCGAGGAACATCAGCAGGGCGCCGAGGATCCACGGGGACAGGAACAGGTAGCCGGTCGCCGGATGGTCTCCGTAGGTACCGTTCCGCCGCCGGCGCGGGCGGGCGGCGGAACGGGTGAGCGCAGTGGTCATGTCGCCGTTCAGTCCTGGTTGTCGGCGATGACCTGCTCGGCCTCGGCGTAGAAGGCGCGTGCCTGCTCCTCCGGGTCGGCCCGGTCGAACATGACGTCCTCGTAGTAGGCGGTGAAGAGGTCGAACAGGGCGCTGGCGCCCTGCGGCGGCGCGGGCGGCCCCTCCTTGAGCTCGGGGCCGACCAGCTCCTCGTACTCGTACACCTGCTGCCAGGCGCCTTCGAGATCGGCGGAGATGTGCTCGCGGTTGGTCTGGTTGGCGGGGAGGCCGAAGGCCATGCCCAGCGCCTCGGCCGCGGCGGGCTCGTTGACGACGTAGTCGATCAGGGCCAGGGACTCCTCCTCGTGGGAGGTGCGGGCGCTGGCGCTGATGAGCATCGCGGGCTCGGCGTACAGGCCGAGGGAGTCGCCCTGGGGGAGCGGGGCGAGGGCGAAGTCGCCGTCGAACTGCTCACCGTGATCGGGTCCGAAGGTCGAGTCCGGGGTGAACTCCGAGGCCGAGTGGCGCTGGAACATGGGGGATCCGGCGGTGGTGTCGTTGGTGACCTCGGCCGGCGTGGTGGCTCCGGCCTCGCGGAACTCCGTGGCCATCTCCCACCACTCGGCGACGTCGTCGGCGGTGTAGCCGAGCTCCCCGTCCTCGGTGTAGAGGGACTTGCCCTGCTGGCTGAGGTAGACCTTGAACCAGGACTCGATGCCGCCGAAGTCGCTGGCGCCGTAGACCTCCTCGTCGGTGTGCTCGGAGACGAGCTGGGCGGCCTCGAGGTAGTCGTCCCAGGTCCAGCCGAGTTCGGGCGCCTCGGCACCGGCGTCCTCCCACAGCTGCGGGTTGTAGGGCATGGTGATGGTGATCTGGCTCATCGGCAGGCCCCACAGGTGGTCGCCGTCGGTGCCCAGCCCCATGACCTGGGGGATGATGTCGTCGGTGCGCACTCCCTCGCCGACGTGCGGCGCCAGGTCCATGACGACGTTGCGGCCGGCGTACTCGCGCAGGTGCCGGTCGCTCATGAGGAACACGTCGGGGGCGTTGCCGCCGGCCATCTCGGTGTTCATCCGCTGCCAGTAGGGGTCGTACTCGGCGATGGTCGTCTCGACCTGGATTCCGGGGTTGTCGTCCATGAACGCCTGGACGGCGGCCTGGACGACCTCGTAGCGCTCCTCGCTGCCCCAGATCGCGAAGCGCAGGGTGGTCTCGCCGTCGGACCCGCCGGAACCGCCGCAGGCGGTCGCCAGGAGGGTCAGGGCCAGCGCGGTGGCCGCGACCGGTGTCTTTTTCACGTGGATCTCTCTCGTCTGGCCCAGGTCCGGACACACGGCGCGCCATGGCGAGCAAGCGCTTTCCTGATACCTGGGGGGATGGCTGGTGGGAGGCTCCTCGGCTGGTGGTGCACACGGACCGGAGTCCCAGCGGGGCCGCGCGAGCCGTGTGCGTCCTTGGATTTAAACGTCTTAATACCGGGTGGACAAGACCCTGGGTCCAGGTGAACGCGGAGGGGCGGGTGGCGCACGGGTGCCGCGCCGAGGGCGATCAGGCGGGTGTCGTGACTGGTCACATGCATCGCTACGGTATCTGCAAGAAAGGTTTCCTGTTATCTGATCGCAATGAAGTGGATCACACTGGCGGCCACCGCCGACACGACGGTCCGGGGCCGGGTGGCCAGTTGGTTAATACGTTTTAAGTCCGATCGGCGCGCTCACCGACCGAGCGTTCCGAGCCGCACGGCCGCCACGGCTGCGACAATGGCGCCATGACCTCACCCGCACCCGAGCGGCCGCGCACCGACGGCGCCGGTCCGCTGCGCGTCGCCGTCATCGGTTCCGGACCGGCGGGCGTCTACACGGCCGACGCCCTGACCCGGCAGAAACGTGTCCCCGTCCGGGTCGACGTCATGGACCGCCTGCCCACGCCCTACGGACTCGTGCGCTACGGCGTCGCTCCCGACCACACCAAGATCAAGGGCGTGGCCCGCGCGCTGCGCACCGTCCTCGAACGCCCCGAGGTGCGCTTCGTGGGCGGCCTGGAGTTCGGGACCGACCTCTCCCGCGACGACCTGTCCCGCGCCTACCACGCCGTGGTCTACGCGACCGGGGCCGGCGTCGACCGCCGCCTGGGCGTGCCCGGGGAGGACCTGCCCGGAAGCGTCGCCGCCACCGACTTCGTCAACTGGTACTGCGGCCACCCCGACAGCGAGCTGGAGCGGTTCGTCCTGGACGCCGAGCGGGCGGTCGTGGTCGGCGCCGGCAACGTCGCCCTCGACGTGGCCCGCATCCTGGCCAAGACCGCCGACGAGCTGCGGCACACCGACATCCCCCAGCCCGTCCTGGACACCCTGGCCGCCAGCCGCGTGCGCGAGGTGCACCTGCTGGCGCGCCGCGGCCCCCTCCAGGCCAGGTTCACCGCCCCGGAGCTGCGCGACCTGCTCGACCTGCCCGGCGCCGACGTCCACGTGCGCGCCGACCACGTCGACATCGACCCCGCCCAGGTGGGCAGCGGAGGACCGGAGCTGCGCGAGGTCTCCCGTGCCGCGCGGACCAACCTCCGGCTGCTCACCGAGCTCGCCGGACGCGAGCCCAGGGGGCTGCCGCGCAGCGTCCACCTGCACTTCTGGTCGCGTCCGGTGCAGATCCTGGGCACGGACCGCGTGCGGGGCGTCCGGATCGAGCACACGCGCCTGGACGCCGAGGGCCGGCTCGAGGGCACCGGGCGCACCACCGACCTCGACGCCGGGATGGTGCTGCGCTCGGTGGGCTACGCCGGGGTGCCCCTGGAGGGCGTGCCCTTCGACGACCGGCGGCGCACCGTGCCGCAGGAGGACGGACGGGTGCTGGACGCCGGGGGAGCCGTCGTCCCGGGCGACTACGTCGCCGGATGGATCAAGCGCGGCGCCACGGGAGTGATCGGGACCAACAAGTCCGACGCCGCCGCCACCGTCCGGTCCCTGCTCGCCGACTCCGACGCCCTGCTGGCCGCGCGGCCGGACCCCCTTCCGCTGGAGCGGCTGCTGGACGAGCGCGGGCTCGCGCACTACGACTACCAGGACTGGCTGCGCATCGACACCGCCGAGGCCGAGCAGGGCCGCGACCTGGAGCGCGGCGAGCGCGTCAAGCTGCACGGCTGGGAGGCCTACCGGAAGGCGGCTCTCGGGCGCCTTTAGGACGCGCCCTTCGCGGCTTCCGGTGGTGTCCGCTCGTTCCTCACGGACACCACCTTCAGCCACTCCAGAACGCGTCGGCGCCCTCGTTGTGCCTACTTTGGGCCTCCGCTCGTTCCTCGCTTCGGCCCGGATCAACCCCCCTGTGGTTCCGGTGAGTGGGCCGCTCACCTTCAACCGCCCGGGGCGGGGGTCCCGGCAGCCGGTGCGGGCGCCTGGTAGACGGGGACGCCTCCGGTGCAGTCCTTCCCGCTTTGGCCCGGATGGACCATCCCGGGGCGGGGGGCGGCTGCGGTCCGGCTAGAGCACCTGGCCCTCCTCGGCGCCGTAGGTGTTGCAGCTGCCCACGGTCGGCTGGGACCACCCCTGCTCCAGCCAGAAGGCGCGGTTGACCGCGGTCCCGTGCGTGGGCAGGTCGCCGCCGCCGTTGAAGTTGGCGTTGACCACCTCGAGGGTGTCGGCGCCGCCGTCGGTGATCCCGCGGAGCCCGATGCCCGCCATGCACTCGGCCTGGAGCTCGGTCCGGCGCAGGGCGTCGAGCTCGTCGGCCTCGCTTCCGGCGGACATGCGCAGGTCGTGGCTGATGCCCAGGATGCCGGTGGCGTGCTGGACGTGGTGGCCGTACTCGTGCCCCATGAGGGCCAGCCACACCTCCTCGCGCTCGTCCGGGCGCACCTGCGCGCCGAGTTCGCGCACGTTCGGCAGGACCACGGTGATGCGGGTGAAGTCGCCCTCGTAGTAGGCGAGCGTGTAGCCCTCGGCGTCGGCGGGGTCCGGTGACTCCGTGGTGACCGCGAACTCCGGTGCCTCCGCGGCCAGGCCCAGGTCCGTCAGGACCGGCGCCCAGAGCTCCTCCAGGCAACCGCCGACCGACGTCGCGAAGTCCTGCCAGGACTCGTCGGACTCGGGTTGGAGCTCGGGAGTCTCGCAGTCGACCGGCTCCGGCATCGGGGCCTCGTACAGGGGGTGGTCGGCGACGTCCACCGTGACCGCGTTGGGCGGCGCGGCCATGGTGTCCTCGTAGTGGAGCGACACGTCGGTCCCTCCGGTCGGAGGCGCCTCGCGCGGGGTGTTGACCACGATCAGGACGCTCGCGCCCAGGGCGGACAGCGCGACGGCGGCGGCCACGCCGGCGCCGAAGAGCACACCCGCGCCGCTCCCAGCGGACGGGGGCGGAGGGGGCGGCGGCATGTGCCACGGCGGTGGTCGGAAGGCGCCGTAGCCCGGCGCCGGATACGCGGTCGGGGCGGGCCATGGGGCCCGGACGGCGTGGTGGGCCGGGCCGGGGCCCTGCGGGCCGGAGGGCGCGGCCCCGGGCGGTTCGCCGCCGCCGGGTCGGTTCTCCACGGGGTCTGTCCTCGCTATCGTTCCGACGCACCGGTCTGGGCCGGTTCGGCGCGCGAATCCGGCAAGTGTCGCAGAACTCCAGTATGGGGCCTAATCCGACGAGTCGCTCGGACGCGGGGCCGTGCCGCCCTCGTCGGCGGGCGGCGTGTAGCGCACCCCCAGCTCGGTCATCACGTCGAGCAGTTCGGCCTCGAACAGCGGTTCCATGTCGGTCATGGCGAAGTGCATGTGCTCGAAGACCTCCATGCACACCACCCCGTACAGCCGCACCCAGCACGAGGCGAGGATCCTGACGGCGGCCACGGGGATGTGGTCGGCCGAGACCCCGCACGTGCCCGCGAAGGAGCGCAGCTCCCGCGCGAGTTCGGCGGGGACGCTCTCGTCGTCGGGCAGCGGGAAGCGCTGCTCGGCCAGCAGCCGGTCGAAGAGCGTGAAGAACGTGGCGCCGAACCGGCGGCCCGCCTCCACCGCGGGGGTGATGTCGGCCTCGGGTGCCGTGCGCGGCCCGAACATGATCGCGAACTCCGCGCGGTGAGTGGTCGCCCAGGAGCGGAAGGCGCGCAGGGAGTCGAGGATGCGCTGGTCGGTGTCGTGGTCGGGGACGGCGGCGTCCGCGGCGGCCACGGCGGAGGCCAGCTCGTCGAACAGGTCGGCGGTGACGGCCACGAGCAGCGCGTCGATCCCGGGGACGTAGCGGTACAGGCCGGGGGCGGTCATCCCCATCTCGCGGGCGACGGCGCGCAGGGACACGCCCGCGGGTCCGTGCTCGACCAGGTGGCGCCGGGCGGTCTCCTTGATCTCCAGGAGTGTGGCTTCGCGCACACGCTCCCGCCGGGTGGGAACGCTCGTGCCCGTCGGTGGCGCCGGGACCTGCGGTGTGGTCATGTGCTGCGGAACACCCCGTCTCCACGTGCCGGGTCGGTGGCACGTGACTCAACAATGCGACATTGACATCGTAACGCCCGAACGCTTTAGTGAACACCGTTAGCACACACCGTTCACCCACATGAAGACCGTTCGCGGAGGGCGACGCATGCGCACACACATGGGGATCTTCGGCCGCTTGGGGCTGGCCGCCCACCGGCGCCGCTGGTGGGTTCTGGTCGCCACGGCGCTCTTCGCGGCCTTCGCCGCGGTCTGGGGTTCGGCGGTGTTCTCCGACGTCAGCGAGAGCGGCTTCGAGGACCCTGACTCGGAGTCGGCGCGGGCCGTGCGGGTCCTGGAGGACGAACTCGGCCACGACGACGTCGATGTCGTCGCGGTCTACCGCAGCGACGAGATGCGGGTGGACAACCCGTCCTTCGCCGCGGCCGTGGAGCGCGTCGTGGACGCCCTGCCCGAGGACGCCGTCGCCGAGGCCGACACCTACCTCGACGAGGACCTGGGTGAGACCGAGCGAGGCATGCTCGTCTCCGAGGACATGCACGCCACCTACGTGCCGGTGACCCTGTCCGGCGCGGACCACACCGAGCGCCTCCACCAGTACGACGAGGTCGCCGAGGTGCTGGAGTCCAGCCAGCTCGACGTCCACCTGGGCGGGCCCGTGGCGGTGGAGAGCGAGCTCTCGGCCACCGCCGAGAGCGACGTCGTGCGCGCCGAACTGGTCACCCTGCCGATTCTGCTGCTCCTGCTCGTCCTGATCTTCGGCGGCCTGATCGCCGGGCTGGTGCCCCTGGCCGTCGGCGGCCTGGCCATCCTCGGCTCCCTCACCGCCCTGCGCGCCCTGACCTACGTCACCGAGGTGTCGGTGTTCGCGATCAACGTCGCCACCATCCTGGGCCTGGGCCTGGCGATCGACTACGGTCTGTTCCTGGTCAGCCGGTTCCGCGAGGAGACGGGTCGCGGCCGGCCGATCGCCGAGGCGGTGGGGCGGACCGTGGACACCGCGGGCCGCACGGTGGCCTTCTCCGGCGTCACCGTGGGCATCGCCTTCGCGGGCCTGCTCTTCTTCCCCCAGCCGATCCTGCAGTCGATCGGCTGGGGCGGCATCGCGGTCGTGGCCTTCGACCTGGTGGCCGCGCTCGTGTTCCTGCCCGCGCTGCTGTCCGTGGTCGGGCCCCGGATCGACAGCCTGCGCATCCCCCTGCCGCGCCGAACCGTCACCGGCGCGCTGCACGAGCGGGCCGGCGGCTGGGCCCGGCTGGCCCGCACGGTGATGCGCGGACCCGCGGTCTCGCTGGTCGCGGTCGGAGGCGTGCTCCTGGTCTTCGGCTCGGGGCTGGCCTCGGCCCAGCTCGGCTCCACCGACCAGCGCTACCTGCCCGAGGACGCCGGGAGCCGGATCGCGACCGAGTCGCTGACCGACGACTTCCCCGCCGGCGGCCTGGGACGGCTGCACGTGGCGGTGGTCGGCGACGTCGCCGAGGACGACCTGGAGGACTACGCCGAGCGGCTCGCGGACCTGCCCGAGGCCGCTCTGGCCTCGGTGGAGCGCACCGGGGACGGCATCGCGCACGTCCTGGTCGCCTACGAGGGCGCGTCGGACTCACCGGAGATCGAGGGCCTGGTCGCCGACGTGCGGTCCGCGCCGCTGCCGGAGGGGGCCGAGGAGGTCCTCGTGGGCGGAGTGGCCGCCATGCAGACGGACAACGTGGCGGCGATCGTCGAGGCGGTGCCCGTCACGGTCGCCTTCGTGGCCACGGCGACCCTGCTGCTGCTCTTCCTCGCCTTCGGGTCCGTGGTGCTGCCGGTCAAGGCGGTCCTGATGGGTGCTCTGTCACTGAGCGCGTCCCTGGGGCTGGTGGTGTGGGGGTTCCAGGAGGGCGCGTTCGCGGCCGTGCTGGGCTTCGACGCCGTCGGCACCATCGACCCCACCTACCTCGTCCTGATCACCATCGTCTCGTTCGGGCTGGCGATGGACTACGAGCTGTTCCTGCTCAGCCGGGTGCGCGAGGAGTACCTGCGCAGTGGGGACAACACCGCGTCGGTGGCACTGGGGCTGCAGCGCACGGGGCGGATCATCACCAGCGCGGCACTGCTGCTCGTGGTGGTCCTGCTGGCCATGGGGACCTCCGGCCTGCTGTTCCTGAAGGTGATCGGGATCGGCCTGGCGCTGGCGGTGGTCGTGGACGCCACGCTCGTGCGGGCCGTCATGGTGCCGGCGACGATGCGCCTGCTCGGCGGTGCCAACTGGTGGCTGCCCCGGCCGCTTCGGTGGGTGCACGACCGCATCGGCATCTCCGAGGGCGGGGGCGAGGAGGACGAGCCGGAGCTCCCCGCCGCGCCGCGGCCGACCGGCCGCGAGCTGGAGCGCATCTAGGTACTGGACCGGGCGCCGCGGCGAGGTCGCGGCGCCCGGCCGGTGGACGCGGACGGCCCGCGCCGGAAGGATCCGGCGCGGGCCGTCCGTCTGCCGTCCCCTCGCGGCCCTGCGGGGTGAATAGTATGCGAAGCCTATTATCTATAGCCATATTCATATAGAAACCATATAGTACGGTGGCGCCGAGGGTCGGTTCGCCAGGGACCGCACGCCCTCACCTTCTGACCCCTGGAAGGCAGGACATGACCACGTCACCGTCGACACAGCCGCCGCGCGCCCGCACGGCGGCGCTCCCGGAGCACCCCGGGTTCCTCTCCCGCCTCGGCGGGGGACTGGCCCGCCGACCGGGGTGGGTGATCCTGGTCAGCGCCGCACTGGCACTGGTCGGCCTGCTGCTGGCGGCCGGCACGATGGACCGCCTGCTGCTCAGCCGGTTCGAGAGCCCGGGTTCGGAGTCGCTGCGGGTGGAGCAGGCTCTGGAGTCGGAGTTCGGCACGGGCAAGCACCACTTCCTGCTGCTGGTCACCGCGCAGGAGGGCACGGTCGACGACCCGGCCGTGGTCGAGGCGGCGACCGCCGTCGAGCGGGAGCTGGCCCAGCGCGAGGGCGTCGCCGAGGTGGCGTCGTACTGGTCGCGCGGCGACTCACCGGCCATGCGCTCCGAGGACGGCACGCGGGCGCTGGTGACCGTGCGCATGGAGGGCACGGTCACCGAGGCCCGCACCGCGCTGGGCGAGATCTCCCCGGACTTCACCCGGCAGGGCGAGGTCATCAGCGTGGCGGTCGGCGGCGGCGACGAGGTCTTCCGGCAGGCGGCCGCTCAGGCCCAGGCCGACTTCGTCCGCGCCGAGCTGATCATCCTCCCGCTCGTGTTCGTACTGCTGCTGGTCCTCTACCGGCGGATCTCCGTGGCCGCCCTCACCCTGGCCATGGGTCTGTTCTCGGTGGTCACCACGCTCGCCCTGCTGCGCGGGGTCACCTATCTCACCGACGTGTCCACGTTCGCCGCCAACCTGACCCTGGTCATGGGCATCGGGCTCGGCGTGGACTACAGCCTGTTCGTCATCAACCGGTTCCGTGAGGAGCTGGCCCGGGGGCGCGACGTGCCCGAGGCGGTACGGATCGCGGTGGCCCGGGCCGGGCGCACGGTGGCCTTCAGCGGCCTCACCGTCGCGGTCGCCCTCTCCTGCCTGGTGCTCTTCCCCTTCCCGTTCCTGCAGTCCTTCGCCTACGCCGGGGTCGGGGTGGTGCTGACCTCGGTGTTCGCGGCGCTGGTGATCCTGCCCGCCGCCCTGGCCAGGCTCGGCCACCGGGTGCGGCCCAAGCGCGAGCCGCGCGCCGACAGCGGCTGGTGGCACAGCATGTCGCTGCGGATGATGCGCCGTCCCCTGCTGTACGGCGTTCCGGCGCTGGGCCTGGTCCTGCTGCTGGCCTCGCCCGTGGCCGGACTGGACTTCGGGCTGCCCGACGCGCGAGTCCTGCCGCAGGGCACCTCCAGCCGCGACGTGCAGGACCGGATCGAGGAGGAGTTCGCCCAGGAGGAGATGGACGCCGTCCAGGTCCTGGTGGACCTGCCGGGGCGGGAGGCCGGCGCGGCCGAGATCCACGCCTACGCGAGCGCGCTGTCGGAGGTGGAGGGCGTCGACCAGGTGGACGCCCTGACCGGCAGCTACGCCGACGGCCGGGCGCTGTCCGGGCCGCAGCCCGACGCGGTGGAGCGGTTCGGGTCGGCCGGGGCGACCTGGCTCTCCGCCGTGCCCGAGGCCGAGGCACTGGACGACGCGGCCGGCCTCATCGACCGCGTCCGTGACGTTCCGGCCCCGGCCGCCACCGAGATCGGCGGCTACCCGGCCGACCTCACCGACTTCCGGGAGGCCCTGCTGGGCCAGGTGCCGCTGGTGTTCGGGCTGATCCTCGCGATCACCTTCGTCATCCTCTTCCTCATGACGGGCAGCCTGCTGTTGCCCGCCAAGGCGATCGTGCTCAACGTGCTCAGCCTGGCGGTGATGTTCGGCGTGATCGTGTGGATCTTCCAGGAGGGGAACCTGTCGGGCCTGCTGGGGTTCACCGCCAACGGGACGCTGGAGACGACGTTCCCGATCCTGATGTTCTGCATCGCCTTCGGCCTGTCCATGGACTACGAGGTGTTCATGCTGTCCAGGATCAAGGAGGAGTACGACGCGACCGGTGACACCACGGGCGCGGTCGCGGCGGGCCTGCAGCGCAGCGGCCCGCTGGTGACCGCCGCCGCGGCCGTCCTGGCGGCGTCGTTCGCCACCTACGCGTCCTCCAGCGTCCTCTACCTGCTGATGCTGGCGGTCGGCATGGCCGTGGTCATCATCGTGGACGCCACGCTCATCAGGGCGGTCCTGGTACCGGTGTTCATGCGCCTGGCGGGACCGGCCAACTGGTGGGCGCCGGCGCCGCTCAGGCGCCTCCAGGCGCGGTACGGGATCAGGGAGGGCTGAGGGAGCGGGCGCCGGGGGAGCGGGCCTACTCGTGCTTGGTCACCCGGGGGTTGGCGGTGAGCATGCGCCCGGCGAGCTCGTGCAGGTCCGCGCGCTCCTGGTCCGACAGCGAGGCGAACAGCTCCTTCTCGGCGCCGGCCACGACGGCGTAGGACTCCTCCAGCAGCCGCCGGGCCTTGTCCGTGGGGGTGACGATGTAGCGCCGCCGGTCCTGGGGGTTGCGGACCCGCTCGGCCAGCCCCTGGGCCTCCAGGTCGTCGACGAGGCCGACCATCACGTTGGGGTCCACGCCCAGCACCCGGCTCAGCTCCTTCTGGGAGGGCGTGGGCAGGGACGCGGCGGCCGACAGCACGTGGAACTGGCGCGAGGTGATCTCCAGGGAGCCGAAGACCGCCGCGGTCGTCGCCTGGACCAGTTCGCCCAGCTTGATCAGCCGGAAACCGGTCATGTGCCACAGGGGTGTGTCCCATTCGGCGGTGCTCATCACTCGGTCCCCAGATCCGCTGATCAATCAAGAAGCATGACTATAGTTCAACCATATAATAATGCGTGAATCTCGGCGGCCGGGCTGCTGGGACTCCTGCTAGGCGAACAGTTCGTCCACGGTCGTCGCGGTCACGGACCTGTCCAGCCATGTGCCGAGGGTCTCCTCGTCCGTGCACCGGCGGCTGCGCTCGCGCGCTTCGTCGGGGACTTCGACGCCGCGCCCGGCGAGCACCCGCAGGATCGCCTTGGCTTCTCCTTCGGCCCTGAGGCTGTCGGCCCAGGTGCTGCTGTACTCGTACGTGTCCGCCATCATCGGTGTTGGGCGTTTCCTCCTGGTCCCTCAGGGCCGGGAGGAAACGCCTTCCTCCTCTCGGATCGTGTAGGCGTAGCCGTCGGCGCGTTGGAGCAGGCGTAGGTGCCTGTGGTTGATGCCCTGGACGATGCCATGAGCAGTGGTGATGCTGAAGCTTCCCGAGGCGCGCACCGCGACCCGCCCGGTGTGGGCCCCGGCCTTCTTCCCTTTGGGGACGACGGCGCGGACCAGGTCGCCGGTGGCGAATTCAAAGAAGCCCTTGGTGCGGGGTAGCCGCAGGCGGGGGAAGCCGTGCTTGTCGGGGCGGGTCCGGGCATAGGTTCCGCGCCCGGCGCATCCGGCTACCAGCACCGTGCGCACGGTCTGGGTGACCTTCTCGACCTTGCCCACGCACAGCGCGTCCAGGGTGTGCGACTTGGGCAGCTGGTTGAGGGTGCGGTTCCACTTGGTGCGCCCGCCCGTCCCGACACGGGTGGGCAGGCGGGCGTCGAGGGCGAGCCACAGGGCCCACCGGGTGGCGTTGACCGCTGCGGCATCGGCTAGCGGAGCCTTGGCGCGTTGATGAACCCGGGTGGCGGCTCCAGGGGCGAACTCCTCGACCGGCCGGTCGTTCTTGGCCTGGTTGCAGGGCACGCACGCCAGCACCAGGTTGGACACCCGGTCCGTTCCGCCCCGGGAGCGGGGGTGGACGTGGTCGATGTTCAGCGGAACGTTGGTGGCCCCGCAGTAGAGGCAGGCGCGGCCGCACTTGCTCAGGAGGTAATCGCGCACCTCGTAGCCGTGCAATGTTCCCTGCTGGTACTCGGCCCCCTCCAGAGGTTCCGCGACCGAGAGGACGTGGGTGTCGAACGCCACCCGCTCCACGTGCACCGCCTCGACGGGCGCCCACCGGGTGTGCCGGTCGACCCACGAGGTCGTGGTGTCCACCCGGTGTTGGAGTGATGGGGGTAGCCAGCCCCGGGGCCTGGTGCGGTTGTCGAACCGGGGCGGTCGGTAGCGCAGGTCCGAGGTGCGGCGGCGTCGGCGGTAGTTGGCCCGCTGGGCGAGCTTCTTACGAATGCGGGAACCTCGGTGGTCGAGCTGGATCGCGTACCGGCCCCGGCGCTCTCCGCCCTGGTGGGTGAACACGGCGATGCCGGTGTGCTTCGACCCGGGGTCGATCCCGAGTTCGACGCCGTCCACCTCGGAGTCCTCGATCGTGCGGTCCCTGAGCCGGATCACGAACGGGGTGTGCCGATGCACCACTGCCCGGCCCGTGGCGAGGAGCTTGCGAGCCCTGGTGGGGTGGCAGGGCTGCGACGGGGTGCCGCTCCTATCGAGCACGAACACATATGGGTCGCTCTGTCTGGTGTGGGCCTCACGGCCCTTCTCCCCGGCCCCGAAGGGCTCGGGAGTGACGCCGGAACCGCCAGGCGAGGCGGTACCGGTCTCCCCTCGCACATGTTCCGCACCGGGTACCGCAGAACTGTTGCGGCTGCGGTGTCCGCGCCCCGTTTCGTCCGAGATCCGTCGGGTGTCTGCTGGCGCGGATTCCAGAGCAGGCCGCTGAGGAAGCACGGCCTGGTGGGTCTTCTGTCCTGCGCGGAACGTAGCCATCGAGGTCACCTCCCCAAGGGTGATGGCTGGTGCTGGTAAAGGCGGCCGGTCGCACGAAGTGATCTCGCTGCGGACGTAGTCGGGGACATCCATGCCGAGATCGCGCAGGAACTACGACGGCCATGTCCGGGGAGTCCGAGAACAGTTCTGAGTAAATCTGATGCTCTGGGGAGATTGCCACGCCTGAGACGTTACACAGGGTTACTGATTGGTATGAACGTGTAATCGACATGGGTGGAACTCCGGTATTGGCCGGGTTTGCGGTGAAAGGAGACGGGCCCGGCCGCCGATGGCGACCGGGCCCGTGCGAGGGTTCCGTCAGGCTAGAGGGCCTTCGGGGCGCCCTCGTGGAACCGCTGGCCGTTGACGGCCTCGGACACGCCGGCGCGGTCCAGGTACGGCGTGATGCCGCCCGTGTGGAACGGCCAGCCCGCGCCCGTGATCAGGCACAGGTCGATGTCGGCGGCCTCGGCCACCACACCCTCGTCCAGCATGATCCGGATCTCCCTGGCCAGCGCGCGCAGCGCCCGGTCCAGGATCTCGCTCTCCTCGGAGGGCCGGTCGCCGCCGCTGAAGAGCTTCTTGACCTCCGGGTCGATCGTGAGGTCGGGGGCGAAGATCGCGGTCTTGCCCTCCTTCACGATCTCGGCGAGCTCGGACGAGACCGCGAACCGCTCGGGGAAGGCCTCGTGCAGGGTCTCGGACACGTGCAGCGCCACCGCCGGGCCGACCAGCTGGAGCAGCATGAGCGGCGACATCGGCAGGCCCAGGGGCGCGACCGCGCGGTCGGCGACCTCGGGCTCGGTGCCCTCGCCGACCGCGCCCAGCACCTCGCCCATGAACAGGGTGAGCAGGCGGTTGACGACGAACGCCGGAGCGTCCTTGCACAGCACCGCGGTCTTCTTCAGCTTCCGGGCCGTGCCGAAGGCCGTGGCCAGCGCCGCGTCGTCGGTCCGCTCGCCGCGGATGATCTCCAGCAGCGGCAGGACGGCGACCGGGTTGAAGAAGTGGAAGCCCACGACCCGCTCGGGGTGCTGGAGCTTGGACGCCATCTCGGTGATGGACAGCGACGAGGTGTTGGTGGCCAGGATCGCCTCCGGGGAGACGACCGCCTCCACCTCGGCGAAGACCTGCTGCTTCACCTCCATCTTCTCGAAGACGGCCTCGATGACGAAGTCGGCGTCCGAGAAGGCGTCCTTGGTCAGCGAACCCGTGACCAGGGCCTTGAGGTGGTTGGCCTTGTCGCCGTTGATCCGCCCCTTCTTCAGGAGCTTGTCGACCTCGCCGTGGACGTAGGCCACGCCCTTGTCCAGGCGCTCCTGGTCCAGGTCGGTCATGACGACCGGCACGTCCAGACGGCGGGCGAACAGCAGCGCCAGCTGCCCGGCCATCAGGCCGGCGCCGACGACGCCCACCTTGGTGACCTTGCGCGCCAGCGACTTGTCCGGTGCGCCCGCGGGGCGCTTGGCGCGCTTCTGGACCAGGTCGAACGCGTACAGGCCCGACGTGAGCTCGTCGCTCATGATGAGGTCGGCCAGTGCGTCGTCCTCGGCGGCGAAGCCCTCGTCGCGCGTGCGGTTCTTGGCCTCGGCGACCAGCTCGACCGCGCGGACCGGAGCCGGGGCGGCGCCGTGCAGCTTGCCCTCGACCACGAACCGGGCCATGTTGACCGCGTTGTCCCAGGCCTCGCCCTTGTCGACCTCGGGGCGCTCCACCGTGACGTCGCCCTTGATGACCTGGGCGGCCCAGCGCAGGGACTCCTCGACGAAGTCGGCGGGCTCGAACATCGCGTCGGCGATGCCCATCTCGAACGCCTGCGTGCCCTTGATCATCTTGTTCTGGGCGAGCGGGTTGTCGACGATGAGCTTGAGGGCCTTCTCCGCGCCGATCAGGTGCGGCAGCAGGTACGTGCCGCCCCAGCCCGGGACGAGCCCGAGGAAGGCCTCGGGCAGCGCGAGCGCCGGGACGCCCGAGGAGATGGTGCGGTACGTGCAGTGCAGCGCCACCTCGGTGCCGCCGCCCATCGCCGCGCCGTTGACCAGTGCGAACGTCGGTACGTCCAGTTCGCCCAGCTTGCGGAAGACGTCGTGTCCCAGCTTGCCGATGGCGTGCGCCTGGTCGCGGGTCTCGATCTTGGGCACACCGGTCAGGTCCGCGCCCACGGCGAAGATGAACGGCTTGCCGGTGATCGCGACGGCCACGATGTCGGTGCGCGCCCGGGCCGCCTCGATCTGGGCGTCCAGGCTCAGCAGGCCGCCGGGGCCGAACGTGTTCGGCTTGGTGTGGTCGTGGCCGTTGTCCAGCGTGATCAGGACGGCCGTGCCGGCGCCGTAGGGGAGCTCGACGTCACGCGAGATCGCGTTGGTGACGACCTCGTCGCTGAACAGTTCCGAAAGATGACCGTGACGCGAAGCGTCTCCGTTGAGGGTGGTGGCGGGTGACGGGTGGGACTGCTCGGTAGCCATTCTTACTTGCCCCCCTCGTAGTTGGTGTTCTCCCACAGGACGGTTCCGCCCATGCCCATGCCGACGCACATGGTGGTCAGGCCGTAGCGGACGTCGGGACGCTCGGCGAACAGACGCGAGAGCTGCATCATCAGGCGGACGCCGGAGGAGGCCAGCGGGTGGCCGAGGGCGATCGCGCCGCCCCACGGGTTGACGCGGGCGTCGTCGTCGGCGATGCCGAAGTGCTCCAGGAAGGCGAGCACCTGGACGGCGAAGGCCTCGTTGATCTCGATCAGGCCGATGTCGTCGATGCCCAGGCCCTGGCGGGCGAGCAGCTTCTCCGTGGCGGGGACCGGGCCGACACCCATGACCTCGGGCTCGACACCGGTGAAGGAGAAGTCGACCAGGCGCATCTTGGAGCTCAGGCCGAGCTCGGCGGCGACGTCCTCGGCGGCCAGGATGGCGCCGGTGGCACCGTCGTTGAGGCCGGCCGCGTTACCGGGCGTCACGTTGCCGTGGGCGCGGAACGGGGTCTTGAGGCCGGCGAGCGACTCCATGCTCGTGCCGGGCCGCGGCGGCTCGTCCTGGGTGGCCAGGCCGAAGCCCTGCTCCAGGGAGCGGACCAGCATCTCGACCAGGTCGGGCTGGATCTTGCCGTCGGCGTAGGCCTTGGCGACCTTCTCCTGGCTGCGCACCGCGTAGGCGTCGGCGCGCTCCTTGGTGATGGTCGGGAACCGGTCGTGCAGGTTCTCGGCGGTGTTGCCCATGACCAGCGCGCTGGGGTCGACCAGCTTCTCGGAGAGGAAGCGCGGGTTGGGGTCCACGCCCTCGCCCATGGGGTGGCGGCCCATGTGCTCGACGCCGCCGGCGATCACGACGTCGTAGGCGCCGAAGGCGATGCCCGCGCCGGAGGTGGTGACGGCCGTGAGCGCACCGGCGCACATGCGGTCGATGGCGTAGCCGGGGACGCTCTTGGGCAGACCGGCGAGGATCGCGGCGCTGCGCCCGATCGTCAGGCCCTGGTCACCGATCTGGGTGGTGGCGGCGATGGCGACCTCGTCGATGCGCTCGGGCGGCAGACCCGGGTTGCGGCGCATCAGCTCGCGGATGACACGGACGATCATGTCGTCGGCGCGTGTCTCGGCGTAGAGGCCCTTGCCTGACTTGCCGAACGGGGTGCGGACCCCGTCGACAAACACGACATCGCGGGCAGTTCGCGGCACGATGGGCCCTCCTTCTCCAGGATGTGAGTGGACTCGATGGCTTCATGCTACTCGCCAGTAACAAGTTGCGCGAGTGGAGGGGGCCACGAACCCGCGCCGAACCCGAATCGTCCCCTGCCCGGACACGCGAACGCCCCCGACACGCGGTTCGGTGTCGGGGGCGTTCGAGGTGTTCCGGTCCGTCACAGCAGGGCGTTGGCCTCCCGGTGGCGGCCCGCCGCGTTGTAGGCGCCCGCCAGGTCCCGGCGCAGCCGCATGGTCAGCCGCCGCACCTCCGGGTCGCCCGAGGAGTTCAGAGCCACCCGGTAGGCCTCGCGCAGCACGTCCACCGCCTCGTCGGGCCGGCCCGCCTGCGTGTGGGCCCGCCCCAGCCGGTGGTGCACCGACAGGGTGTCAAGGTGGCCCTTGCCCAGCCGGCGCCGCCGCGCGGTCAGGACCAGGCGGAGCTGGTCGATGGCGGCCGCGGCGCCGCCCGTCATGGTCAGCGCGGCGCTCAGGCCCAGGCGCAGCTCCTCGCGGCGCTCGGTCGAGGACACGTCCCGGATCGCCTGCTCGTAGTGCTCCACGGCCGCCTCGGGGCGCCCGCTGCGCCGCAGGCACACCGCCAGGCGGATGCGCGCCTCCACGGTGTCGGCGTCGGCCGCGCCGAACTGGCTCTCCCGCTCGCCCAGCAGGACCTCCCACTGGCTCGCCGCCTCCGCGGGACGACCGGCGTCCTCGTAGGCCCAGGCGAGGTTCTCGCGGATGATCTCCGTGCGGGGGTGCTCGTCGCCGTAGACCGAGACGGCCTCGGCCAGGGCCAGCTCGAACTGCTGCACCGCCGACTGGCGGCGCCCCATCTGCGCGTACTTGGTCGCGAGGTTGTTGCGCGCGGTGATGGTGTCCGGGTGCTCCGTCCCCAGTCGCTCCACCAGCGAGCGCAGGGTCCGCTCCAGGGACGCGGCGCGCATCCCCGCCGTGGGCACGTGCGGCTCCGCCGAGCGGGAGACGACACGCGTCGTCCCGTCCGCGGGCTCGGCCATCGCGTGCGTCGCGCTCGGCGCGGGCAGGCGCTTGGGAGCGGGGACCCGGACCGGGGCGACGGCGGCGGAGGTGTCCGCCACCTGTTCCTCGGGGGCGGCGGTGTCGGCGCGTTCGTCCCGCTCACGGGCGCGCTCGCCGGAGGCGGCACGAGCGGTGCCGGCAGACCGCTGGGCGGACGGACCCGCCAGACGGGTGCCACGTACGAAGGCACGCCAGAACGACAGCAGACTCACCACATCTCCCTGATCGAACGCCGCGGCCGTGATCGCCGACGGTCGGTCGCTAACCCGTATGATCCTCACGCGCCCGAAAAATCCGGGGCACGTTTCTATAACTTAATCGGACACGAGGCCACGGAACAGGCATGAACCACCCTCAATGGTGGGTGACTTCGGTCACGTTCGGGTTGGATGCGTCCGTTGGGGGTACCAGCTACGTTTTGTCCACGCTCCGGTCGGGTGGCGTTCGCCGCACCGCGGCCCTCATCCGTCGGGTACCCGCCCCCGCGGGTGCGGACACCCCGTTCCGACCGTCGGGAACGCGCCCTACTCCGGCTCGGCGCCGAGCAGGGCCGTGGCCAGGGGTTCGGCGGTCAGGCCGATCTGCCATTCCCTCGCCCCGCGCTCGCGCAGGAACTCGGCCACGGACTCGTGGTCGACGGTCTCGGGCGGCGACCACGCCAGGCGGCGGACGCTGTCCGGCAGCAGGAGGTTCTCCGTCGGCATGACCACGTCCTCGGCGATGCCCGTGACCGTCGCACGCGCCGCCTCCAGACGGCGCGCGGCCTCCGGCGCCCGGTCCGCCCACCGGTTCACCGGGGGAGGCCCGTCACCGGGGGCGTTGGGCCGCGGCAGCTCCGCCTGCTCCATGTCCCGCGCCCGGTTGATCGCCTTGATCCACGTCGTCAGGTAGCGGCGCGCGAGCTTGATGCCGTACTGCCGGATCCCGGCCAGCTCCGCCGTGGTGCGCGGCATGGTCGAGGCGGCCTCCACGATCGCCGCGTCAGGCAGCACACGGCCGGGCGAGACGTCCCGCTCCTGGGCGATCCTGTCCCGCTCGTACCAGAGCTCGCGCACGGCGGCCAGGGACCGCTGGTTGCGCACCCGGTGGATCCCCGAGGTGCGACGCCAGGGATCGGCGCGCGGTTCCTTGGGCGGCGCGGCGAGCACCGCCGCGAACTCCTCCCTGGCCCACTCCAGCTTGCCGCTCTCGGCCAGCTCCGTCTCCAGGGCGTCGCGCAGCTCGATGAGGATCTCCACGTCCAGCGCCGCGTAGCGCAACCAGTCCTCGGGCAGCGGCCGCTGCGACCAGTCCACCGCCGAGTGCTCCTTGGCCAGGCGCAGGTTCAGCAGGCGCTCCACCATGAAGCCCAGACCGACCCGCTGGTAGCCCAGCAGCCGACCCGCCAGCTCGGTGTCGAACAGCCGCGCCGGGCGCAGGTTGACCTCCGACAGGCAGGGCAGGTCCTGGTGGGCGGCGTGCAGGACCACCTCGGCGCCGTCCAGCGCGTCGTTGAGGGCGCTCAGGTCCGGACAGGCGACGGGGTCGATCAGAGCCGACCCCGAACCCTCCCGGCGCAGCTGCACCAGATACGCGCGCTGGCCGTACCGGTAGCCGGAGGCCCGCTCGGCGTCCACCGCGACCGGTCCGGTCCCGGCCGACAGGGCACTGACCACGTCGGCCAGCGCGTCGGCGTCGGAGGTGACCTCGGGCAGGCCCTCGCGCGGTTCCCGCAGCAGGGGCGCCCTCTCAGCGTCGTCGTCGCCTGGTTCGCGGGAGTCTGTCTTGGAGTTCAACGCGTTCGCCACACCACTACGGTATGCGCTGTCACCACCGAACGCCGATTCGGCCGCCGGGCACCGCCCGCGTGCTCAGGGCCGTGAGCGCTGCCGGGCGATGTCGGTCACGTCCAGGGGCGGCAGGCCCGCGGCCGAGGCCAGGAGCGCCAACCACGCGCTGACGTGCGGCGACAGGTCGTCGGACTCCGGAGTCCAGGAGGCGCGCATCTCCACCTCCGTGGTCGATCCCTCGCCCGCCTTCGTGCCGAATCCCTCCGTCGTCGCACGCGTGACCGTGCCGCTCAGCGTGTGGTGCGAGGCCGCCTCCGTCTCCAGGGCGTCGGCCAGCCAGCTCCAGGCGACCGGCCCGAGCAGCGGATCGGTGGCGATGTCGGACTCCAGCTCGGCGTTGACCTGGCAGACCACGCGGAAGGGCCCCGGCCAGTCCCTTACGCCCTCGGGGTCGTACAGGATGATGAGGCGTCCCCAGGCGATCTCCTCGTCTCGCACGCTGACCTCGGCCGAGACCGCGGCCGCGTGGGGGGCCAGCCGCTGGGGGGCGGGAATCTCCCGCACGGTGATCTCGGGGCGGACACGGGCGCCGTGCAGGGCCTCGACCGCTCGCCGGAACGTCTCGTGCGCGTCCTCGGCACTTCCGACATCGGGCATGGTGGGAACGTCAGCCTTCATTGTGTGGTGATCACGTCCTGGCGGGCTCGTCCGGATATCCCCGGTTCTCCCCGCGCGGACGAGGGGTGGGCACGCCTTCGACCGTGGCACGAGTCACCGCGTGGTGGCCGCAGATGGCGCGGCGTGTCGGGGTTTTGTGATGATCTTGGGACCCGGAACCGCTGGGCCGCGCCGGATCGCGGCCCCGCGGCGGCCCCCGGCCGTGCCCCAGTGGGCCGATCCGCGTCGGAGTACGGCGGAGGGCATGGCACGATCGAGGAGTGACGCTTCAAGACTCTCCATTCCTCCGCGCCTGCCGGCGCCTGCCGGTCGACCACACGCCGGTGTGGTACATGCGCCAGGCGGGACGCTCCCTGCCCGAGTACCGACGGGTCCGCGCCGACGTGCCGATGCTCGAGGCCTGCGCGCGCCCCGACATGATCACCGAGATCACGATGCAGCCGGTGCGCCGCTACGACGTCGACGCCGCGATCTTCTTCAGCGACATCGTGGTCCCGCTCAAGGCGATCGGCATCGACCTCGACATCAAGCCGGGCGTCGGCCCGGTCGTCGCCGATCCGGTGCGCGACGCCTCCGGGATCAAGCGCCTGCGCGAGATCGAGCCGGACGACCTGCCCTTCGTGACCGAGGCGGTCGGGCAGCTCACCGGTGAACTGGGCGACAAGCCGCTCGTCGGCTTCGCCGGCGCGCCGTTCACCCTCGCCTCGTACCTCATCGAGGGCGGGCCGTCGAAGAACCATGAGCACACCAAGGCGCTCATGTACGGCGAGCCCGAGCTGTGGGACGAGATGATGCGCCGCCTGGCCACCATCACGCTGGGCTTCCTGCGCACCCAGATCGAGGCGGGGGCCAGCGCGGTCCAGCTGTTCGACTCCTGGGTCGGCGCGCTGAGCGCCGAGGACTACCGCACCTCGGTCCTGCCCTACACCTCGTGGATCTTCGGCCAGCTCAGCGAGTTCGAGGTGCCGCGCATCCACTTCGGCGTGGGCACCGGCGAGCTCCTCAGCCTGCTCAGCGAGGCCGGGGCCGACGTCGTGGGCGTCGACTGGCGGGTGCCGCTGGACAAGGCCGTCCAGCGCGTCCAGCCGGGAACCGCGCTCCAGGGCAACCTGGACCCGGCGACCCTGTTCGCTCCCTGGGAGGTCATCGCCGAGCGCACGCGCGACATCCTGGACCGCGGCCGCGCCGCCGACGGCCACATCTTCAACCTCGGGCACGGCGTGCTGCCCAGCACCGACCCCGAGGTCCTCACGCGCCTGACCGCGTTCGTGCACGAGCAGACGCTCGGGCGCCTTTGAGACGGGGCCTTCGCGCCTTCCGGTGCGCTCCCTCGTTCCTCGGGAGCGCACCTCCAGGCCCTCCAGGACCCGTCGGCGCCCTCGCCCCCTGCTTGCCTTGGGCCTCCGCTCGTTCCCACACCGTCGCCCGCCACCACCCTCAACGGACGCCTTCGGCGCAGTCCTTCCTGCTTCGGCCCGGGTTCGGGCGCCTTTGAGACGGGGCCTTCGGTCCTTCTGGTGCGCTCCCTCGTTCCTCGGGAGCGCACCTCCAGGCCCTCCAGGACCCGTCGGCGCCCTCGCCCCCTGCTTGCCTTGGGCCTCCGCTCATGCCTCGCTTTGGCCCGGATAGACCCCCCGGGGCTGAGGAAGGCGCGTCCGTGCGCGTCCAACCCACCTTCGGACACGGGTGGGTTGGACGGCCGACATCCAACCCCCTGGGCCTCTGATGGGCCGCCCGTGGATGTTCAACCCCGGGGCATGGGCCCCGGGTGCCGCGGGGGTGCCCGGTCACGCCCCCGGAGGGTGACCGGGCACCGTGCCGTTCACGGCGCGGCGGCCCTACGGGTCACCGCCCGCCGGGCTTCTCCGGCCCCTCCGGTGCGTCGCCGCCCTCGTCCGGGGCCGACTCCTCCGTGCGCTCGGCGGTGGCCGTGGCCGAGCGGCCGCCCCCGTGCACGGTTCCGGCCGCTCCGGTGCCGCTCCGGAGCCGGTCGTGCAGCGAACGCTCCTTCGCGCCCGCCGGCTTCCCCCGGCGGGCGGCCCGCCGGCGGCGCCACCAGATCCAGGGGCCGGCGCCGAGTACCGCGGCGACCGCGAGGAACGGCAGCATCCAGCCCACGGCCACCGCGAGGCCCTCGCCGAGCGAGACCAGCGAGCGCCAGCCGCGTTCGAGGCCGCCCAGGAAGCCGATCGACTCCTCGGCGGGCTCCTCGATGTAGGTCTCCGGCGGCATCAGCCGCAGGTGCACCGTGGAGTAGGCCGTGAGGTTGCTCAGCGACTCCATCCGCGCCTGCAGGGACTCCAGCTCCGCTTGCCGGGACTGGATCTCGCGCTCCACCTCCAGCAGGTCGTCCACGTCCTGCGCCTCCTCGAGGTAGCCGCGCAGGGTCTCCAGGGACGCCTCGGCCGACTCGATCCGGCTCTCGACGTCCGTGACCTCCTCGGTCACGTCCTCCACCGAGCGCTCCAGGTTGGACCGGTCGCCCAGCTCGGCCAGGGCGCCCAGGGCGTCCTCGTACCCCTCGTTGGGGATGCGCAGTGTCAGGGAGGACTCGGGTGCCCCTCCGGTCGGCGTCGACAGGTGCTCGGAGGCCACGTACCCGTCCGCCTCGACCGCCACGTCCTTGGCGGCCTCGGACGCCTCGGCCACGTCGTCCACCCGCACGGACAGGTCGGCCGTGTGGATCAGGTCGCGGCCCTCGACCTCGGCGTCGACGTCGGTGCCGGCACCGGTACCGCCGCCGTCCTCCGCGGCGCCGCCGCCGTCGTCGGTGCCCTCCTCGGCCGCGTCGCCCTCGGCGGCGGCCATCTCCGGACCGGCCTCCTGCGAGTAGGCCTCGGTCGAGCGGTCCGCGGACGCGCCGCCCCCGGCGGCTCCGCACGCGACGAGCAGCCAGGCCGACAGGCCGGCCGCGATCACAGCCCCGACGGATCGCGCCGGGGGCAACGCTGAAGTATCCATGTCCCTCGGACGCAGCCGCTCCGGCACGCGTTGCGGTCGCACGGTCACGACCCCGCAACGGCTGGGCCACGCCCCGGTGGCGGCCACGGGCGCGACCCGCCGCCGGCCGGGGCCAACCGGCAGTGCGGATCGCTGTGACCCAGAGCATCTGGAAAGCTGGGGGCATGCCTGAAGCACCGCACGTCGTCGTGGTCGGCGGCGGAGTCTCCGGACTCACCGCCGCGCACCGCCTCGCCGGGCTCGGAACCGCCGTCACCGTCCTGGAGGCCGCAGGGACGCCCGGCGGGAAGCTGCACGCCTCCGCCGTCGCGGGCGTTCCCGTGGACGCGGGCGCGGAGTCGGTCCTGGCCCGCCGCCCCGAGGCGCTGGAGCTCTTCGCCGAGCTGGGCCTGTCCGACCGGATCGTGCACCCCGGCCGGGGTGCCGCCGCCGTCTACAGCCGGGGGCGGATCCGCCCGCTGCCCAAGGGGCAGTTGATGGGCGTGCCGGGCAGTCTGCGCGAACTCGCCCGCAGCGGGGTGCTGACCTGGACCGGGACGCTGCGCGCCGGGCTGGACCTGGTCTGGCCGCGCACCCCGGTGCGCGGCGACGTGCCCGTGGGCGCCTACGTGGGCGTCCGGATGGGCCCCCAGGTCGTGGACCGCCTCGTCGAACCGCTGCTCGGCGGCGTCTACGCCGGCCGCGCCGACCGGCTCTCCCTGGACTCGACCCTGCCCCAGATCGCCCCCATGGCCCGCCGCGACCGCTCGCTCATGCGCGCCGTGCACACGAGCCTGCGGGGCCGGGGCTCGGCGCCCACCGCCGCGGGACCGGTGTTCGCCTCCCTGCGCGGCGGCGTCGCCACGCTGACCAGTACCCTGGCCGAACGCCTGGGCGGGAACGTGCGCACCGGCACCCGGGCGCGCTCCCTGGAACGGCTCCCGCGGGGCTGGAGGGTACGCCTGGACGACGGCGGGGCACTCGACTGCGACGGCGTCCTGCTGGCCTGCCCCGCCCCCGAGGCGGCCCGTCTGCTCGCCGACCACGCTCCGGCGGCGGCCGAGGGGCTGCGGGGCGTGGAGTACGCCGGCATGGCGCTGGTGACCTTCGCCTTCCCCGCGTCGGCCTTCCCCGAACCGCTCACCGGCACCGGCTTCCTCGTTCCGGCGGGGGAGGGGCTCACCATCAAGGCCGCGACCTACTCCACCAACAAGTGGCCGTGGCTCGCCGAGGAGCTCGCCGACGCCAACCCCGGCGACGACCTCGTGGTGGTGCGCTGCTCCATCGGCCGGGCGGGCGACGGGTCGCTGGAGCGCTCCGACGAGGAGCTCGTCTCGGCCGCGCTCGCGGACCTGGCCACGGTCACCGGACGGAACGCGCCGCCGGTGCAGACCCGCCTCACCCGCTGGAACGCCGGACTGCCCCAGTACGCGGTCGGACACGCCGACCGGGTCGAGCGCGTGCGCTCGGCCGTCCACGGCCTCCCAGGGCTGGGGGTGTGCGGCGCCGCCTACGGCGGCGTGGGCATCCCCGCGTGCATCGCCGACGCGGGCCGCGAGGCCGCGCACCTGGCGGGCACCCTCCGAACGCACAGTCACACCCACCGCGGCGGCGACGCCGACGGACCGAACCGACAAGGAGTCAACCCGTGACGGGTCAGCAGAACACCGCCGTCGACCAGGACGGCACCGACCTCAACTCCCTCATCCGCTACACCATGTGGTCGGTCTTCAAGGTCGACTCCCTCCAGGACGTGGACCGGGCCGCGGCCGCCGACGAGCTGCGGACGTTCCTCGACAAGGCGGCCGAGCGGGGGGTGACCACCCGCGGCAGCTACGACGTCCAGGGCTTCCGCGCCGACGCCGACATCATGTTCTGGTGGGTGGCCGACAGCTCCGAACTGGTCCAGGAGACCTACTCCGCCTTCCGGCGCACCCGCGTCGGCCAGGCGAGCACCCCGGTGTGGTCGGTCGTGGGCCTGCACCGCCCGGCCGAGTTCAACCGCGGCCACGTGCCGGCCTTCCTGGCCGGCGAGGAGCCCCGCGACCACCTGTGCGTGTACCCGTTCGTGCGCTCCTACGAGTGGTACCTGCTGCCCGACGACGAGCGCCGCGCGATGCTCGCCGAGCACGGCCGCATGGCCGCGCCCTACCCGGACGTGCGCGCCAACACCGTCTCCTCGTTCGGCCTGAACGACTACGAGTGGCTGCTGGCCTTCGAGGCCGACGAGCTGCACCGCATCGTGGACCTCATGCGCCACCTGCGCGGCGCCAAGGCCCGCCTGCACACGCGCGAGGAGCTGCCGTTCTACACCGGCCGCCGCAAGAGCGTCGCCGAACTGGTCGACGCCCTGCCGTAGTGCTCGGGGCGCTTCACGCTGGGTCCTTCGTCGTCGCTACTGCCTGGCTCGCAAGCTCGCCGGCGGCAGAGACTCCTCCTGCAGGCACCAGCGCGCCCCTCACACCTGTGCTTGCCTTGGGCCTCCGCTCGTTCCTCGCTTTGGCCCGACCAATCCCCCTGGGGACCCGCAGGCTTTACGGCTTGCCTCTACCCCCCAGGGGTGCGGTTAGGACGATGCGTGCACGTTCAACCCCTTGGGGTGCAGGTGGCGGCCAATCCCTGGGGCCGGGGCGGGCCCGAACACACAGATGCCCCGGTCGGAGGGTTCACATCTCCGGCCGGGGCACGTTCGCGCGGGGCCTCAGCGCTCCGCGCGGGTCGGTCTACGGGTGGCGAGCACGTAGAACGGGATCGTCACGATGAAGCCCAGCACGGCGGCGCTCATCAGGTAGATGAGCGTCTGACCGGCCGGCACGCCCAGGCCCCAGGCGGCCATGAGGGCCACGCCGACGGCGAGGACGCCCAGGACGGCGTAGGCCTTGCGGCCGCGCGGCTTGGGGTACTCCATCCGGCTGACCATGAGCCAGGAGATCAGCAGCACCGCGGCCACGCCCGCCAGCGGCGGCGGGTCGAGCAGGACCACCGTCACCACGGCCATCGCGCCGAAGGGGCACGGCAGGCCCGTGAAGTAGTCCGCGCCCGGGGCCTGGCAGGAGAACCGGGCCAACCGGACGATCACCGCGAGCAGCACGGCACCGCCCGCCACGACCGCCAACGGCTCCAGTCCCTCGGCCCGCATGCCCCACACGACGAAGAAGAACGCCGGGGCGAAGCCGAAGCTGACCACGTCCGCGAGGTTGTCCAGCTCCGCGCCCATCCCGCTGCCGCCGAGCTTGCGCGCCACACGGCCGTCGAGCACGTCCAGGGCGGCGGCCACGAGCATCAGGCCCACGACCGTGGCCATGGCGGCGTGCGGCAGCGGCCCGCCGGCCCCGGAAGCCGCGTGCGCGGACTGGGCCGTGGCCAGCGCCCAGACGGCCAGGAAGCCGCACAGGGCGTTGCCGAGGGTCAGGTAGTCGGCCAGGCCCAGTCGCAGCCGTGGGGCCGTTTCAGCGGCCGTCCCGGCCGGTGGGGGGAGAACCGCGCCGTCAGTCGGCGTCAAGACGGGTTTCTCCGGCGCGGACCTTCTGGCCGACCTCCACCGCCGGGGCGACCCCGGTCGGAAGGTAGACGTCGACGCGTGACCCGAACCGGATGAGCCCGATCCTCTCGCCTTGCTCGACCTTCTGCCCCGCAGCGAGATACGGGACGATACGCCGGACCATCGCGCCGGCGATTTGAACGACCGTGACCTCACCGATCTCGGTTTCAAGGGTCCAGATGACGCGCTCATTACGCTCGCTGTCCTTGTCGAATGCGGGGCGGAAACCCCCGGGGCGGTGCTCGACGCCGGTGACCACGCCGGCGAGGGGAGCACGGTTGACGTGCACGTTGAGGGGGTTCATGAACACCGCGACCCGGACACGTCCGTCGGGCTGGGGGTCGAGGCTCTGGACGACGCCGTCGGCCGCGGACAGCACCCGACCGGTCGCCGGGCCCCGCTCGGGGTCGCGGAAGAACCAGGTCATGCCCGCGGCGAGGGCGACCACGGGGAGGGCGGCCGCCGTACGGACCCGGGAGCCGCGCGCCGCGAGGGCGGCGGCTCCGGCGGCGGCCAGGGACGGGACCAGCCAGGGAGCCGATCCCTGTGCCATGCCGAGTCTGGGCCTGGCCGCGGGGCGCGGGGAGGCGGAGGTGGTGGGTGAGTCGTCGGTCATCGAGCGCTTTCGTCGCGGGTCGGTCTGGTCGCCCGCACATCGGGTACCGCTGTGAGGGGTCGACCCGGTGCCTGCCGGGTCTGGCGGGTGCGCGGGCGTGCGGGTGCTCCGTCCGTCCGCGCCGTGCACCCCGGGCCGAGGGGGTGCACCCGGTCGCACGTCATGTGATTATCCCTGATCCGGCTGTGGCCGTGGCGCGGCCGCCGGAGACGTCGCCGGCCACCGGGGGCGGTGGTCGGCGGGCTCGTGACCCGGGACCTGGATGGTACGCCAACCTACTCCGTCGGCTCCAGCGTGAGCGCGACGGAGTTGATGCAGTACCGGGCGTCGGTGGGAGTGGCGTATCCCTCGCCGCGGAAGACGTGGCCCAGGTGGGAGTCGCAGGTGGCGCACCGCACCTCGGTCCGCACCATGCCCAGCGAGGTGTCGTCGAGCAGGGTGACGGCGTCGCTGTCGGCCGGGTCGAAGAAGCTGGGCCAGCCGCAGTGGGAGTCGAACTTCTCACTGGAGCGGAACAGTTCGGTCCCGCATCCCCGGCAACGGTAGACGCCGGTCGTCCTGGTGTCGACGTAGGCGCCGCTCCAGGGGCGCTCGGTGCCGGACTGCCGGAGCACGGCGTACTCCTCGGCACTGAGTCGCTCGCGCCACTCCTGGTCGGTCCGTGGAATGCCTGCCGTTCCGTCGCTGGTGTCCGGGGTCGGATCTGAGTCAGCCATGGTGAGACGCTACCCCGAATCGTGCCCGGGCGCTGCCATGGCCCCTTGCACGACAAATGCCGCAGATATCTACGAAGCTAGGTAAATCATCCTTAGGGGCCAGATACCCGTAACTTCACTATGCGCAACGTTCGGGACGGATTGTGCAGGGTAGGCCACCACACAGGGTCAGCGGTCGAGATGTGCACTGAGGCAGGTGGCATGGCTGTAGCGGCACAACAAGCACTCAGAGTGACTCGCCGACCACTGCGTGTGGGAAGAATCAGATACGGACTGTGGTGGCTGGACCAGGTCACCGCGGGAGCCAGGGTCCGTGCCCGCGCCGCCTCCGCCGGGGTGGCCGCGGTCGCGGGGGAGGTGCGCTGGGCGTCGGAGCTCAGTGCCCGTGCCACGGTGGCGGGGATCGCCCGTGCCAGGCCCGAGCCCTGGACCGATCGCGGTCTGCTGCTCCTGGCGAGCGCGGTCGCCGTCGGCGCGCTGGCGCTGGCGGTGTTCCTGGGGTTCGGGATGGCCCAGTGGGCGATGACCGAACCGGAGAGTCCGTTCTTCGCCGCGGCGGGGGCGCTGGCCGTCGGGCTGGCGATCCTGCCGCTGGGGTATCTGGTGTTCGCCTCCAAGCGGGGTGGTGGCCGAGGCAGGACGGGAAACGGAAATCGAGCCGACCGAGCATGAGCCGACCGAAACGGCAGAGGGGCGCCCGCGGGCGCCCCTCCTCGTGTGTGCGGTGTGTCCCGGTGCGCGTGTGCGCGGCCGGCTCAGGCGTCGAAGTCGTACTGGAGCACGTACGCGGAGCCGTCCATGGTGATCTCGTTGAACTCCACGGGCACGTTCTGCGCGGTCAGGGCGGTGCGCGCCACCTCCAGGACCGGCGTCCCGGGCGTCAGGTTCAGCTCCTCGCTCTCCTCCGGGGTCGGCATCCGCACCCGGATCTCCTCGGTGAAGCGGGCCGGGGCCCGGCCCAGCTCGGCCAGTCGCGCGTAGATCCCGCCGGGGCCGGAGTCGGGCTCCCTGATCCTGCGCGCCGCGGGGGAGTCCTCCGGTGCGCCGAGCAGGGAGAGGGGCAGGTGGGAGACGGCGCTCTGCACCGGGCGGCCGTCCACGAGGTAGCGCCGGGCCCGCCGCACCACGACCGTGCCCTCGGACAGCCCGAGCGCACGCCGCACGTGGTCCCCGGCGGCCGCCTCCTCCACACGCAGCCGGTCGACCTCGTAGCCGCGGTCCTCGCTGTCGGTCTGCCAGATCGCCCGCCCGTTGCCCCACAGCTCCTTGGACAGGCGGCGGGCCCCGTGTCTTCGTACCGGTCGGAACAGGCGGACGTAGATGCCGGAGCCGCGCACGGCCACGGCCAGGCCCTCGTTGATCAGGACGGAGAGCGCCTGCCGTGCGGTCGCTCGCGCGACACCATGACGTTCCATCAGGGAGTTCTCGCCGGGGAGGCGGTCGCCGTCGGCGTACCGTCCGGAGCGGATCTGTCCGCGTAGCTCCTCGGCGATCTCTCGGTAGACCGGAGGGGACCCGTTGTCGGACGTCGGCACTACGTTCATCCTCTCGGCCGGGGGGCCAAGCCGGTAAGCCCCGTCGATGCGGCGTGCCCGGTGCTTTCCACCGGAGACACACATCGGGTATGTCCGATTCCGGGGCGGTTCATGCGTGGTTGGGGGGTGGCCGAAATCGACGCGTAGCGCGCGGGTCCCGTGGGGGAGCGTTTACCGGAGATAACGCGCGAACAGGTGCCCGTCGGCTTCCAACAGGTGTGCCATGCGCACGGGTGTGCTCTGGACGGAGGCGTGTTCCGGCGCCCCCGGTGTGCCGGAACCCCCCGCGACGATCCGGGGCGCGCCGGAGCCCAGCAGGTGCGGGCTCAGGGTCAGGCACAGGTCGTCCAGGAGCCCGGCGGCCACGTACTCCGCCAGCAGGTGCGGACCGCCCTCGGTGAGGACCCGGTACAGCCCGCGCTCGGCCAGCCCGTTCACCACGTGCTCGGGCCCGACGGACACACCGTCGACGACGACCAGGTCGGCGTGCTCACGCACGTGCTCCAGGCGGAGGGGCGGGGCGTGCGAGGTCGTGAACACCAGCGTGCGCGCGTCCTCGGGCGCGTCCGTCAGCAGGGCCTCGGGCAGGTCCAGCGAGCGCGAGACCACCGCCACGCGCGGCGTGTCCGGGCGGCCGGTGCGCAGCGGTGCCCACGACCGGCGGGCGCGGACGGGTCCGTACCCCTCCGCCCGCGCGGTCGCCGCCCCCACCAGGACGACGTCGCACAGCCCGCGCAGGACGCCCATCACCCGGCGGTCGGGCACCGAGGACAGGTCGAGACTGCGCCCGGAGGGGCCGACGGCGCCGCCGTCGGCGCTGGCGACCATGTTGGCGCGCACCCAGGGCCGGTCCAGGCCGACGGGGTAGGCGTAGGCGGCGGCCAGGTCCACGTCGGTGGCCCCGGGCCGGGGCAGCAGTTCGCGGAAGGGCGCGTGGTCCGGGTTGTTCGGCGACATGGTCACCAAGGGTAGGGCTTCCCGCCCGCCGGGCCCGGGCGGCGCGAGCCGCGCCGCCCGGGCGGGACCCGAGGGACCCGCCCGGGCGGGTCCGACCTCACACGCGGCGGGTGGTCCGGCCGGTGCGGTGCGAGACCCTGCGCAGGAGCAGCAGGGCGCGGTCGATCACCCGGACGGGGCCCGAGGCGGGCACCGACGGGCGCCCGCCCACGTCCGGTTCGGCCGTGTCCAGGACGGTTTCCCACGCCATCCCGTACTCCTTGCCGGGCAGGGTGAAGTCCACCGCCTGCGCGCCGCTGTTGAGCAGCAGCAGGAAGGAACCGTCGCGGATTCCCCGTCCGCGCGGGTCCGGTTCGGTGATGGCGTCCCCGTTGAGGAACACCCCCAGCGCCCGTCCGGCCGCGTTCCAGTCGGCCCCGGACATCGGTTCGCCGTCCGGGCGCAGCCACGCGATGTCCGGCAGGCCGTCGCGGCCCGACCGCGAGCCCTCCACCGGGCTTCCGTGGAAGAACCGCCTGCGCCGGAAGACCGGGTGCTCCCGGCGCAGGCGCGCCAGCGTGCGCACGTAGTCCAACAGGTCGTTGTCGGGCTCCTCCCCGTCCAGCCCGGCGCCCTTCCAGTCGATCCAGGAGATCTCGTTGTCCTGGCAGTAGGCATTGTTGTTGCCGCCCTGGCTGCGGGCCACCTCGTCGCCGTGCGAGAGCATCACGACCCCCTGCGACAGGTACAGGGTGGTGAGGAAGTTGCGCATCTGCCGGCGTCTCAGGGTGATGATCTCCGGATCCTGGGTGGGCCCCTCCACCCCGTGGTTCCAGGACCGGTTGTCGTCGGTCCCGTCCCGGTTGTCCTCGCCGTTGGCCTCGTTGTGCTTGTGGTCGTAGGAGACCAGGTCGGCGAGCGTGAAGCCGTCGTGGCAGGTGATGAAGTTGATCGAGGCCACCGGGCGGCGGCCGTCGTTCTGGTACAGGTCGCTGGACCCGGCCAGGCGCGAGGCGAGTTCGCCCAGGACGGGCTCGCCCCGCCAGAAGTCCCGGACGGTGTCGCGGTACTTGCCGTTCCACTCCGTCCACAGCGGCGGGAAGTTGCCCACCTGGTAGCCGCCGGGCCCCACGTCCCAGGGTTCGGCGATCAGCTTGACCTGGGAGATCACCGGGTCCTGCTGGACGATGTCGAAGAACGTGCTCAGCCGGTCCACGTCGTGGAACTCCCGCGCCAGCGCCGAGGCCAGGTCGAAGCGGAACCCGTCCACGTGCATCTCCAGGACCCAGTAGCGCAGTGAGTCCATGATGAGCTGGAGTGAGTGCGGGTAGCGGACGTTGAGGCTGTTGCCACAGCCGGTGTAGTCGAGGTAGTAGCGCTGGTCCTCGTCGCTGACCCGGTAGTAGCCGATGTTGTCGATGCCCCGGAGCGAGAGCGTGGGCCCCATGTGGTCGCCCTCGGCGGTGTGGTTGTAGACCACGTCCAGGAGCACCTCGATGCCCGCCTCGTGCAGCGACTTCACCATCGCCTTGAACTCCTGGACCTGCTGGCCCCGCGAGCCCCGCGCCGCGTACCCGCTGTGCGGGGCGAGGAAGGCCAGGGTGTTGTAGCCCCAGTAGTTGGTGAGTCCGCGCGCCACCATGGCGTGCTCGGGCACGAAGTGGTGCACGGGCATGAGCTCGACCGCCGTCACCCCGAGCGAGGTGAGGTAGTCGATCATCACCGGGTGCGCGAGCCCGGAGTAGGTGCCCCGCTGGTGCTCGGGGATGCCCGGGTGGCGCATGGTCAGGCCGCGCAGGTGCGCCTCGTAGATCACCGTCTCGTGGTAGGGCGTGCGCGGGCGGGACTCGTTGCCCCAGTCGAAGAACGGGCTCACCACCACGCACTTGGGCACGTAGGGGGCGCTGTCGGCGGTGTTCTTGCGGTCGGGATCGGCGAAGTGGTAGCTGAACAGCGACTCGTGCCAGGTGAGGTTGCCGTTGAGGGCCTTGGCGTACGGGTCGGTGAGAAGTTTGTGCGGATTGCACCGCAGCCCCTGTTCCGGTGCGTAGGGGCCGTGGACTCTGTATCCGTACTGCTGTCCCGGGCCGACGCCCGGGAGGTATCCGTGCCAGACGAATCCGTCGTATTCGGTCAGCGGTATGCGGGTCTCCTCGCCGTCGTCGTCGAACAGGCACAGTTCGACCTGTTCGGCCGCTTCGGAGAAGAGGGAGAAATTGGTGCCGGACCCGTCGTAGGTCGCACCGAGCGGATAGGAACTACCTGGCCAGACTTCCACCATAGGCGTCGTCAGTCTCTTGGTATCGGGGCTCCCGGGGCCCGTGGCTCCGGTGCGCCCCGGGGTCCCGTTTCCGGGAGGCGCGCACCGGACCGCGGACCGTCCGAAAGCGGGCGGTTGCGTTGGTGACGACTACTTACTTCCGCTCCCGTCACCGAAGTATGCCGACCAGCGCCGATGATCATCGGAGGAGTGGCGAAACGGGTGGTATGTCCCAGGAATTATCTGGGTTTGTTGGGGTATTCGGGATTGGCGAAAACCACGAATTCTCTCTGGGCGGACACGTGCCGCTCACCGCCGGGGGCGGGCGCGGTCCAGGATGAGGGCGGTGTCGACGCCGCGCGGCAGGGTGCCGAACACCCGGCCCCACTCGCCGCCCAGCCGGGTGCGGGTGAAGGCCTCGGCCACCGGGGTCGGCGCGTGCCGCAGCAGCAGTGACGCCTGGAGGGTGAGGGCCATCAGTTCCACGACCGAGCGGGCGCGGTACTGGGCCTCGTCCAGGTCGCCCAGGGCCTGGTGCAGGCGCTTGAGGGCGGCGTCGAAGTGGTCGTCGACGCCCGAGGCGGCGCCGACCTCGCCGAGGAAGGCCTCCAGCGACTCCGGGCTGCGGGCCATCGCGCGGAGCACGTCCAGCGCGGCCACGTTGCCCGAGCCCTCCCAGATGGAGTTCAGCGGGGAGTCGCGGAAGAGCCGCGGCATGCCGGACTCCTCGACGTAGCCGTTGCCGCCCAGGCACTCCAGCGCCTCCGCGGCGTGGGCGGGCTGGCGCTTGGTCACCCAGAACTTGCCGACCGCCACACCCAGGCGGCGGAACGCGGTCTCGGCCGCGTCACCGCGCACCGAGCGGTCCACGGCGCCGGCCAGGCGCGTCATGAGCGTGGTGGCGGCCTCCGACTCCAGGGCGAGGTCGGCCAGGACGTTGCGCATCAGGGGCTGGTCGACGAGCGTCCGCCCGAACGCGGCGCGGTGCTCGGCGTGGTGCAGCGCGTGCGTCAGGGCGGCCCGCATACCGGACGCGGAGCCGATGACGCAGTCCAGGCGGGTGCAGTTGACCATCTCGATGATGGTGGGGACGCCGCGGCCGGGCTCGCCGACCAGGTGGGCGACCGCGCCGTCGTACTCCAGCTCGGCCGAGGCGTTGGAGTGGTTGCCGAGCTTGTCCTTGAGCCGCTGGACGAGGAGGGCGTTGCGGGAGCCGTCGGGCAGGACCCGGGGGACCAGGAAGCAGCTCAGCCCCTCGGGCGCCTGGGCCAGGGTGAGGAAGAAGTCGCTCATCGGGGCGGAGGTGAACCACTTGTGCCCGGTGAGGAGGTAGTGGCCCTCGGCCGTGGGGACCGCCCGGGTGGTGTTGGCGCGCACGTCCGAGCCGCCCTGCTTCTCGGTCATCGACATGCCCGCGATCAGGCCGCGCTTGCCCAGGGGCGCGCGCAGCCCGAAGTCGTAGGAGCGGGAGGTCAGCAGCGGTTCGTACCGCTCGGCGAGCGCCGGCGCGTGGCGCAGCGCCGGCACGACGGCGTAGGTCATCGAGAGCGGGCACCCGTGGCCGCTCTCCGCCTGTGACCAGAGGAAGAACTTGGCGGCGCGGGCCACGTGCGCGCCGGGGCGCTCGTCGGCCCACGGAGCGGCGTGCAGGCCGTGCTCCACGGCCTGGTCCATGAGGACGTGGTAGGCGGGCTGGTAGTCGATCTCGTCGATCCGGTGCCCGTAGCGGTCGTGGGTGCGCAGCACCGGGGGATAGGCGTTGGCGGACTCGCCCCAGGCGCGCACGCGCTCGGACCCGGCGGCGTCGCCGACCTCGCGGACCTCCGGCTCCGCCCACTCCGCACCCTCGCGCCGCAGGCCCTCCAGCAGCGCGGGATCGTCCGCGGCGGCGTAGTCGCCGAGGGGAGTGGCCTGGTTGAACACCTCGTGCGTCGGGGGCATCGTCGCCTACCGTCCTTCGGCTTCCGGGATGGAGAGTGACCGCATCGTACCCGGGTCCGACCCGCTGAACCGAACCGGGTTCGGTTCAGCGGGGCGCTCGGGCCGGGGTCAGGGCCACAGGAGGGCGCGGTGCCAGGCGGCGCCCGGCTCGACGCGCTCGTAGGCCAGGCGGGTGTGCCGGCGGTCCGGGTCGCCCTGCCAGAACTCGACCTCGACCGGGGTCACCAGGTACAGGCCCCAGTCGTCGGGGACGAGGTCCGGGTGCTCCACCAGGCGTTCCCGGCTCCGGTCGGCGGTGCGGTCGATCTCGGCGAGGTCGGCCAGCGGCTCGCTCTGGTGCCCGTGCAGTCCCGCGACCCTGGACTCCAGGGGGCGGGCGAGGAAGTCGGCGGCGCACTCCTGCGCGCTCGCCAGTTCGGCGGTTCCGCGCACGCGGACCTGGCGTCCCTGCGGGCCCCAGTAGAAGGTGAGGGCCACGGCCGGGTTCGCGGCCAGGTCGCGGCCCTTGCGCGAGGTCGTCGTGGTGGCGAACCACCAGCCCTCGGGCGTGAAGTCCTTCATGATCACCACCCGCGAGGACGGTGCTCCCAGGTCGTCGACCGTGGACACCGTCATCGCGTGCGGTTCGGCCACCCCCGCCTCGACCGCCTCGTCGAACCACGCGACGAACAGCTCGGCGGGGTCGGACGGCGCCTTCGCGGGATCGAACGAGGCCAGCGGACCGGCGAACACCGGCAGTCCCCGCAGCCGATCCCTGATCCCGTCTCGTGCGTCCGTCAACGGTGCCTCCCCTGGAACGTCGTGTGCCCCGCTATTGTCCGGGCGCGCGGCCGGTGGGGGCAAGCGCGCGGGCCACCGCGGCGTCGTAGCGCTCCAGCACGACGCGGGCCAGCTCCGGGACGTCGCCCAGGGCCTCGGAGACGGTCCGGGCCCCGGCCGCGGCCGACTGCTCGCGCACCCGGTCGGCGAAGAAGCCCGGGGCCAGCAGGTAGGTGGCCACGGCCACCCGCTCGGCTCCGCGGCCGAGCAGGTCGGCGACGGCCTCCCCGGGGGTCGGCGCGGCCGCGGACGCGAAGGCGGCGACCACCTCGCGCCAGGGGCCGCGCTCGGCGAGACGCTCCGCCATCGCCCGGACGGTGGCGTTGGCCTCGGGGTCGCTGGAACCGGCGGAGGCCAGGACCAGGGCGGTCCCCGGGTCCGCGGCGGCCCCCGCCTGGGCCAGCCGCCGTTCCACGGCCTCCAGCAGCAGCGGGTGCGGGCCCAGGGTGTCGGCGTAGCGCACACGCAGCCAGGGGCTCCGCTCGCGGACCCCGGCCAGGACGCCGGGCAGGTCCACCTTGCTGTGGAAGGCCGCGGTGAGCAGCGTCGGCAGGACGACGACCTCACCCGCGCCGGACGCCGCGAGTTCGGCGAGCGCCTCCTCGGCGCTGGGGGCGGTGTGGTCGAGGTAGCACACACGCGCGTCCAGGCCCGGGCGCAGGGATCGCACGCGCTCGAACAGCGCGGACACCGCCGCCGCCGAACGCGGGTCGGCACTGCCGTGTGCCACGGCCAGCAGGGTCGTACTCATCGTCTCCGTCGCAGCGTCGGGGGGCGGGGGCCGTGTCCGGCCCCCGCCCGCGGTTCAGACGTGGATGCCGCACTCGGTCTTGCCGGTGCCCGCCCAGCGGCCGCTGCGCGGGTCCTCGCCCGGCGCCACGCGCCGGGTGCACGGCTCGCAGCCGATCGAGGGGAAGCCGTCGTACTGGAGCGGGTTCACCATGACCCCGTTCTCGGCCATGTAGGTGTCGACCTGCTCCTGGGTCCACCGCGCGATCGGGTTGACCTTGGTCATCCGTCGGCGCCGGTCCCACTGCACGACCGGGGTGTCGCGGCGGGTCACCGAGTCCTCGCGGCGCAGGCCCGTCAGCCACGCGCTGTAGGGCTCCAGCGCCCTCTGGAGGGGCTCCACCTTGCGCAGGTGGCAGCAGATCGCCGGGTCGCGCCCGTGCAGGCGCGGGCCCAGGGCCAGGTCCTGCTCGGCCACGGTCCGGACCGGCTCGACGTTGATGAGGTTGATGTCGTAGACCGAGGCCACGGCGTCGCGGGTGCCGATGGTCTCGGGGAAGTGGTAGCCGGTGTCCAGGAAGACCACGTCGATCCCGGGCACCGACTTCGACGCCAGGTCGACCATGAGGGCGTCGGCCATCGAGGAGGTCATGCACAGGCCGTCGCCAAAGGTCCGCGCGGCCCAGGAGATGATCTCCGCGGCGGAGGCCTCCTCCAGTTCGCGAGCGGCGCGCTCGGCGAGCTCGGGGCCGCCCACCGGGGTGATCGTGGCGTTCATGAATTCCCTTCCGTCGGTCTGGAGGGGGCGCTCAGCGACGCGGAGCGCAACCCGACGTACTTCACTCGGAACACGCGGGCACAGGACAGGCAGGCCCAGGGGTATCCCTCGCCCTGCACGGCGGCGCCCTCCTCGGGCACCAGGTCCTCGTCACCGCAGTAGGGGCAGTAGTAGGGCGCGGCCCTCTCGGACATGGCGCACCTCTTCCTTCGTCGGTGGGCGTGGCGGGCCCGCGGTCGGGCCCGCCACGGCTCAGGTCAGGTCGGCGTCGTCGGCTCGGCCGACCCAGGTCGCGAACGCCTCGCCGTCCTGCTTCTGCGCCTGGTAGCGGCGCAGGACGCGCTCGACGTAGTCCGGCAGGTCGTCCGCGGTGGTCTTCAGGCCGCGGATCTTCTTGCCGAAGGACGAGGTCAGACCCATGCCGCCGCCGAGGTGGATCTGGTAGCCCTCGACCTGCTCGCCGCGGTCGTTCATCATCAGCTGGCCCTTGAGGCCGATGTCGGCGACCTGGATGCGGGCGCAGGAGTTCGGGCAGCCGTTGACGTTGATGGTCAGCGGCTCGTCGAAGTCGGGGAGCCGCTTCTCCAGCTCGTCGATGAGCGTGGCGGCGCGGCCCTTGGTCTCCACGATCGCCAGCTTGCAGAACTCGATCCCGGTGCACGCCATGGTCTGGCGCCGGAACGTGCTGGGGTTGACCTGCAGGTCCTCCGACTCCAGCGCCGCCGTGATGGAGTCGACCCGGTCCTCGTCGATGTCGAGGATCACGAGCTTCTGGTCGGCGGTGGTGCGGATCCGGTCCGACCCGTGCTCCTCGGCGATCTCGGCGATGCGCAACAGCGCGGTGCCCGAGACCCGCCCGACCTTGGGCGTGAAGCCGACGTAGAACTTCCCGTCGCGCTGGCGGTGCACGCCCACGTGGTCGCGCTCCAGGCCCGGGTCCAGCTCCGGCGCGGGGCCGTCCGGCAGCTCGTAGCCCAGGTACTCGTCCTGGAGCACCCGGCGGAACTGCTCCGCGCCCCACTCCTTGATGAGGAACTTGATCCGCGCGCGGGTGCGCAGCCGGCGGTAGCCGTAGTCGCGAAAGACCGAGCAGACCCCCGCCCAGACCTCGCTCACCTGGTCCGGGCGCACGAACGTGCCCAGACGCTGGGCGAACATCGGGTTGGTGGACAGGCCGCCGCCGACGAACAGGTCGTAGCCGGCCTCGCCCGCCTCGTTGCGCACACCGACGAACGCCACGTCGTTGATCTCGTGGTTGGTGCAGTACGACGAGCAGCCCGAGATCGACGTCTTGAACTTGCGCGGCAGGTTCGAGAACAGCGGGCTGCCGATGTGGTCCTCGTTGACCTGGAAGATCTCCGGGCTGGCGTCCAGGACCTCGTCCTCGGCGACACCGGCCAGCGGACAGCCCAGGATCACGCGCGGGGTGTCGCCGCAGGCCTCCATGGTGGACAGCCCGACCGACTCCAGCTTGTCCCAGATCGCGGGCACGTCCTCGACGCGGATCCAGTGGTACTGCACGTTCTGGCGGTCGGTGATGTCGGCGGTGTCGCGCCCGTAGTCGCGGGAGATCTCCGCGACCGCGCGCAGCTGCGCCGCCGACAGCTGCCCGCCGTCGATGCGCACGCGCAGCATGAAGTAGCGGTCGTCGAGCTCCTCGGGCTCCAGAACGGCCGTCTTGCCGCCGTCGATGCCCGGGGCGCGCTGGGTGTAGAGGCCGAACCAGCGGAAGCGCCCACGAAGGTCGGCGGGGTCGATGGAGTCGAAACCCGCCTTGGAGTAGATGTTGACGATCCGGTCGCGGACGTTGAGCCCGTCGTCGTTCTTCTTGTTCTCCTCGTTCTTGTTCAGCGGCTCACGGTAGCCGAGGGCCCACTGGCCCTCGCCACGGCGGCGCCGAGGCTTGGCTGCCGTCGCGGACTTGCCGGGCTGCGCGGAAGAGGGAGGCATCGCGGGTGTCTCCGATGGGGTCGCGGGGTGCACACGGTCCCGGCGCCCGCACCACTGGCTCCAGCGCCGCACGTCGTCGTGCCAGGCGAACAGGAGTGAGTCCACGTGTGTGGGAATCGAAGAAGGGGAGAGCGCCGGGGCCGCGCGCACACCTGAATCACGGGTGCGTCAAAAAGGCGGCGAGATTAACCGACGCTGCAACAGATGGCACTACGGACCCGAAGGAAGTCCACGTGGCGGCGCACGCAGAGCATGGGGTCCAGAGCAGCGATCATGCATTGAGAATGTCACGGGGGTCCGCGCTTTGTCCAGACGGGAGCGCGCGGGGTGAGTCAGGTCACTCCACGGGGCGGCGGCGCGCGTGGCCGGGGCGCGGGGCCGATAACGTTCTCCCGTGGTGGGTTTCTGGGAAGGGCTGTGGAGGGCCGTCGGCGCGTGGCTGCGACGTCACCCCCGTACGCACAACGCCCTCCTGCTGGTCGTGCGCACCATCCGCGCCTTCGCCAGGGACCGCGTCGTCGGACTGGCCGCCGAGTCCGCCTTCTTCTCCCTGATCTCCCTGCCGGCGCTGCTGCTGTGCCTGGTCGGTGCGCTGGGTCCGCTCGCCGCGGTCCTCGGTGAGGACCTCGTCGAGGAGATCCGGCTGTGGATCCTGGACCTGGCGGCCCGGGTCCTGACGCCGGCGACGGTCGGCAGTGTCGTGGAACCCCTCGTGGACGAGTTCCTGGGCGGGGTGAAGGGCGGTCTGCTGTCGGTGACCTTCCTGGTCTCCCTGTGGTCGGGCTCGCGGGCCATGAACGTGTTCATCCGCTCCATCACCATCTCCTACGGGCTCGACGAGCTCCGCGGATGGCTGCGCCAGCGCGTCCTGGCCTTCGTCGGCTACCTGGGGGCGCTGCTCTTCGCGCTGCTCGTGCTGCCGATCCTGGTGGCCGGCCCCGACCTCGTCCACCACCTGCTGCCCATCACCGTGGGGCGGCTCAACGTCCTCTACTGGCCGATCGTGGTGGTCCTGGCCGTCGCCGCCGTCACCTTCCTCTACGCGCTCAGCGTGCCGGTGCGCACCCCGCTGTGGCGGCACCTGCCGGGTGCCCTGCTGGCCACCCTCGTGCTCATCGCCGGGTCGGCCGGACTGCGCGCCTACCTGGACGCCTCGTTCGGCCAGGTGAGCATCTACGGGTCGCTGGCCGCGCCCATCGCCATCCTGGCGTGGCTGTACGTCATGGCGATCGCCGTGCTGGCGGGCTCCAGCCTGAACTCGGAGATCGACGCCATGTGGCCGACCGCGCGCACGGCCGCGGCCCGGGCGGAGATCGCCACCCGCGGCTTCGAGCGGGCCAACCGCCTCGTCGAGCGCCGCGAACAGGCGGTCATCGACACGATCGACGAGTACCACGCGCGCTGACGGCGCCGCGCTCGCCGGTGCCCTGGCCGGATCCGGCCATTTTCGGCGTGAACCACGCGTGCTCGCCATGTGTCCACTTCAACGTCGGCCCGAAGCGGACGGCGCGACGACGAATCGAGGTGAAGGAGAACGTCCAGGTCAGAAGGGGAGAGGTCGCATCGCGGCCCCACGGCTCCCCGCGCATGGCCGCTGCTGCCGACCCTGGCCGGAATAGGCGACATGGGCGTCAGTCAGTATCATCTCGTGCAGTATTGACTACGCGTGTGCCAACGCCACCGCTCGGTAACCCCCAGGGCAGCGGTGACCCACCGTTGACCGAGGTCCCCCGTCACCACGTACACGAACAGGTCCACGTTCCCCATGCCTTCGGAGGCACCATGAGCCGGGCGTCCCGACCGGGGCAGTCCCGGCCCACAGCCGTCATCGTCATCGCTCCCGACGAGCACAGCGCGGAGATCGTCATCGAGGGGCAGCGCCGGCTCGTGACCGGCGCGGCTCCCAAGGAGACCCGCCGTGCCGCGCTGGACGTCGCCACCGGCTACGCCGCCAGGATCGGGCAGCCGGTGCTGGTCGACGCCCGCGACGCCAACGGCTACTGGCTGCTCCTGGCGACCCCAGACGGCGTGGTGCGGGCGGCGGACGAGGCGGCGCCCGCCGCCGCGCCGCCCCCGCCCCCCGTGCAGTCGCCGCCGGCGCGCAAGGGCGGCTCCTCCCGGGGGCGGGTCCTCGTCATCGTCGTGGCCGCGGTGCTGGCGCTGGTGCTGCTCGGGGGCGCCGGGGTCGTGGCGACGCGGTTCCTCTCCGGTCCCGCCACGGCGGACGGGACCGAGGGCGGGGACGGCGCCGCCGCCCTCGGGCACCCCGCGCCGCCCGGGTTCGACGACACCGTGGTCTTCGACGCGCCGCTGGCCCCGAACACCAGGCCGGGGGTCAGCCGTGATGGGGACCTCCTCGCCTACACCGACCCCGACGACCGGCTCAACCTGTTCGGCGCCGACGGTGAGCGCCGGTGGGCCGTCGACCTGCCCGCGGGTTCGGGGGAGTTCCTCGACGCGCCGCGCTTCGTGGAGTATGGGGACGGGACCGCGATCGTGCTGGAGACGGCCGACACCCTCTGGTTCTGGCCCACCGAGGGCGGCGACCCGACGAGCGTGGCGCTGCCGACGGACGCCACCGCGATGTACGTGGGCGACTCCGTACTCGTGCGTACGGCCGAGACCGCGTTCGTGCCCGTGGGCCGGGAGCTCGTCGAGGTCGAGCCCCCGGGCGAGTCCGCGCCCCTGGTGGCCGACGGTGAGCGCGTCCTCAACGCGGTCGTGAACGGCCCGTGGGAGTGGGTCGACACCGACGGCGGATCCGAGGAGGTCCACGCCCGGCGCCCGGCGGACGCGGGCGAGATGGACGGGATCGTCACCGCCCTGCGCGAGTACGTGATCGTGCGCTGGGAGCCCCTCCGAGGGGAGGGGATCCACCTGGCCTTCCACGACCGCGAGGACGGCGGCGCCGTCGGCGGCGCCGACATCGACCCCGCGGACCTGGAGGGCGTGCGCCACCGTTCCGGGCCGATCGGGACCCGCGTGGTCGCCTACGGTCCCGTCGTCATGGACCCGGAGTCCGGCGAGGCCGCGGTGGTCCCCGGCTTCGTGCCCGAGATCGCCGTCGGCGACCAGGTCTTCGGGCAGCTCGACGGCGCCCCGGTCGCCGTGAGCGCCTCGGGCATGCCCAGCGACGTCCCCGAGGGCGCCGCGCAGCCAGAAGGACTCCTGGGCGACAACGCCATCGTGGTCCACGGCGACCACCTCTATGCCATCCCCTCTCAGTAGAAATCCCCATGAAAGAAGAAAGGAGTGGGATGACCCCCAAGAAGCGAGTCCTCACCGTGACGGCGTCCGCGCTGTTCATGGCGGGATTCTCGGTCGGCCCGGTGTTCGCGGACACCGTGGACGCGACCACGGACGAGTCGGTCCCCGCTGCGGCTCCGGAAACACAGAGCCAGCCTCTGGTTCCGGTCGTCGACGGCGCACTCGACACCGTCATCGAGCCGCTCGACCTTCCCGGTGACCCGGGTGGCGACACCGGCGGTGACCCGGGTGGTGACCCGGGCGGTGACCCCGGTGGCGACACCGGCGGTGACCCGGGTGGTGACCCCGGTGGCGACACCGGCGGTGACCCGGGTGGTGACCCGGGTGGTGACCCGGGTGGTGACCCGGGTGGTGACCCGGGTGGTGACCCGGGTGGTGACCCCGGTGGCGACACCGGCGGTGACCCGGGTGGTGACCCGGGTGGTGACCCGGGTGGTGACCCGGGTGGTGACCCGGGTGGTGACCCGGGTGGAGACCCGGGCGGTGACCCCGGTGGAGACCCGGGTGGTGACCCGGGCGGTGACCCCGGTGGTGACCCGGGCGGTGACCCCGGTGGTGACCCGGGCGGTGACCCGGGCGGTGACCCCGGTGGTGACCCGGGCGGTGACCCGGGCGGTGACCCCGGTGGTGACCCGGGCGGCGACCCCGGTGGAGACCCCGGTGGCGACCCGGGCGGCGACCCGGGCGGTGACGGTGGCGACCCCGGTACCGGCGGTGACCCGGGTGACGAGAGCCAGGCTCCTGGCACCTCGGCACCCGGTACCTCGGCCCCGGGCACCGGCACCCCGGAGAGCTCGGCACCGAGCACCTCCGGCGCCGACACGGGATCGGTCACCACGTCCAGTGGTGACGACAACGGTCCCCTGCCCACGACCGGTGTCGACCTCGAGGGCTTCGTCCTCGGGGGCGCGGTCGTGACCGGGATCGGCGTGCTGGCCCTGTGGGCCGGCGCCCGCCGCGAGTCCCCGGTGGCGTAGTACCCGCGAGCACGGTCCTTCGGGGCCGTGCGTGCGTGAGGGCCCCGGCCGTTCCACGGCCGGGGCCCTCGTCGTGTCAGCGGTCCGGTGGGCCGCTCACTCCCTCGGACGCAGGGCGGAGGCCAGCAGGAAGGCCGCCACGCCGCCGGCCGAGACCACCCACAGCGCGGCGCCCAGGGAGAGGGTGTCGGCGACCATGCCCACCAGTGGCGGGAAGGCCAGGAACCCGGCGCGGCCGAGCCACCCCACGATGGTCACTCCGTCACCGGTGCGCACGCCCGGGACGTTGCCGGCCGCCGCCAGGGTGAGCGGGAACAGGGTGGACACGCCCAGGCCCATCACACCGAACCCGACCACGGTCGTCACCGGGTGCGGGAGCAGCAGAGCGAAGGCCATGCCGCCCGCCGCCAGCAGACCGCAGGCGCGCCCCACCGCGGCCGCGCCGAACCGGTCGGTCACGCGGTCGCCGAGCAGTCGTCCCACGGTCATCATCGCCTGGCAGGCCACGAACGGCATCGCGGCCAGGAACAGCGACGCGTCGAGCTCGGTGGTCATGTACACCGCGCCCCAGGAGGCGGCGGAGTCCTCGATCCCGCCCGCGAACATCAGCAGGACCGCGAGCATGAGCAGCAGGACCACCCCGCGCACCGGCATCCGCTGCCGCTGCCCGTCGTGCCCGTTGGTCCCGTCCCCGCGCTCGCTGTTCTCCGGGCCGGGCAGCAGCATGCGGCTCGCCGCCAGGTTGACGCCCACCAGCACCACGGCGACCCCGCCGAGGTGCCACAGGATCGGCACCCCGGCCCCGGCCATCGCCGCGCCGAGGAGGCCGCCGGCGACCGCGGCCAGGCTCCACACGGCGTGGAAGGTGTTGATGATCGTGCGCCCGTAGCGCCGCTGCACGCGCAGGCCGTGCGAGTTCTGCGCGGAGTCGGTCCAGGCGTCGGCGCTGCCGAGGACGAAGAGGGCGGCCGCCAGCATCCACCAGTTCTGTGCCAGGGCGATGAACGGAAGCGCTCCCAGGGACAGCAGGCTCGTCCCCACCGCCGTGCGGCCGCTGCCGAACCAGTGGATCAGCGGGCCCGCCAGCATCCCGGTCAGGATGGCCCCCGTGGGCATCGCCGCGATCGCCAGGCCCAGTTCCGTGTTCGACAGGCCCAGGGAGGACTTGATGACGGGGAGCCACGGGACGGCGTTGGTGTAGGTGAACCCGTTGACGAAGAAGAGGGTGGAGACGGCGACCCTGGCCCTGCGCGCCTCGGGGGGCGGCGTGGCGGTCATGTCGGTCGTACTGCTCAAGGCGGCTCCAGGGTCATCGTCGGTGCGCGCAGATGCTATCCATTCCGTTCGGAGGAGGACACCGGAATTCACCGCCGCGTGCGGTGGGGGTTGCCATCGGGTCCGCGGCCGATTTACATAGAGGGTCTGCCGCACACGCCCACCACCACCCGGACGCCGGCGAAGCCTCCCCCCGGCCCCCGACCGACCCGACCTGGTCCGCGCCCCGACGGTCCGCTCCCGCGCACGGCGCGCTCCGCCCCTGCCCGCCGACGCCCGACTCCGGGGGACGTGCCAGCCACGGCTCCCGGACGGAACCGGAAGATCACACATGATCAACATGAGCGCGCTGCGAGACACACCGACCCTCTCCGGGAGGAGCGTCCGCCTGGTGCCCCTGGCCGCGGAGCACACGGAGGCCTACTTCGCCGCCAGCCTGGACGAGGAGGTCCGCAGACTCACCGGCACCCACCGCCACCTCACCTACGCGCAGGCCAGGGAGTGGTGTGGGAGCAGGTCCGGGCGTACGGACCGGATGGACATGGCCATCACCTCGCCCGGCGACCACCGCTACCTCGGCGAGCTGTCGGTCTACTCGGTGTCGCCGGAGAACGAGAGCGCCGGGTACCGCATCGCCCTGTCGGCGATCGAGTTCGCCGGCCAGGGCCTGGGCAGGGAGGCCACCGAACTCGTGCTGGACTACGCCTTCGACAAGATCGGGCTGCACCGGGTCTGGCTGTACGTCTACGCCTTCAACATGCGCGCCATCGCCGTCTACCGCTCCTGCGGCTTCGCGGTCGAGGGCCGCATGCGCGACGCACTGCTCTGGGAGGGCCGCAGGCACGACGCGCTCCTCATGGCGGCCCTGAGGAACGGCGCTCGGACGACCTGAGCGCGCCGTTTTTGCCGACGGGCGGGGTTGGAACGGCCGCGACGCGGGGTATGCCGGTACCACTTTTCCAACGGCTCAACACGAGACGCCGAGAGGAGCGGCGCCAGGCTTTCCCAGGAGGTCCGGCGCCGGCGAGACTATGAATCCGGTACCCGTGTCGCTGCCCTTCACCGATCGCTCCGAGGCGGGCCGACGCCTGGCGGAGCGCGTGCGCGCCTACGCCGTCGAGGATCCCATCGTGCTGGCCCTGCCCCGCGGCGGCGTTCCGGTCGGTGCCGAACTCGCCCGCCGGCTGGACGCCGACTTCGACGTGCTCGTGGTCCGCAAGATCGGCCTGCCCGGCCGGCCCGAGACCGGGGTCGGCGCGATCTCCGAGGACGGGCACGTCCTCTTCGACGACCAGGCCCTGGCCAGGCTGCGCGTCCCGCGCCAGGCACTGCACGACACCGTCGAGGCCGAACGCGTCGAACTCGAACGCCGCCGCCGCGTGTACCGGGGAGAGCGGCCGGCACCGCGCATCGCCGGGCGCGACTGCGTGGTGGTGGACGACGGAGTCGCCACCGGCGGTACGGCGCGGGCCGCCCTGCGCATGGTGCGCCAGGCCGGCCCGTCCCAGGTGGTCCTGGCCGTCCCGGTGGCGTCCCCGGAGGCGGTGGAGATGCTGCGCGAGGAGGCCGACGCCCTGGTCGTGCTCAGCGTGCCCGACAACTTCCACGCGGTGGGGGAGTGGTACCGCGACTTCGGCCAGCTCACCGACGGCCACGTCACCGCGATCCTCGCCGAGCGCGGCCGTGTGCGGCCGGAGGAGAACACGGCCCGCGCGGTCCGGATCAGGGCCGGTCAGGTCTATCTCGACGGCGACCTGACCATGCCGAGCGCACTGCGCGGCGCGATCGTGATGGCCTTCGGGCAGGGGCGCGCCGATCCGCGCTGGCGCGCGGCCGCCTCGGTCTTCCAGCGCGCCGGCTACGCGACGCTGCTGCTGGACCTGTGGACGGACGCCTCGGCCGGGGGCGACGGCGAGGACGCCCGGACGATGGGCGAGCGGTTGAACGCGGCGGTCACCTGGCTGCGCCGGGCCACCGACGCGGCCACCGAGCCCCTGGGCGTGTTCGGCGCCGGCGCGGCCGCGCCCGCGGCCCTGGTGACCGCCGCCGAGCGGCCGCAGGACCTGGGCGCGGTGGTGGTCTACGGCGGTCGGATCGACCTCGCCGAACCGAGCCTGCCGCACGTGCGCGCGCCGTCCCTGATCCTGTTGGAGAGCCGCGACTCCTTCGTGCGCGAGCTCAACGAGTGGGCGCGCGGCCGGATGAGCGCGCCGACCGACCTGCGGGTGGTCTCCGGGGCCGAGCAGCTCCTGCAGGGCGCACAGGAGTGGCGGCACATGGCGGTGGAGGCACTCGACTGGTTCGACCAGCACCTGGCGCCCCGCACCGACTGAGGAAGGCATGAGAAAACCCGCGGCGCCCTCGACGTGGAAACGTCGGGGCGCCGCGGGTCATGACGGGGGCCGGGGCCACCGGGGGAGATCAGTGCCGGACTCGGGAGCCTCGCTCGGTCAGGCGGCGTTGGCGCGGCGCATACGGCGACGGCGCTCCGAAGCGCGCTCGTCCTCGTTCAGGCCACCCCACGTGCCGTACTTCTCCGGACGCGAGATCGCGTAGTCCAGGCAGTCGGTGCGGACCGGGCAGGCAGCACAGATCTCCTTGGCCTTGCGCTCACGGATCTCCCGCTCCGGCTGGCGTTCGCCGTCCGGGCCGAAGAAGAGCACAAGGTCCTCGCCCCGGCACGCGGCGGCATCCTGCCACCCCCAGCTCGGGCGGGGGCGCAGCGCGGCCTGCCGACGTACCTGAGACATGCTTGAACCACCTCTACTGAAATCACTAGTAAGCTGTCGGAAAAAGCTTCAGTCACCAAAAGTTGGTCATGCGGCGTGAGTCACTCCGCACGACGCAAACGCCGCGCGGTGGTGGCGATGTTCCCCGGTGTGGCTGAGACCACGAGAAGCACGAGACCCCGCGGCGGCGCTGACCGCTTGTATCGGAGTGCTCTCACACGAACGGCGGCGGAGGCGGTGACGGCCTCCGTTCGAGCCGGTACGTAATCATGCCATCCCTACTCCCGATCATGCACGGGGGGTAGGGAAATTACTCGCCCAACCGTTACCGAAACCTGATGTCCGTTGACTGGTCTTCGGTCGTTTGCCCGAGTTTGTCGCAAATCGCAAGATCTGGTGCCTTGTGAAGGACACAGCACATCGTATGGTGCGAAGACCCTCCTGCCTAGGGGGTTCTCCTGATGTCCGGGTCACATTGCGGTCTACGCAGGGTTCCGAGATTCGGCGTGACCGTAAGCCCTCACCCTGTGCAGTGGCCGCCCGGCGTGACGCCCCCGTCCCCCCGCCGCCCGCCGACCCCGCGACGGCGCCCCTCCGCCTCCGTCCGACACGCCCCGCGGCCGGGCGCCGCCCCCGTGTCCGTACGGGTACCGATCCGCGCGTGCGCAGGCACGATGACGCCCCCTAGGGGAACGACCAGGGTCGCCGGGCGCAACAGGTCGTGGTGCGGGTGCGTCACAGACGGTAGAACACGAGTGCGGCCCGTGAGCGGCCGCACCCCCGCACCGGAACAAGGAGTCGGATCACCGTGGCCCTCCTGCGGCTCATCCTCAACGTCATCTGGCTGTTCGTGGCCGGATTCTGGCTGGCCGTCGGCTATGTCATCGCCGGAATCATCTGCTGCATCCTCATCGTCACCATTCCTTTCGGAGTCGCCTCCTTCCGGATGGCGAGCTACGCGCTCTGGCCCTTCGGCCGCGACATGGTCCGCAAGCCGGGCGCGGGCGGCGGCAGCACGGTCCTCAACGTCATCTGGCTGATCGTCGCCGGCTGGTGGCTCACGCTCGGCCACATCGCCACCGCCATCGGCCTGGCGGTCACGATCATCGGCATCCCCATGGCCTGGGCGTCGCTGAAGATGATCCCCGTCGCCCTGGCGCCCTTCGGCAACGAGATCGTGCACACCGGGCACACACGCGAGCCCTGGCAGTTCTGAGGTCGACCCCTCCTCCCAGGGGCGGCTCCGCCACGAGGAGCGGCGATCCCCCTGCCGCGAGCGGAGAACCAGGTGTAGCGTTCGGGGATCTCCCCGAACCGGTGGTCGCCACATCCGTCGCGACCCGACGGTCCCTCCCACCACCCCAGAGAATGGAGTCCATGTGCAAGCCCAGCGGCCGGGAGTTTGGGCGCTCCTGAACAAGTGGATCGCCGCCCGCAGAGCCCGGGCCGACCGCCTCGCGGCGCGCGCCGAGGAACTGGCGGAGGACTACGCCGGCCCCGAGGTGGAGTCCGCCCCGACGGATTCCACCGAGCGTGACGACGTGGGCGCCGGCGACCTCCTGCGCAGCATCAGCGACGTGGCCTGGCGGATGCTGATCATCGGTGTGGTCGCGGGCCTGCTGGTCTACGCGCTGACCTACCTCTCGGTGGTCACCCTGCCGGTGATCATCGCGGTCTTCCTCACCGCGCTGCTGATGCCGCTGGCCAACTGGCTGCGCCGGCCCAACCCGATCACCCGGCGCGGATTCGGCCGGGGACCGTCGACGGCGATCACCGTCCTCGTCGGCCTGCTGGTCTTCAGCGGGGTCATCACGATGATCGTGGGCCCGGCGGTCAGCGGTTTCGGACCCCTGGTCGACAGCGTCACGGACGCGGTCCTGGAACTGCAGAACCTGGACGTGCCCTTCGGGCTGGATCCCGCCCTCATCACCGACGCCATCAACAGCGCGTGGGCCCAGGCGCAGAGCCTCATCACGGAGAACACCGACCAGCTCCTCGGTGGCGCGTGGACGGCGACGACCGCGGTGTTCCGCGTCCTGCTCGGCATCGTCCTCATCATCGCCCTCACCGTGTACTTCGTGCACTCGGGCGACAAGCTCATGGACTGGATCGCCACGCTGCTGCCGCCCCGGTCCCGCCCCGGGCTGCTGCACGCCGGACACGTCTCCTACGGGGTGATGGGCCGCTACGTGCGCGGCGTGGCCATGGTGGGCCTCTTCGACGCCGTGGGCATCGGCATCGCCCTGGTGATCCTCATCGACACCAACCTGGCGATCCCGCTGATCGTGCTCACCTTCGTCGGCGCCTTCCTGCCGATCATCGGCGCGTTCCTCACCGGACTGCTCGCCGCCCTGGTCGCGTTCGTGACCGAGGGCTGGGTCGTGGCCGTGATCGTGGTGGCCGTCGTCGTGGTCGTCCAGCAGCTGGAGAGCAACGTCTTCGCGCCGCGCATCTACGGCCAGGCGCTCGAACTGCCCTCCGCGGTGGTCCTGATCGCCCTGACCGTCGGCGGCATCGTCGGCAACATCCCCGGCCTGTTCCTGGCCACCCCCATCGCGGCGGTGCTGGCCGCACTGCTGCGCAACCGCCCGCCCGCGCACCCCGAGGAGCACGCCCCGGGTCCCGAGGAGGCGGAGGAGGCGGACCCGCCGCCACCGGCCGCGCGCCGTGCCGACAAGGAGAACGCCGCCGACGAGGACTGAGGTCCCGCGGTCGGCCGGGAATGACCGGCGCCCGCCTTCCGTTGGGCCGGGAGGCGGGCGCCGCGTTCTCCGGCGCCCCTACGCTTGGGCGGACCGCGCCCCGTGCCGTTAGGCTGGGTCGGTCGGCCGCCCGACACCCCTCCCGCTCCCACCGGACCACTGTCGTCCGCGTCCGGGCGCCGTCGCCGCGACCACACCCGCACTCCACCTCTAGGAAGCCCCTGTCATGCTGATCGCCACCGACCTCGAACTGCGCGTGGGACCTCGGCTCCTGCTGGAGCCGACCTCCTTCCGGGTCGCCGCCGGTGACCGGATCGGCCTGGTCGGCCGCAACGGAGCGGGCAAGACCACGATGACCAAGGTGCTCGCCGGCGAGGGCGTGCCCACGGACGGCACCGTCACCTCCTCCGGGACCATCGGCTACCTGCCCCAGGACCCGCGGACCGGCGACCTCGACGTCATCGCCAAGGACCGGGTGCTCTCGGCGCGCGGCATCGACGAGGCCCTGAACGGGCTGCGCGAGGCCGAGAAGAAGATGGCCAGCGACCACGAGAAGACCCGCAACAAGGGCGTGCGCGCCTACGCGCGCTGGGAGGAGCGGCTGCACGTGCTGGGCGGATACGCCGCCGAGTCCGAGGCCGCGGCCATCGCCTCCAGCCTGGGGTTGCCGGACAACGTGCTCTCCCAGCCGCTGAGCACCCTCTCCGGCGGCCAGCGCCGCCGGATCGAGCTGGCGCGGATCCTGTTCAGCGGTGCCGACACGCTCCTGCTGGACGAGCCGACCAACCACCTGGACGCCGACTCCATCGTCTGGCTGCGCGACTTCCTCAAGTCGCACCAGGGCGGGCTCATCGTGATCAGCCACGACGTGGAACTGGTCGAGCACGTGGTCAACAAGGTGTTCTACCTCGACGCCAACCGCAGCGCCATCGACATCTACAACATGGGCTGGAAGCAGTACCTGACCCAGCGCGAGGCCGACGAGCGGCGCCGCCGCCGCGAACTGGCCAACGCGGAGAAGCAGGCCGACACCCTGCGCAAGCAGGCGGACCGCTTCCGGGCCAAGGCCTCCAAGGCGCGGGCCGCCCAGCAGATGCTCAACCGCGCCGACAAGCTGCTGGACGGCGTGCAGGGCGTGCGCAAGTCCGACAAGGTGGCCAAGCTGCGCTTCCCCGACCCGGCGCCGAGCGGGCGCACCCCGCTGATGGCGGAGGGCCTGTCGAAGTCCTACGGCTCCCTGGAGATCTTCGCCGGGGTGGACCTGGCCATCGACCGGGGCAGCCGCGTGGTCATCCTCGGTCTCAACGGCGCGGGCAAGACCACGCTCCTGCGGCTGCTCGGCCAGGTGGAGAAGCCCGACACCGGCCGTGTCGTGCCCGGGCACGGGCTCAAACTCGGCTACTACGCCCAGGAGCACGAGACGCTGGACGTGTCCCGCTCGGTCCTGGAGAACATGATGAGCGCCGCGCCGGACCTGCCCGAGGTGGAGGCGCGCCGCACGCTCGGCTCGTTCCTGTTCACCGGCGACGACGTCGACAAGCCAGCCGGGGTGCTCTCCGGCGGGGAGAAGACCCGGCTGGCCCTGGCCACCCTGGTCGTCTCCAGCGCGAACGTGCTGCTCCTGGACGAGCCCACGAACAACCTGGACCCGGCCAGCCGCGAGGAGATCCTCGCGGCGCTGCGCAACTACAAGGGCGCGATCGTGCTGGTGACACACGACGAGGGCGCGGTCACCGCGCTCCAGCCCGAGCGGGTCATCATGCTCCCCGACGGTGTCGAGGACGTGTGGAACGCCGAGTTCGAGGACCTCATCGCGCTGGCCTGACCGACAACGCGTGCCGCGGGGGATGTGGCGGGCGGCGGGGTGGATGCCCGATCATGTGACTGTCCCGGACAGGTCGACCGCGAGGAGGGCCCAGTGACCGACGGTGCGAAGAAGGGGATCCGGTTGTCGGGGGAGGACCGGGCCGAACTCGCGGCCCGGCTCAAGCGCCGCTACGACGGGGGCGAGAGCATTAGGGTGCTGGCCGACGCGACCGGTCGTTCGTACGGTTTCGTCCACCGGCTGCTCAGCGAGGCGGGCGCGGAACTGCGCGGCCGGGGCGGCGCCACCCGCAAGGCCTAGCCCCGGGCCGTCCGTCGGCGGTCTTCGGGGCGGTGGCGGGTGGGCCACGGGAGTTACCGGCGAGTAATCTCGGGGGTGACACCGAACACGACGGAGGAAGACATGGCACAGGCGTCGAACGCGTCCGTTGCACCGCCCACCGACGACGAACTCGGCCGCGCCGGGCTCGGGCTCGCCGTGGAGGGACAGGTCGCGCGGATCACCATCAGCCGTCCCGAGCGGCGCAACGCGATGACCGGACGGACCTGGACGACGCTGGCCGAGATCGGCCGGACCCTGCCCGCCGACGTCCGCGTCGTCGTGGTCTCCGGCGAGGGCGACATCTTCTCCGCCGGGATCGACCTCAACATGTTCACGCCCGAGGGCGTCGACGGAGAGCGCTCCATCGTCGCCGGTCTCGCGGACGGCTCGGCCGACCCCGCCGACCTGGAGGGCTACATCGCCGAACTCCAGGAGGGGTTCCTCTGGCTGCGCCGCCCCGACCTGGTGACCATCGCCGCCGTGCGCGGCCACGCCATCGGTGCCGGCTTCCAGCTCGCGCTCTCCTGTGACCTGCGGATCCTGGCCGACGACGCCAAGTTCTGCATGAAGGAGCCCGCGCTCGGACTGGTCCCCGACCTCACCGGGACCAAGCCCCTGGTGGACATCGTCGGCGTCCACCGCGCCGTCGAGATCTGCCTGACCGCCCGCCGTGTGGGCGCGGAGGAGGCCCGCGACCTCGGTCTGGCCGAGCTCGTGGTCCCCGCCGAGGAGCTTCCCGGCGCGGTGGACGACGCGGTCGCCGCCGTTCTCGCCACCGACCGCGACGCGGCCACCGCCACCAAGGCGCTGCTGCGCCAGGCGCCGGACAACACGCTCGAGGAGCAGATCGCCGCCGAGCGGCGCGCCCAGGTCGGCCGGCTCACCGCACTGGCCGCCGGCATGGCCGCGGGCCAGGGCTGACCGGCGCGGCGAGGCCTGTGGGGCGGGCTGGGGGAGACCCGTATCACCGGGGAAAATCACCCATCCCGTCCCCGATCCGGAGCGATCTCTAGTACGCTTCACCAAGCGGTCGATGAATGCCGCGCGCATCCGAGCGCGCCGGGCCGCACAAGACGCGGAGAATGTGTCGATTCCGTCGACGCCACTCTTGAACCCAAGGAGTGCAGAAGCCCCACTCAGGTAGGGGCCGCATCCGCGTGTGATCAGGCGCGTTTGTGTGATTTCTTCGCTGGGTCCTCCGTGGCCGTGTGGAGCCTTCCTCGAAACGCCGCCAAACGATGAGGAAGGTACACGTCACTTGACGGACACTGCCGTAATGCCTGCTTTCGACAGCCTCGGGCTTCCCCAGGACATCGTCGACGAGCTGGCGAAGAACGGTGTGACCACCCCGTTCCCGATCCAGGCAGCCACGATCCCGGACGCCATCGAGGGCCGCGACGTCCTCGGCTGCGGCCGCACCGGATCCGGCAAGACCCTGGCCTTCGGTTTGCCGGTCCTGATGCGCTGCGCCGAGCGCCGCGCCTCCGCGAACCGCCCCCGGGCCCTGATCCTGGTGCCCACCCGCGAGCTCGCGCACCAGGTGCGCGACGCCCTGCGCCAGTACTCCCGCGTCCTCGGCGTTCGCGTCGGCGACGTCGTGGGAGGCAGCTCCTACACCCGCCAGATCAACGAGCTGCGCCGCGGTGTCGACGTCCTCGTCGCCACCCCGGGCCGTCTCACCGACCTGATCGAGCAGGGCGCCTGCGACCTGGGCGACGTGGAGATCTCGGTGCTGGACGAGGCCGACCAGATGTGCGACATGGGCTTCATGCCGCAGGTCAGCGAGCTCCTCGACCAGGTGACGCCCGGCGGTCAGACCCTGCTGTTCTCGGCCACCCTCGACGGCGACGTCGACAAGCTGGTGCGCCGGTACATGAACGACCCGCGGACCCACTCCGTGGACCCGCCGGTCTCGCAGGTCACCGCCATGGAGCACCACCTGCTCAAGGTGCTGCCCCGCGACAAGAACAAGATCGTGACCCTGATCGCCGCGCGCGAGGGCCGCACCATCCTGTTCGTGCGCAGCAAGTACCGCGCCGACACGATCAGCGAGCAGCTGATCCAGGCGGGCGTGCCCTGTGCCTCGCTGCACGGCGGCAAGACGCAGAGCGTGCGTACGCGCACCCTCGCCAAGTTCAAGGAAGGCAAGATCCAGGCCCTGGTCGCCACCGACGTCGCCGCTCGCGGCATCCACGTCGACGGCATCGACCTGGTGGTCAACATCGACCTGCCGACCGGACACAAGGACTACCTGCACCGCGGCGGCCGTACCGCCCGCGCCGGCCTGGCCGGCACGGTGGTCTCCCTGGTGGCGCCCAACCAGCGCCGCATGGCCCGCCGCCTGCTCAGCGACGCCGGTGTCGAAGCCAAGCAGCACCTGGTCAACCCGGGTGACGAGCTCCTCTCTGAGGTGACCGGGGCCAAGGAGCCGTCCTGGGAGCCGTGGATCGAGCCGCCGGAGCCGGTGCGCGAGCGCCGCGGCCGCGGCGGCCCCCGCCGAGGCGGGTACCGCGGTGGCGGCGGTGGCGGCTACCGCGGCGGCGGTGGCGGTGGCGGGTACCGCGGTGGCTACCGCGGCGACCGTCCCCGCAACGACCGCGGCGAGGGCGGCTTCCGCGGTGAGCGCGGCGAAGGCGGCGGCGAGCGCCGTGAGGGCGGCTTCCGCAGTGAGGGCGGCTACCGCGGCGAGCGCCGCGGCGGCGGTGGCGGCGGCTACCGGGGCGGCGGCGGAGGCGGCTACCGCGGTGGCGACAACCGCGGTGGCGGCGGTTACCGCGGCGGCAACCGGAGCGGCGGCAGCCGCTTCGACTCGGCGCCGCAGCGCTGATCCACCCCGGACGGTCCAGGCCGTCCACTGAAGCGACACACTCGGGCCCGGCGATCTCTCGCCGGGCCCGAGTGCTGTTACCGGGGTCGGTGACTACTCTCGGACAGTCCCCTCGGCGACGGCGGCGACCTCGCTCAGGTCCCGGCCCCGCGTCTCCCGGGCGACCGCCACCGCGACCAGGGTCAGCACCGCCATCCCGGCCATGTACAGCGCGACCGGCGTCGCCGTGCCGAACGAGGCCAGCAGCGCGGTCGCGATCAGCGGCGCCAGGCCGCCCGCCACGATGGACGCCAGCTGGTACCCCACGGAGGCGCCTGAGTAGCGCACCCGCGTGCTGAACAGTTCGGAGAAGAAGGCCGCCTGCGGGCCGTACATGGCCCCGTGCAGGATCAGGCCGACGGTGGCCGCGAGCGCCACCGACCAGAACGCGCCGATGTCGATGAGCGGGAAGAAGGCGAAGCCCCACACGGCGATGCCCGCCGCGCCGATGGCGGTCACCGGGCGTCGTCCGATCCGGTCCGAGAGCGCGCCCCAGGCGGGGATGGTCACCAGGTGCACCGCCGAGGCGACCAGGACGGCGTTGAGGACCTGACCGTTGGGCAGCCCCGCCTGCTGGGTGGCGTAGACGAGGATGAACGCGGTGACGATGTAGTACGAGACGTTCTCCGCCATCCGCACGCCCATGGCGACCAGCGCCTCGCGCCAGTGGTCCCTCAGCACGCCGACGATGGGGGCGCGCTCGGGCCGACCGGTCCGCTCGACCCGCTCGCGCGCCTGGCGGAACACCGGGGACTCGGTGACGGCGAGGCGGATCCACAGCCCCACCAGCACCAGGACGCCCGAGAGCAGGAACGGGATCCGCCAGCCCCAATCGAGGAAGGCGTCGTCGGTCATCACGACCGCCAGCACCGCCAGGACGGCGGTGGCCAGCAGGTTGCCGCCGGGAGCCCCCGCCTGCGGCCAGGAGGCCCAGAACCCGCGGTTGGCCGGCTTGCCGTGCTCGGAGACCAGCAGGACGGCTCCGCCCCACTCGCCGCCCAGTGCGAAGCCCTGGATGACCCGCAGGAGCGTCAGCAGCAGCGGCGCGGCCACGCCCACCGCCGCGTAGGTGGGCAGCAGGCCGATCGCGAACGTCGCACCGCCCATCATCAGCAGGCTGATGACCAGGAGCCGTTTGCGCCCGATGCGGTCGCCGTAGTGGCCGAAGACCAGGCCGCCGAGGGGCCGGGCGACGAACCCGACGGAGTACGTGGTGAAGGCGAGCATCGTGCCCACCAGCGGGTCGGAGTCCGGGAAGAAGACGTGGTTGAACACGAGCGCCGCGGCGGCGCCGTACAGGAAGAAGTCGTACCACTCGATCGTCGTGCCGATGAGGCTGGCGGTCACCACGCGCACGAACGGCGTCCGCGGCTGTTCGGGGGCGGGGGCAGGGGAGGTGTTCGGTTCCATGTGCCGAACGTTAGGCAGATCACATTCGGCCGGCCATGGTGGACGTCCCCACACGGCGACCCGCCGACATGTGTGCGGTTCGGATGACCGATGGCGCACCCACCGCGGGCGCCTTCCGCGCACCGGCCGCACGAAACGTCCTTTACCTCCTTTTACCGGCTTTTCGCGTGTCCGGGCGGCGCGCTTCCCGACGCGGCGTGGACAGTGACGAGACGGCCCCTCACCAGCGCAGGGGTGACCTCGTCGCCTTGAAGGGGAACGCGTGAACGTCCTCAACGACGCCATCGTCGCCGTGAACGACTTCTTCTGGAGCTACTTCCTCATCCCGCTCCTGATCATCCTGGCCGTCTACTTCACGATCCGCTCGGGCGTGGTGCAGGTCCGGCTGCTGCCGGAGATGTTCCGCGTCATCCGCGGAGCCCCGGGCGTGGCACCCGACGGGATGCGGGAGATCTCCTCGTTCCAGGCCTTCGCGATCTCCGCCGCCTCCCGCGTGGGCACCGGCAACATCGTGGGCGTGGCCACCGCGATCGTCCTCGGCGGCCCCGGGGCGATCTTCTGGATGTGGCTGATGGCGACGGTCCTGGGGTCGGCGGCCTTCGTCGAGTCCACCCTGGCCCAGCTGTACAAGGTGCGGACGGCGACGGGCTTCCGGGGCGGACCCGCCTACTACATGCTGCACGGGCTGGGCCGGCGGTGGATGGGCGCGCTGTTCGCCGTCGTCATCACCGTGACGTTCTCCCTGGTGTTCAACTCGGTCCAGGCCAACAGCATCTCCGGCGCGGTGGGCACGTCCGCGGGCGCCCTCGGCCTCGGCGGCGGACTCCTCCTCGCGGCGGCGGTCGGGGTCGTCCTCACCGGGCTGGTGGCCCTGGTGATCTTCGGCGGCGTCCGGCGCATCGCCCACGTCGCCCAGACGCTCGTCCCGCTGATGGCCGTGGCCTACATCCTGCTCGGCCTCGCCGTGGTGATCGTCAACATCGGCGAGATCCCCCGGGTCATCGGCGACATCTTCGCCTCCGCCTTCGGGGTCCGCGAGTTCGTCTCCGGCGGCGTGGGCGCCGCCATCGTGCAGGGCATGCGCCGCGGGATGTTCTCCAACGAGGCCGGTCTGGGCTCGGCCCCCAACGCCGGCGCCACCGCCTCGGTCTCGCACCCGGCCAAGCAGGGGCTGGTCCAGTGCCTGGGCGTGTACTTCGACACCCTGCTGGTGTGCTCGGTGACGGCGTTCATCGTCCTGACCGGAGAGCCCGAGTACGAGACCGGGGGCGGCGCCGAGGTCACGCAGAACGCGCTGCAGAGCAGCCTGGGCGACTGGTCGATCCACGCGCTGACCGTCATCCTGTTCCTGCTCGCCTTCACGTCGATCCTGGGCAACTACTACTACGGCGAGTCCAACCTGATGTTCCTCGCCGCAGAGCCCCGGTACATGACCTACTTCCGCTGGGCCGTCCTGGCGGCGGTGTTCATCGGCAGCATCGCGCCGCTGACGGTCGTCTGGAGCCTGGCGGACGTGTCGATGGGCGTGATGGCCACGATCAACCTGCTGGCGATCGCCCCGCTGTCGGCCGTGGCCTTCCGCCTGCTGGCCGACTACAGCCGCCAGTACCGCAACGGGCTCGACCCCCAGTTCACGCTGTCCAAGATGCCCGACCTGCGCAACGTCGAGTGCTGGGGCGATCCCGCCGGAGCGCTGCCCGAGGACGTGGACCGGAGCGAGGGCAGGGCCCCGGCCGACCCCGCGGAGGCCTCGCCCCGCCCACGGGGGCCCGAGGACCGCCCCGAGGGCGACGAGGACGGCGGCGCGGGGGAGCGCTGACCCCCGGCCGTCCACCGGACCGCCCGACGGCCGCGCCGCGCGCGGCACCCGATCCCGGGAGCACCGCTCTCCCGGGGCCGCGCGGCCCGACCGGGGGGTGAACCGCCGACCCCGTCCGGCACGATGACGCCTGTATGCCGGACACCCTCCCCTCCCGTCACCGCTCCTCGCCCGTGGTGCTGCTCCTGGCGGCCCTGGCCGGACCCGTCCTGGGCGCCCTGACCCTCCTCGGATCGGGACTGCTGCCCTGGTGGATCGGCCGGCTGTTCACCGACGCGTCGGCGGGCTGGTGCGCCGTCGTGATCCTGGTCGGGCTGTGGGCGAGCACCCGGCTGCGCGCGTGGCAGGTGCCCGTCGCCGGCGCCCTGGCCCTGATCAGCGCGGTGGTGTGCTACTACGCCGTGGCGGCCGCACTCACGACCGGGCCCGCCGCCCTGCTCGGTCCCGCCGCGTGGCCGTTCCCGGCCTGGTTGTGGCTCCTGGCGGCCTGCGTGGCCGGCCCGCTGCTGACCGCGGCCGGCGCGTGGATCCGCCACGCCCGGCGGTCGCGGCGCCTGGTCGGCCTCGGCCTGCTGGGCGGGGTCTTCCTCGCCGACGCCCTGCTGCCGGTCCTGGACTGGCTCCACTTCCGGCTCACCGCGCCGGAGGTGCCGCCGCCCTCGTCCCCGGCCCCCATGTACGCCGGTGCCGCGGTCGCGGTCCTGCTGGGCGCGGCGCTCGTCCTGGTGGTGGCCCGCGAACCGGGGGACCGGCCGCGCGCGCTGGCCGCCATGGTGCCCGCGGGCCTGCTGTGGTGCGCCGGTGGGTGGGCGGTGAACACGGTGATGTCCCTGGCCGGTACGGGACACCTCGGGTGAGGCCCGACCGCGCTCGTCCACAGGCATCGGCCGACCGGCCCCGGACGAAAACGGTTTCGGCTACCATGCGTGGAGATCCCACCCCACACCTCGGAGTACCCACGTGCCTGACAGGACTACGCCAGGTGCCGACCCGACGACGCAGGCGTCCCTCGGCGACTCCCTCGCCGACGGCTGGAACCGTGACGAGGACCTGCCGCCCGCCGACTGGGGACGCCGCCGCGGTTCGCGCAGGACCGGCACGGTCTGGCTGTTCGCTCTGTTCATCACGGCGATGGCCCTGGCCCACGCCTGGTGGTCCGACTCCCTCACCAACGAGGCGTTCCTGGCCTGGGCGACCATCTTCACCGCGATCAGCTTCCAGGCCCTGCCGTTCCTGGTGTTCGGCGTCGCGCTCTCGGCCGCGCTGACCGCGTTCGTCCCCACCTCCGTCTACGAGCGCTTCTTCCCCGACAAGGCCAACCGGGCCGTCCCCGTGGCCGGGCTGTCCGGCGCGGTGCTGCCCGGCTGCGAGTGCGCCTCGGTGCCCATCGCCGGCAGCCTGATGAGACGCGGGGTCGCGCCCGGTGCGGCGCTCACGTTCCTGCTGGCGGCGCCCGCCATCAACCCGGTCGTCATGATCGCCACCGCGGTCGCCTTCGCCGGACAGCCCGAGATGGTGGTGGGCCGGTTCGGCGCCTCGCTGCTGGCCTCGGTGGTCATCGGCTGGATCTGGGTCCGCTTCGGCCGTGCCGACTGGCTGCGCCTGCCCGCGAGCGAGCACGCGCCTGGCACGTCCACGTGGGTGGTCTTCCGCGACTCGATGGTGCACGACATGATGCACGCGGGCGGCTACCTGGTGGTCGGCGGACTCGCCGCCGCCAGCCTCAACGTCATGGTGCCGCGCGAGTGGCTGGTGACGGTCGCCGGGATGCCGATCGTCTCCGTGCTCGTCCTGGCCCTGCTCGCCATCCTGTTGTCCATCTGCTCCGAGGCCGACGCCTTCGTGGCGGTCAGCCTCACCGACTTCTCCCCCACGGCCAAGCTCGCGTTCATGGTGATCGGCCCCATGGTCGACCTCAAGCTCATCGCGATGCAGGCGGGCATGTTCGGCTGGCGCTTCGCCGTCCGGTTCGCCCCGCTGTGCGTGGTGGTCGGCCTGCTCAGCACGTTCCTGTTCGGAAGGATTCTGTTGTGAACCGCATCGGCCAGGGTCTGACCCTCGTCCTGCTCGGTGCCGCGGCGCTGACCAGCACGATCCCCACGGACCTGTACCTGAACTGGGTCAAGCCGGCCTTCGGGCCCTTCCTCATCGGCGCGGGCGTGGTGATGGTCGTGCTCGGCGCACTCGTCGTCGCCGCCGAACTGCGCGGTGAGAGGGACGGGGACGAGGTGGAGGACGCGGCCCCGCGCACGGCCACGCACACGGCGGCGGCGACCGCGCCGGACACGGACGACGCCACCGCGGTGGCCGAGCGCTACGGCCACGGCGACGGCGACGGCCACGGGCACGACCACGCGCGCGCCCCCGGCATCGCGTGGATGCTGCTGCTCCCCGTGCTGGCGGTCTTCGTCGTCGCCCCGCCCGCGCTGGGCGCCTACACGGTGGAGACCAGCGCCGAGTCGGCGGCGCCACCACGGGAGAGCGCCCGTTCGGGCCGCTTCGACGACGGCCTGGAGGAGGCCGGTCCGGGCGAGGTCGTGGCGATGGACATCCAGGCGTTCATCATGCGCGCCTGGATCGACGAGGAGCGGACCCTGGCCGGCCGCGAGGTCGAGCTGACCGGCTTCGCCGTACCCGACCCCGAGGGCGAGGGGTGGTACCTGGCCCGCCTGCAGATGGCGTGCTGCGCCGCCGACGCCGTGGTCAACAAGGTCTTCATCGACGACGGGCGGATCCCCGAGGCGGACAGCTGGTGGACGGTCCGCGGCACGTGGGTCGAACCGGAGGGCGCGCTGGAGGACGTCACCGAGCACGAGTTCGAGGTCATCGAGCGCGTGCCCGTCGACGATCCCCCCGACCCCTACGAGTAGCCGCCTCCGGGGCGCCACACCGTGCGCCGTTCGTGGCATCCTGTTCTCTCTGGGTGACAATGGGCGGGTGTCGGATCGGATCGGTGGACTCAGGAGGGCCGGGAGGCGGCTGCGGCCCCGGTCGATCCGCGCCCGCGTGACCGTCGGCGCGTCCGCCGCCGTGGCGGTCGCCCTCGCCTTCGGGGTGGTCCTGACCATCATCCTCGTCCACCGCACGCTGGTCACGGAACTGCGCGACGACGCGGCCCAGGCGGCCCGGCTGGTCGCCGACGAGATCGTGCACGAGCGCTACCCGGGAGCGATACCGACCGCCGGCCTGGTCCTGCGGCTGCAGGTCGTCGAGCGCGGAACCGGGGAGGTCCTGGCCGCCAGCAGCGCCCTCCAGGGGCGGCCGGCGATGGCCAGGGAGGACGACGACAGCCCCGACTTCCAGGTGGAGACGACCGCCTGCGGGACAGCGATCGGAACCGCGCCGGGCGAGTGCGTCCTGGTCGTCGGCTACGAGATCGACGACACCGCCTACGGCGACGTCCTGGTGCTGGCCGCCACGCGCCCGCCGGCCGTCCTGGACACCCTGCTGCCGGAGGTGGCGTTCGTCGGCCTGGGCCTGGGCCTGCTGGCGTGCACGGCGGCCATCATCTGGTTCGGAGTCGGGCGCGCCCTGCGGCCGGTGCGGGAGATCACCGAGGAGATCCACCGGATCACCAGGTCCGGGGTGAGCGGCCGCCTTCCCGTCCCGTGCACGCAGGACGAGATCGCCGAACTCGCCAGGACGGCCAACGCGGGCCTGGACCGCCTGGAGGAGGCGGTCACCCGCCAGCGCCGGTTCGTCTCCGACGCCTCCCACGAACTGCGCAACCCCATCACCGGTATGCACACCAAGCTGGAGGTCGAGCTCTCCGATCCCGAACCCGACACGCGCTCGCGCGAACTCCTCCTGTCCAGCCTGCTCGCCGACACCGAACGCCTGGAGCACATCGTCGCCGACCTGCTCGAACTCGCCCGTCTGGACACCACGACGGCCCGGGAGCGCGAGCGGGTGGACCTGTCCTCCCTGGTCTCGACTGAGTTCGGGAGCGGGGGCAGGCGTGCGCGCCACGCGCTGCGGGTGCACACCTCGGGTCCGGTGTGGGTGCGCGGGAACCGGCTCCAACTCGTCCGTGTCCTGACCAACCTCATCGCCAACGCCGAACGGCACGCACACTCGCGCGTGGACGTGATCGTCGAACGCGAGGGCGACGCGGCCGTGGTGGAGGTGCACGACGACGGGGCCGGCATCCCCGAGGAGGAGCGCGAACGCGTCTTCGAGCGCTTCGCGCGCCTGGCCGAGTCCAAGGAGCGCGATCCGGGCGGCAGCGGCCTGGGGCTGCCCATCTCCCGCGAGATCGCCAAGGCCCACAGCGGTACGCTCGTGGCCGGACACAGTGACCTGCTCGGAGGCGCGATGTTCACACTGAGGATCCCCGACGCCCCGCGGACGGCGGAGTGAAGCGGGGCGCGGGCCCGTTGGCGCTCACCACGGGGGAGGTCCCGCCCCGCCGACCCAACTACTTCCTCTTCGGCTTCGTCGGTGCCCTGGGCGTGCTCAGCGCGTGGATCCTGGTCCAGGCGGTCATCGAGGTCCGCGCGGTCCTGGTGTACATCCTGGTCGCCCTGTTCCTCGCGGTCGGTCTGAACCCGGCGGTGGAGGGCCTGCGCCGCCGGCTGCACATGCCGCGGTGGGCGGCGATCCTCGCTATGTGCCTGGCGCTGATCCTGTTCGCCGTGGTGTTCGTGTGGGCGATCGTCCCGCCGCTGACCGCGCAGGTGACGAGCTTCGTCACGCACCTGCCCCAGACCCTCGGGCAGCTCCAGGAGAACCCGTTCTTCGCCGACCTGGACGAACGCTACGACGTCGTGGACCGGGTCCAGGCCGCCCTGGCCGACGCCGACTTCGGGTCACAGCTGTTCGGCGGCCTGGTCGGTGTGGGCCAGGTGGTGTTCAACGCGCTGTTCGCCACCTTCACCGTGCTGATCCTGACCCTGTTCTTCATGGCGTCCCTGCACGGCATCCTCGACCTCATCTACCGGCTCGTCCCGCGTTCCAACCGCGACGGCGTCCGGGAGATCGGTGACGAGATCGTCCAGCGCATCGGCGCGTTCATCGCGGGCCAGCTCATCGTGGCCGCGATCAGCGGGACGGTGGCCTTCCTCTTCATCTGGGCGATCGGCTCCGCCTACGCCCTCACGCTCGCCCTGGTGGTGGGCGTGACGGCGCTGATCCCCCTGGTGGGGACCACGATCGGCGCGCTGGCCGCCTCCCTGGTGGTGGCCGTGAGCGATCCGTGGCTCGGGGTGGCGGCCCTGGTGTTCTTCCTCGTCTGGCAGCAGATCGAGAGCTACGTCGTCTCGCCGCGGGTGATGCGCCAGGCGGTGGACGTCAGCCCGACCGCCAACATCACCGCCGCCCTGGTCGGCGGAACCCTGATGGGACTGGTCGGCGCGCTGTTGGCCATCCCCACCGCGGCGGCCCTGACGATCGTCCTCACCAAGGTCGTCTTCCCGCGCCTGGACCGTCGCTGAGCCCGGGGTGGACGAACTCGCGGGGGAGAGGACGCAGGGGGTGCGCACGGGGCGCGTGGCCCGGATCGCCGTGGTCGTGGTGTGGGTGGTGGCCCTGGTGGCCGCCTGGCGCTACGGCCCGGACGCGGACGCCGTGCGGGCCTGGGTCGGCGCCGCGGGCGCCGCGGGTGCGGTGGTCTACCTCGGCGCCTACGTCGTGGCCGTGTTCGCGCTGGTGCCGCGTCCGCTGCTCAACGCCGCGGGCGGTCTGCTGTTCGGGCTCCTGCCGGGCCTGCTGCTGGCGCTGGCGGGCGGGTTGGCCGCGGCGCTGGTCCAGTTCATGGTGGCGCGCTACGTGGCGGGCGAGGCGATCGCCAGGAGGCTGCCACCGGGCGTCCTGGCGTGGCTGGAGGGCCTGACCGGGCGCCGGGCGCTGATGGCGGTGGTGCAGCTGCGCCTGCTGCCCGTGGTCCCCTATCAGGCGGTCAACTACGGTTTCGGCCTGACGAGGGCGGGCGCGCTGCCCTTCGCGCTCGGCACGCTCCTGGGCGGGATCCCGGCGACGGCGGCGCTGGTGCTGGTCGGGTCCGGCGGGACGGACGTGGGCCTGCCCGTGGCGGTGGGCGGGACCGTCGCCGCGGTGGGGATCGCGGCGCTGTGGTGGCTGCGCTCGCGCCGTGCCGCGCGGGAGCGGCGGGCGGACACCTGAGGACCGCCCGCCGGGGCCGTGGGGCCCTCGCTACTCGTCGCCGGCCCCGTCGAAGAGCGGGATCTCGTCGGGGGCGGGCCGGTCCAGCTCGAAGGGCACGATCTCGCCTCCGCCGCTGTCGGTGGCCATCGGCTCCTGCAGGATCTCCAGCTCCTCGCCCGCGTGGTGCTGCATGACCTGGACCCCGGAGTAGCCGCTGTGGTCGCTCTCGGTCGCCTGGAAGGGCACCAGGCCCGGGCCGGTCCACTCGCGCGAGTGCAGGGTGTCGATGAGGGAGCTGCGGGTCAGGTCGGGGCCGGTCTCCATGAGGACCTGGGCGAACAGCACTGCCTGCGCCATGCCGTACACCGTGGTGTCGGTGAAGGGCGTGCCCTCGTTGTACTCCTCGTGGATCTCGCGGAAGAACGCGGTCCAGGGGTCGTCGGGCTGGGCGACCGGGGGCAGGAACGTCGTGATGATGAGCCCGTCGAGGAAGGCCTCGGACGGGATGTCCTCGGCCGGGGTGCCCTCGGAGAACTGCTCGATGAGGCCCGTGGCGATCTGGACGTCGCCGCCGAAGCTGGGCGCGACCCACTGGGGCTCGTAGCCGACCGCGGCGGCCTCCATGACCGCCTGGGCGAGGAAGGCGGGGATGCAGTAGCAGACGGCGACGTCGGCGCCGCTGGCCTTCATCGCGGAGATCTGGCCGCCCAGCTCGGGCACGCCGGGGTCGTAGGACTCCCAGGCCACGATCTCCTCGGTGAGGTACTGCTCGATACCGGCGTGCGAGGAGGGGCCCACGTCGTCGTTCTGGTAGAGCAGGGCGACGTCCTCACCGGAGAAGTTCTCGGCGAGGAACTGGCCCTGGATCTTGGCCTCCGTGGTGTAGTCGACCTGGAACCCGTAGCTGTAGGGGTACTCCTCGGGCTGGTCCCAGGCCAGCGCGCCGGAGGAGACGAACAGGTCGGGCACGCCCGCCTCGTTGAGGTCGGCGATGACGGCCTCGTGGGTGGGGGTGCCGAGTCCGCCGAGCATCGCGAAGATCTCGTGGTCCTCCATCAGGACCCGGGTGGCCTCGGCGGTGCGCGCGGGGTCGAACCCGTCGTCCTGCACCTGGTAGTCGATCCGGCGCCCGTGGACGCCGCCGTTGTCGTTGATGTAGTCGAACACCGCCCGGGCGCCCGTGGACACGTGCCGGAAGCCGGGGGCGGCGGACCCGGTGAGGGGCTGGTGGGTCCCGATGACGACCGTGTCGTCGGTGACGCCCATGGTCTCGTCCGGCGCGGCGTCGGTGGTCTCGTCGTCGGATGCGCCGCCGGAGCAGGAGGAGACGAGGAGTGCGACGGTGAGCGCGGAGGCGAGTGCCTTCAGTGATCGCATGGTGGTGTCCTGAACCTGTAGTGCTGTGTCCGCCTGAGCGGGGAGCGGACCCCGGGGGGATGACGAGAGGTGATGGGGGAGCACACCTACTGGTCGGTACCTTACCAGCGAGTAGCCTGCGTGTGTCGTGAGCCACTGCCATAGCGGGCGCGCGGTTCGGTCCGCTGACGTGCTGCGGAGCCGGGACAACGTTGACTCACGGCGGCGGCGCCGACGGCCGGGGTGTCCGGCGAGCACGGTGCCCGGGGCGGCGGAATCCGGGGCCGGGGCGGCGGAATCCGGTGGCGGCCGCGCTCGGTCAGCGCGTCGGGAGGACCGGTTCGCCGGTGTCGCGGGGTCCGCGGTCCAGGATCCGTCGGGCCACCCGGGCGATCTGGTCGGCGTACTGGTGCACGGCTCCGTCGCGGCGCCAGACCAGGAGGTGGCGCAGCTGGATCGGCGCGCCGGCCAGCGGCCGGACCACCACGTTGGCCCCGGTCTCGAAATCCGACTGGCAGGGCGCGATCGCCCGGCGGTCGGAGATGAGGTCGCGGATCTCCGAGCGCTCGTAGAGCCGGAAGGGCACGTCGGGGGTGAAGCCCGCGCGCTGGCAGGCGAGGTAGAAGCAGTCGGGCCAGCCCGCGCCGTCGGGGGGTGTCAGAGCCCAGGGGCTGTCGGCGAGGTCGGCGAGGCGCACGACAGGGGAGTCCGCGGCCGGGTGGTCGGCCCACAGGGCCACATGGAGCGGTTCCACGGCCAGCATCGCCCAGGCCAGCGGGCCGTCCGTGGAGGGATCGCGGTCCGCGTAGTCGATGGTGGTCCCGGCGTCCAGGCGTCCGGCCCGGACCAGGTCGGTGACCAGTTTGGGGGAGTACTCCGTGCGGACCTGGACGGGCACGTGGGGGACCACGTCCGACATCCGCGCCGACAACTCCAGGGCCAGCGATCCGACGCCGCCGATCCGCAGCGTGGAGGGCGAGGCGCCGCGCGCGGTGATGTCGTTCACCAGATCGTCCATGGACAACAGGACGGAGCGTGCTCTGACCAGGACGAACTCTCCGAGCTCGGTCGGTTTGACGCCCGCGCGCCCGCGATGGAACAGGGGTCCGCCGACCTCGCGCTCGATCCGCTGCAGCTGTGTGGTCAGGGCGGGCTGGGACGTGGAGAGCGCGGCGGCCGCCCTGGTCACGCTGCCGGTGTCGGCCAGGAGGCAGAGGGTGCGCAGGTGGCGGAGTTCGAGGTCCATGCGAGGGAATCTAGGACGGGAAGGGGGTTCCTGTACAGGCGTACGCCCTGCGCGGGTGTCCCGGCGCGCTTCGTCCAGCGGTATCGGGCACCGCGGCCCCCTGTGTCGAGGGCTCGGCCGTTCCACTGTCTCGCTTGGTGAGATAAGGTGCCGTTCGTCACCATATAGTTGGACGACCTACTAAATGTGGTCGTGGGTGGGTCCGCGCACGCTGGGAGAGGGTCATGGCGGTCGAACGCACACTGCACACTCCGGAGGCCGAGCAGCTGCTCGACCTGACCCGGGAGATCGTGGACAAGGAGCTCCTGCCGCGCGCGGCAGGCGACGAGGACAACGCCGTCTTCCCCCGCGAGGTCTTCGGCACGCTGGGCGCCGCGGGCCTGCTCGGCCTGCCCTACTCCTCCGACCACGGCGGCGGCGACCAGCCCTACGAGGTCTACCTCCAGGTCGTGGAGGAACTGGCCCGCGGCTGGCTCGCGGTCGGCCTGGGCGTGAGCGTGCACACCCTGTCGTGCTACCCGATGGCCGCCTTCGGCACCGACGAGCAGCGCGCCGCCCACCTGCCCGACATGCTCGGCGGCGACATGCTCGGCGCCTACTGCCTGTCGGAGGCCGCCTCCGGGTCCGACGCGGCCGCCCTGACCACACGGGCCGAGGACACCGGCCGGGGCTACCGGGTCAACGGCGCCAAGGCGTGGATCACCCACGGCGGCCGGGCCGACTACTACACGCTCTTCGCCCGCACCGGGGGGCCCGGGTCCGGCGCCAAGGGGATCAGCTGCTTCCACGTGCCCGCCGGTACCCCCGGCCTGGACGCGGCCGCCCCCGAGCACAAGATGGGCATGAACTCCTCGCCCACCGCCGGCGTGCTGTTCGACGGGGTCGAACTCGACGAGGGGGCGCTCATCGGGCCGCGGGACCAGGGCTTCGGCATCGCGCTGTCCGCCCTGGACTCCGGCCGCCTGGGCATCGCGGCCTGCGCCGTCGGCGTGGCCCAGGCCGCGCTGGACGCGGCCGTGTCCTACTCGCGCGAACGCCACCAGTTCGGCCGGGCCATCGGCGACTTCCAGGGAGTGGGCTTCATGCTGGCCGACATGGCCACCCAGGTCGCCGCCTCCCGGGAGCTGTACCTGGCGGCCGCCCGCCTGCGCGACGCCGGCCGCCCCTTCGGCGAGCGCGCCGCGATGGCCAAGCTCATGGCCACCGACACCGCCATGCGCGTGACCACCGACGCCGTCCAGGTGTTCGGCGGCTACGGCTACACCCGCGACTTCCCGGTGGAGCGGTACATGCGCGAGGCCAAGGTCCTCCAGATCGTCGAGGGCACCAACCAGGTGCAGCGCATGGTGATCAGCCGCCACCTGGCCCGGTCCTGAACACCGGGGCGCGTTCCGCGGGGCGCGCCCTAGGAGCCGAGCAGGGCGGCGGTGTCGCGCGGGGAGCGCACGACCACCTCGACCGGCCGGTCCGTCAGCACCGCCAGGGCCGACCGGTAGTCCGCGCCCCGGTCCAGGTCGGACAGCCACGCCGCGTCCGGTCCTCCGCCGCCCTCCCAGGACAGCAGCCGCGCCGGCGTGTGCGGCGGGGACACGGCCACCCGGCGCAGGCCGCCCGACAAGCCCAGGCCGGTGGCCTTGAGCAGGGCCTCCTTGCGCGCCCAGTAGCCGAAGAACGCGGACACGCGCTCCTCGGCGGGCAGGAGCAGCCAGGCCCGGCGCTCCGCCTCGGCCAGCGTGTAGTCGGCCAGCCCCTCGACGTCGCGCGCCGCCGAGACGCCCTCGACGTCGATGCCGACCGGCACACCCTCGCTCACCGCCAGGCCCACCCAGTCGCCGGAGTGGCTCACCGAGATCTCCAGCCCCTGGGCCGGCCCCGAGGGGTGCGGCTTGCCGTGGGGTTCGGCGTCACCGCCGCGCGCCCCGGTGCGCTCCTTGTCCTCGCAGGAGCGGCAGCGCAGGTCGAAGGTGACCTTCTCCGGAGGGCAGCCGGCCAGGTCGGCCAGCGCCAGCCGGGCCAGCGAGCGGCCCAACAGGTGCCGGTCGCGGTCGGCCTGTTGGCGGAAGCGGGCGTTGCGCGCCAGCTCGCCCTCGTCGAGCAGGTGCAGGAGGCGGGAGTCGGCGTCGGAGGTGCGGGCCCACCAGACGGTGGGGGCCAGGGGTGCGGAGTCGACCGTCATGCTCCCATTCTCGCCGCATCTTCCGGGTGTTCGGTGGTTGAGGCCAAGCTAAACCGGGAATTCGGTTAATGGCAGGTCAGCCCATCCCTCGGGAGGCCCGTATGTCAGTCGTCATGCTCTTCGGAGCCGGAGCCCTCATCGGGTTGGTCGCCCTCACGTTCGTCGTGATCGTCACCCTCCTGATGGAGAAGCCCCCGACACCCCCCGCCGCCAGTGAGGCCGCGGACCACGAGGCCGCGGACCACGAGGCCGTGGACCGCGAGGACCGGCCCGTACTCTGAAGAGGCGCGGGAGAACCCGTGCCCACCGCTTCGAGCACGGGTGAAAGTGAGCCACGTCCATGGCCGAGGAGAACCGTCCGGCGTTCGCCGCCGAACGCCGGGAGCGCATTCTCGAACTGGTCCGCGCCAACGGGACCATGTCCCTGCGTGATATCGCGGTCAAGGTCCGGGCCTCGGAGGTGACCGTCCGGCGGGACGTGCGCGCCCTGGAGGCCGAGGGCCTGGTCGACCGCCGCCGCGGCGGCGCCGCGCTGCCCGGCCGGATCGGGCACGAACAGAGCTACGCCGGCAAGAGTGAGCAGTGCGCGGCCGAGAAGGCCGCCATCGCCGCCTCCGCCGCCCGGCTGGTCCGCCCGGGCGACGCCGTCACCATCGGTCCGGGCAGCACCGCCGAGGCCCTCGCCCGCGAACTCGCCTCCCACACCGACCTGACCGTGGTCACCAACTCCCTGCGCGTGGCCGACGCCCTGCTGAACGCCGCCGGCGTCGAGGTCGTGATGACCGGCGGGACCCTGCACGGACCCATCAGGGCCCTGGTGGGGGCCGCGGCCGAGCAGTTCCTCGACGGGCTGCGGGTCAACCGGGCCTTCCTCACCGGCAACGGGGTCAGCGCCGACCGCGGCCTGAGCACGCCCAACCCGGCGGTGGCCAGCGTCGACCGCGCGCTGGCGGGCTGCGCCGAGGAGGTCATCGTGCTGGCCGACCACACCAAGATCGGCGCGGACACCATGGTCCCCACTGTCGCCCCCGAGATGATCGCCCACCTGGTCACCGACAACCGTGCCGACCCCGAGGTCCTGATGACCCTGGAGGAGACCGGCGCCCTCGTGCACGTCGCCGTCGTCATGGACGCGCGGGGGCAGTGAGGTGGGCGTGGCCGACGGGCACGGCCGGTTCCGGCCGCGTGCGGCGGGGCGGTCCCCTCGTGTCGTGTGCGGGGGACCGCGTACCCTACCGTTCACGCCCCTTGCGCGATTGGCGCGTAATGGGTGGATTGCGACGTAGTGTCCTTTTCACTGTCCACACCCAGGAGCCGCCGCGCATGCCCTCCCAGCCGACGCCCCCGGACCAGCCCTCGTCCGAGCCGGTCCACGTGACGCCGTCGCCCGTCGCCCTGCCCGCCCCCTGGTCGGGGTCGCGGGTGACCGTCGTGGTTCCCACCTACGACGAGGCGGCCAACCTGCCGCGCCTGGTCGCCCAGCTCATGGCGCTGGACCTGCCGGAACTGCGGGTCGTGGTGGTCGACGACAACTCGCCGGACGGCACCGGCGAGATCGCCGACAAGCTCGCCGTGGAGCACCGGGGCCGGATCAGCGTGGTCCACCGCACGACCAAGGACGGCCTGGGCCGCGCCTACGTGGCCGGTATGACGCACGCCCTGGACGAGGGCGCCGAGTTCGTCGTCCAGATGGACGCCGACCTCAGCCATCCCGTCGGCTACGTCCCCCAACTGCTGGGCACACTGCACTCCACCAACGCCGACGTGGTGATCGGCAGCCGCTACGTCCCCGGCGGCAGCCTGTCCGAGCGCTGGGGGCTGCGTCGCCGCCTGCTCAGCGGATGGGCCAACACCTACGTCAAGACCCTCCTGGCCATGCCCGTGCGTGACGTCACCGCCGGGTTCAAGATCTGGCGCTCCTCGGCGCTGCGCGTGCTCGACCTGCCCGGGATCGAGAGCACCGGCTACGCCTTCCAGGTCGAGATGCACTACCGCGCCTTCCGGCGCGGCCAGAAGATGATGGAGATCCCCATCCACTTCGAGGACCGCGTCGAGGGCGAGAGCAAGCTCGACGCCGCGGTGGCCCTGGAGGCCGCCCTGCGCCCCCTGCGCCTGCGCCGCGCGGAGCAGCGGCGACCCTGACCCGCGGGCGGCGACACCGCCAGGAGGCTGACATGTCCCCCACGACCTGCGATCATCGGAGCATCGGGGTGAAGAGGGGGGAAACTGTGAGCGAAGGACCCTACGACGTCGACGCCGACATGGGGGACGACCCCCAGGAGAGCGCGATCGCCGAGTGCGAGCACGAGATCGAACCCGACTTCAACATCCTCGGCTACGACTTCGAGGACGACGACAGCCGCGGTGAGCTGGGCATCAACGCCGAGGTGCGCGCCGAACGCAGGGACGTGGTGCCCCACCAGCGCTGGGGCGCCGTGCGCAGCGCCGAGGAGGACGCGGTGAGCGTCGTGCCCGAGGCCCAGGTCGAATCCGGTGTCGAGGACCGGCCCGAGGACCAGTAGAGCGGCGGGCCGCTAGCGATCGCCGCCGGAGGTGTGGTGGTCGGTGCCCGCGCTCGACCCCGGGCAGGACTGCCACGGCGGCTCCGTCGCCCCGCAGAACCGCGACGGCGGTGTCGGCGGCTTCGGTGCGACCGCCTCCTCCGTGCCCCGTCCGGCCTTCTCGCGCCGCCTCATCCCCCGCTCCGCCCGCCGTGCCGACGGGCGCGGCAGTGCCAGCGCGCACAGCGCGGCCAGCCCGCACATCCCCGCCAGGATCAGCATCGCCGGCCCGAAGCCCTGGGCGATCGCCGACGCCCCCGCCGAGCCGTCCGCCCCCTCGCCGGCACCGCCGCTGATGCCCGCCGCCACCGGAACGGCGGCCACCCCGATGAGCTGCGCGCCGCGCGCGAAGGTGTTGTTGACGCCCGAGGCCAGGCCCGCGTGCCGTTCGGGCGCCGAGGCCAGGACGGTCGCGGTCAGCGGCGCCACCGCCGACGCCAGCCCCAACGCCACCAGCAGCACCCCCGGCAGGACACCGGTCAGGTAGGGGGCGTCCGGTCCCAGCCGCGACAGGAGCAGGAAGCCGCCCGCCAGCAGCAGCGGACCCACCAGCAGCTGGGGCCGGGGGCCGATCCGCGCGGCCAGCTTGCCCGAGCGGGCCGACAGCAGCAACATCAGGACGGTGATCGGCAGGGACGCCGCTCCCGCCGCGACCGGCGAGTACCCGCCCACCTCCTGCAGGAAGATGACGAGGAGGAAGAGCATCGGCCCCAGCGCCCCGTAGACCAGCACCGTGGCCGCGTTGGTCACGCTGAACGGGACCGAGGAGAAGATGCCCAGCGGCAGCATCGGGTGCCGGCCGCGCGCCTCGGCCAGGACGAAGGCCGCCAGAGCGAGCACGCCGACCACGGCCGCGGTCACCACCGCCGGCGTGGCTCCCGCCGCGCCCCACTGGATCAGCGCGTAGGTGACCCCGCCCAGTGCCAGCACGCCCAGCAGGGCGCCGGTGTAGTCCAGCCCGTGGTCGGCCCCGGTGTCACTCGACTCGGGCACCTTGAACCAGGAGATCAGCAGCACGGCCGCGGCCATCGGGACGTTGATGAGGAAGATCAGCCGCCAGTCGCCGATCTCCACGAGCCATCCGCCCACGAACGGCCCCACGGCCCCGGCGACGCCGGTCAGCCCCGACCAGGCGCCGATCGCCCGGGCCCGGTCCTCCTCGCGGAACCCCGCCTGGAGGATCGCCAGGCTGCCCGGGGTCAGCATCGCGCCGCCCAGGCCCTGGACGACCCGCCCCGCCACCAGCCACTCCAGGGTGGGAGCGAAGGTGCACAGCACCGACGCCAGGGCGAACACCACGACCCCGGCCATGAACAGGCGCACCCGCCCGAACCGGTCCGAGAGCGATCCGCTGAGCAGGATCAGCGCGGACAGCGTGATCATGTACCCGTTGACGACCCACTGGAGCCCGGACATGCCCGTGCGGAGATCGTCCCCGATGGCTGGCAGCGCCACCGTCACGACCGTGGAGTCCAGGAACGCCATACCCGAGCCCAGGACCGTCGCCGTCAGCATCCACCGGGCGGTGGGCGTGCCCCACTCCACCGCGCCGGCCGTGACCGGAGTCGTCGTACCCACAGCGGACCTCCCTCGCGCCAAGGGCGTGTCCCGTGGACGCCGCGCAGCGGGCTGAGTATCCGCGGAACACGCCTCAAGGACACACAGTACGGCGCGGGCCCCTCCGACCGGAGGGGCCCGCGCCGCGTCACCGTGGAACGGTCACTCGCTGGCCAGCGCGCCCGTGATCGAGGTCCCGGCGGCCCGTCGGCCCGGCAGCACCGAGGCGAGCAGCCCGGCCAGGACGGCGATCACGATGAACACCGCGATCTGTGCGCCGGGGACGGACAGGATCGCGTCCGGCAGCGTCGCGCCCACGGCGGCCCAGCCGAAGACCACGCCCAGTCCGATGCCCACGCCGGCGCCGATCAGGCACAGCAGCACGGCCTCCAGGCTCAGCATGCGGCGCAGCTGGCCGCGGGTCAGGCCCAGGGCCCGTAGGAGGGCGGACTCGCGGGTGCGCTCCAGCACCGACAGCGCCATGGTGTTGGAGATGCCGAAGACCGCGATGAGGATCGCCAGCCCCAGCATCGCCGCGATCGTGTAGAACGCGATGTCCATCATCTCGGAGAGCTGCCCGCGCATCTCGGCCATCGACGCGACCTGCAGGGTCGGGTGGTCGTCGACCGCGTCGTAGACGGCCTCGCGCAGTTCGGCGGGGTCGGCGTCGTCAGTGCCGCGGACCATGACGGCGTCGTTCCCCGTCAGTTCCGGGAACGCCTCGGTGAAGTCCTGCTCGTCCAGGAGCACCCCCATCGTCATCATGGGGTCCAGGAGTGCGACGACCTCCAGGGACACCTCCGTGCCGTCCTCCAGGGGCAGGGCGAAGGTGCCGCCGATACCGGCTCCGTCGGCTTGGCCCTCGGGAACGGCGACCTTTCCGGGGCCGAGATCGGCGAGGTCGCCCGCAGTGGACTCGAAGCCCAGGTCCTCCACGTCGAAACCGGGATAGGTGCTGACGTTGAGGAAGCGTCCGTCGTCCGTCTCGACGAAGGCGTTGCGCCGGCCGCTGACCACGGCCACGGTCGGTTCGGCCTCCAGGTCCTCGAACACGGAGTCGGGGACCGTGTTCAGATCGGCCGCGGGAACGGACCCCTCGCCGGACTCCGGAGCGGTGTCCTCGGTGCCGTCCGTGCCTCCGGCGCCTTCGGCACCTTCGGTGCCCTCCGCTTCCGGCGGGGCGTCGACGTCCTCGGCGGTCCCCTCATCGGACCCGGTGTCCGCGTCGGGAGCGGACGTTCCCTCCATCGTGAACTGCGGGGTGATCTGGTAGTCGATGGGGAAGTTCTCGTCCAGCTGGCGGGTCATCGTCGACTCCACGCTCGCGCTGACCACGGAGTAGCCCGTGATCAGTGTGGCGCCCACGGTCAGGGCGATCATCGCGGTGGCCGCCCGGCGCGGGCTGCGCGTGGAGTTGTCCACGGCGAGCATGCTGGCCACGCCCACCCTGCGCATCGGGAGGCCGACGAGCCGCACGCAGCCGCGGACGATCAGCGGTCCCAGGACGACCACGCCCACGAACGCGACCAGGGCGGCGCCGGTCACGACGAACGGGCCCGTCTGGTCGGGACCGGAGAGCTGGGTCAGCGCCACCATCACCGCGGCGATCGCGAAGGCCAGCAGTCCGAACACGACCCGGACCCACCCGGTGCCCTTCTCCAGGCCGGCGGCCGTGGCGCTGGTGCGCAGCGCCGCCAGCGGGGCGACCCCGGTGGCGCGCATGGCCGGGACCAGGGCGGAGCACACCGTCACCACGGTGCCCACGACCAGACCGGTCAAGACCGCCAGGGGGGAGAGCACGACCGGGACGCCCGCGTCCATCCCCATGAGCGGGCCGCCGAATGCCGCGCCGGCCATGCCGATGCCCACACCGGCGAGGACGCCCAGGGCGGAGGCGACCAGGCCCACGACCACGGACTCGGCCAGGACCGACCGGAAGACCTGGGCGCGGGTGGCGCCCACGCAGCGCAGCAGGGCCAGTTCGCGCTGGCGCTGGGCGATGAGGATCGCGAAGGTGTTGTAGATGACGATCCCGGCGACGAACATCGCGATGAACGCGAACAGCAGCAGGGCGGTGCGCAGCATCTCGGTGTCGGCCCCGGCCCCCTCGGCCATCGCCAGGCCGAACTCCTCACCGGTGCTGACCTCGGCGTCCGAACCCAGCACCCCGGCCACGGCCTCGGCCACCTGCTCGTCGGTGTAGCCCTCGGCGGCCAGCACGTCGATCTCGGCGTACCCGGTGGTGTCGGTCATCCCCTCGATGGTGCCGGGGTCCAGGACCAGGGCGCCGCCGTAGGTGAAGTCCGGGTCGACACCGAAGTTGACCAGGCCCGAGACGGTGAACTCGTGCTCCTCCATGTCGGCGTCGAGCACGGTCACCGTGTCGCCGACCCCGAAGCCCGTCTGGTCGGCGGTGGAGGTGGCCAGGGCGATCTCGGTTCCGTCGGTGGGCAGACTGCCCTCGTCGGGGGAGAAGCGGGTGACCTCCTCCAGGGCCAGGGCGGCGGGCGGCACGTAGCCGAACGCGCGTCCCTCGTCGTCCAGGAGGACGGCCTGCCCCTGGACCATCCCGTCGGCTCCCGCCACCTCCGGTAGTGCCCGGACGTGGTCCAGCTGGTCGTCGGTGAGCCGCGGCGGCTCGGCCGGCTCCTCGGCGGGGTCGCCCGTCCCCTCCGGGGCGGAGGGCACCGCGACCGCGTCGACCGAGGTCGCGGAGCCCATGACGGACTCCTCGTAGTTGGCGTTGAGGGTGTCGGCGAAGACCATGGTGCCCGAGACGAACATGACGCCGAGCAGGATGGCCAGGACCGTGGTGACGTAGCGGGACTTGTGCAGCCTCAGTCCCGCGAGCGTGGTGCGCAGCATGCGCTCAGGCCTCCAGCTTCAGCAGGCGCGCGGAGACGAGCTCGGCGGTGGGGTCGGTGACCTCGTCGACCAGGCGGCCGTCGCGCAGGAAGACCACGCGGTCGGCGTAGGAGGCGGCGACGGGGTCGTGGGTGACCATGACGATGGTCTGGTCCAGGTCCCGGGCGGAGTCGCGCAGGAAGGACAGCACCTCCGAGCCGGACCGCGAGTCCAGGTTGCCGGTCGGCTCGTCGGCGTAGACCACCTCGGGGGCGTTGAGCAGCGCACGCGCCACGGCCACGCGCTGCTGCTGGCCGCCGGAGAGCTTGGCCGGCAGGTGGGACAGGCGGTCGCGCAGGCCGACCACGTCGATGATGTGGTCGAAGCGCTGCCGGTCCACGGCGCGCTTGGCGATCTGCGAGGGCAGCAGGATGTTCTGTTCGGCGGTGAGCATCGGCAGCAGGTTGAACGACTGGAAGATGAAGCCGATCCGGTCGCGGCGCAGCTGGGTCAGCTCGGCGTCGCGCAGCCCGGTGATCTGGGTCCGGCCCAGGTGGACGGTGCCGGAGGTGGCCGTGTCCAGCCCGGCCAGGCAGTGCATCAGGGTCGACTTGCCCGAGCCGGAGGGACCCATGATCGCGGTGAACGCGCCCCGGTGGAACTCGACGTCCACACCGGCCAGGGCGTGCACCTGGTTGGCCCCGGTGTCGTAGGTCTTGGTGAGCCCCCGCGCGACCACCACCGGTGGTGAGGTGACCGTGGGGACGGACGTGGCGATGGGCTCTGTCACGGCTGACAACTCCTGATGCGATGACGAACGGATGTGGGGACCGGGTCGGACGGGCGTCCGTCTCGGTGTGCCTCCACGCTAGGAGCCGCCATGCGGCCGCGGCGTCCGCCCGTGGGCCGATTCGCCCCTCGGCCAAAGGCATGGTGCGGGACGGGTTCGCGACTCCTTCGTCTGGTGGAGGCACCGACTTTCGTCGGGGGTCGCCGACGGGGCCGCACCCGTGCCGGGTGGCGGGAGGCCCCGCCGACCTGCGACGACGCGGGCGGGACCGACGATCGGACGGGCGGCGGCGCGCCACGGGAGGACGAGCCCGTCCGCACCGGTACGGCCATAGAATCCGGCGCATGAGGCAGTGGACGGCGCGTCAGGCGCGGGAGCTCGGCGGGCTGTGGCGCCACAACGCGGAATGGTGGTGGCGGCGCCGGCTGCGCATCGCCGACTGGGCCTACGCCCTGGGCCTGGCGCCGTTCGTCCTCTTCCTGCAGATCCTCCCGCAGCTCGGACTCGTCCAGCGCCTCCTGGCCGCCCTGCCCCGACACCACGAGGCGGTCTTCGCGATCACCAGCATCCTCCTCCTGGGGCTGGTCCCCACGGCGATGTTCTGCGTGACCGTCCTGCTGCGCCGCAGCCGTCCCATGTGGCTGCTCGGCCTGGCGTCCGTCCTGCTCCTCGCCTTCGGAGACCTGATCCCGGCGGCGTTCGCGCTCTACTCCTACGCGGTCCACTTCAACGACCGCCGCCTGCTGGCGGGCTGGTTCGCGCTGATGACCCTGGCGATGGGCCTCGGGCTGGACGTCTCCGGGATCACGCTCTTCGTCAACGTCTCGATGTTCCTCGTCGTGCCCATGACCATCGGCCTGTGGGTGGGAACACGGCGCCAGCTGGTCGACCGCCTGCACGAGCGCGCCGAGCGCCTGGAACGTGAACAGCACCTCATGGCGGAGCGGGCCATCGGCGCCGAACGCACCCGCATCGCCCGCGAGATGCACGACGTGGTCGCCCACCGGGTCAGCCTCATGGTGCTGCACGCGGGCGGCCTGGAGGTGTCGGCACCCGACGAGCGCACCGCCGAGGCGGCCGGGGTGATCCGCACGACAGGGCGGGAGGCGCTGGCCGAACTGCGCGGCATCCTGGGAGTGCTGCGCGACGACACCGGAGCGGAGGCGCCCACCGCGCCGCAGCCGGTCCTGGCCGACCTGGACCGGCTCGTGGAAGAGTGGCGCGGAGCGGGGATGACCGTGGTGCGCACCGGCGAGGGCCTGGTCCCCGACCTGCCCGCCCAGGTCCAGCGCACGGCCTTCCGCGTGGTGCAGGAGGGGCTGACCAACGCCGCCAAGCACGCGCCCGGGGCGCGGGTCACGGTGGATCTGCGCACGGAGCCGGGCGGCCTGGCCGTCGAGGTGTCCAACGGGCCGGCCACCGTCCGGTCCGCGCCGCCACCGGCCGGCGGATTCGGGCTCACGGGGCTGCACGAGCGCGTGACCCTGGCGGGCGGGACCCTGACCTCGGGCCGCCGCTTCGACGGGGGATGGCGCCTGCGCGCTATCGTGCCCATCGACCACCACACCGGAACGGAACGGGGACCGCGGTGATCCGCACGCTCCTGGTCGACGACGAACTCCTGGTCCGCTCCGGACTCAGGATGATCCTGGACGCCGCCGCCGACATCGAGGTCGTGGGCGAGGCCGGCGACGGAGCCGAGGCGGTGCGCCTGGCGGAGGAACTCGTCCCCGACGTCGTCCTGCTCGACATCCGCATGCCGGGCACCGACGGGCTCACCGCGGCGGCGCGGCTCACGGCGCTGGAGCGCGCGCCCCGCGTCGTCCTGCTCACCACCTTCGACCTGGACGAGTACGTGCACGACGCGCTGCGCGCCGGTGCGGTGGGATTCCTGCTCAAGGACACCCCGCCCCGGGACCTCATCTCCGCGGTGCGCACCGTGCACGAGGGCCACGCGATGCTCTCGCCGAGCGTCACCAAGCGCATGCTCGAACGCTTCGCCTCGCCCGCCGAGGGCGGGTCCGCGGCCGGCCGCGAACACGCCAGGGAGCGCCTGGCCGTGCTGAGCGAACGCGAGCGCGCGGTGCTGGTCGCGGTGGCCCAGGGGCGGTCCAACGCCGAGGCCGGCCGGGCCCTGGGCATGCGGGAGGCGACGGTGAAGGCGCACGTCAGCCGGATCCTCGCCAAGCTGGGGATGGCCAACCGCGTGCAGGCGGCGATCCTCGCCCACGACGCGGGGTGGGCCTGAGGCCGGGACCCGACGGCCGGGTCACAGCTCCAGGCCGGCGCGCAGGGCGCCGAGGGCCTCGTCGACGGCCTCCACGGGGTCGGCGTCCGGGCGGTCCGCGCAGTCGGCCAGGGCCTGGACGCACACGCCCACCACGGCTCCCGCCAGGGATCGGACGGCGGCGTCCCGTGGTGAGCGCCCCGTTCGGCGGGCGATGAGGTCGCGCAGGACCCTGGCGCCCTCCCCGACCAGGCCGAGGTTGGCCGCCCACAGCTCCGGCACGGTGGCGACGAGTACGTCGCGCTCGGCGCGTGCCCGGCGCTCGTCCTCGGGCAGTTCGGCCACCGCGGCGCGCAGGACCGCGCGCAGGTCCGTGAGCACGTCGCCGCCGGCGGGCAGGGCCTCGAACAGCTCCACCACGCGGGGACCGAGGGCGTGGTAGTCGCTCAGCCGCGCCAGGTCGTCCTTGGTCGGGAAGTAGCGGAAGAGCGTGCTGGGAGCGACGTCGGCGGCCCGGGCGATCTGCTCCATCGTGGTCGCCTGATAGCCCTGCTCGCGGAAGAGCCGGAGCGCCTCGCGCCGGATCCCGTTCCTGGTCCTGGCCTTCTTGCGCTCGCGCAGCCCGTCGCGCCCCGCCCGTTCGTCCACCACGCGCCTCTGTGCCACCTGTTCGCTCGCCGCCGGTCGTGCCCCTCGGGCGGCACCAGGATAACGGGCCTTCCGCGGCGAAAAATAGGAGTGTACTCTCATTTGGAAGCACACTCTCAAATTGGAGCGACATGACGAGCCGCACCGAGGCCCACGGCCTCCACCACATCGGCCACCTCGTCCACGACCTCGGCTCCGCCGCCGACCTCTACCGCCGGATGGGCTTCACCGTCCCCACCCCCGCCTTCCCGGCCCTCGCACCGGCTCCGGGCGAGCCGCCGCGTCCGGTCGGGGCGGGCAACACCCGCCTGGAGCTGGCCGACGCGTTCCTCGAACTGGTCGGCGTCGCCGCGGAGGACCACCCCGGCCCCGGCGTCGAGATCACGCCGCTGGAGGTTCCCGACCACGCCCTGGCGGCGGTGTCCGCGGCCGTGGCGGGGACCGCACGCCGACTGGCCGAGCGGCTGGAGACGGGGGAGGGGCTGCACGTGCTGGTGTGGGAGACCGGCGACGCCGACGGCGAGGCCCGGCGCCTGGACCGCCTCGGGATCGGCCACGGCGGCGTCCAGCGGCTCCGCCGGCCCGGCGGCGACGGCGGCGTCCCCGTCGGCTACCTGGAGGTCGACCCGGACGCGCCCGAGGCCCGGCTCGCCGCCGCCGAACCCACACCCGGCAGGGCCGCGGCCGTCCACCCGAACGGCGCGATCGCCCTCGTCGGCGCGGTGATGTGCGTCCCACCGGGAGCGCTGGCCGAGACCGAGGCGCGCTACGAGCGTTGTCTCGACCGGACCGCGCGCACGCGCGGCGCCGAGCGGGTCTTCGACCTGGGGCCGGCGGAGATCGCGCTGGTGGAGCGGTCGGCCGCGGAACCCTCCGGCTCCGGGCCGCGACGCCCGGCACCGCCGAGTCCGGCGCTCACCTCGGTGACCGTCTCCGTCGCCGACCAGCACGCGGTCGGGGCCCGGCTGGCCGACCAGGGGATCCCCGCCCGTGCCGCCGCCGACGGCGCCCTGAGCGTGGGCCCGCGGTGGGCGCACGGGGCCGAACTGCGGTTCCGGGGGGTGTGACCGCCGTGCCGCACGACCGACCTCGGTTGCGGCTACCGGTCGGTAGCTCGGTACCCTGCAAGGCGATCCCACCCCGAACATCCTGGCTGTTCACCGCAGCCACAGCAGTAGAGGAGCATTTATGTCGCGCTCGGTCCTGGTTACCGGCGGCAACCGCGGAATCGGACTGGCGATCGCCCGTGAGCTGGCGGCGGGCGGCGACAACGTCGCGGTGACCCACCGCTCCGGCGAGGCGCCGGAGGGCCTGTTCGGGGTGCGCTGCGACATCACCGACATGGCCCAGGTCGACGCCGCCTTCAAGGAGGTCGAGGAGGCCCAGGGCCCCGTCGAGGTCCTGGTCGCCAACGCGGGCATCACCAAGGACCAGCTCCTGGCGCTGATGAGCGAGGAGGACTTCTCCTCGGTCCTGGACACCAACCTCACCGGGTCCTTCCGCGTCGCCAAGCGCGCCGTGCGCGGCATGATGCGCAAGCGCGGCGGGCGCATCATCCTCATCTCCTCCGTGGTCGGCCTGATGGGCTCCGGCGGCCAGGCCAACTACGCGGCCTCCAAGGCCGGCCTCGTCGGCTTCGGCCGGTCCCTGGCCCGCGAGCTGGGTTCGCGCAACATCACGGTCAACGTCGTGGCCCCGGGCTTCATCGAGACCGACATGACCTCGGCGCTGTCCGAGGACCGCCAGGCGGAGATCAAGAAGAACATCCCGCTCGGCCGGATCGGCAGCACGGACGACATCGCCCGGACCGTCGGGTTCCTCGCCGGCCCCGGCGGCGCCTACATCAGCGGCGCCGTCATTCCCGTCGACGGCGGCATGGGCATGGGCCACTGAGCGCCCACCGGCCGCCACACGCCCCGGACGCCGGACCCCGCCGGCCCCTCTCACAGACAGGACACCATGGGACTCCTCGAAGGTAAGCGCATCCTCATCACCGGGGTGCTGACCGACTCCTCCATCGCCTTCCACGTGGCCAGGCTCGCCCAGGAACAGGGCGCCACGGTCGTCCTCACCGGCTACGGCCGGATGAGCCTGGTCGAGCGCATCGCCAAGCGCCTGCCGGAGACGCCCCCGGTCCTGGAACTGGACGTCACCGACGACGAGCAGCTCGCCAGCCTCGCCTCGCGGGTGGGCGAGCACGTCGACGGGCTCGACGGCATCGTGCACTCCATCGGGTTCACCCCGCAGGAGGCGCTGGGCGGCAACTTCCTCAACACCGAGTGGTCGGACGTGGCCACCGCCATGCACACCTCGACCTTCTCGCTGAAGTCGCTCACCACCTCCCTGACCCCGCTGATGAAGAACGGCGGCTCGGTCGTGGCCCTGGACTTCGACAACAGCGTGTCGTACCCGATCTACGACTGGATGGGCGTGGCCAAGTCCGCGCTGACCTCCACCGCGCGCTACCTGGCCCGCTACGTGGGCGGGGACGGCATCCGCGTCAACCTGGTCTCGGCCGGGCCGCTGAGCACCATGGCCGCGCGCAGCATCCCGGGCTTCGCCGACCTGGCCAAGCACTGGCCCGAGCGCGCGCCGCTGGGCTGGGACGTCAGCGACCCCGAGCCCGCCGCCAAGGCGGTCGTGGCGCTGCTCTCGGACTGGTTCCCCGCCACCACCGGCGAGACCGTGCACGTGGACGGCGGCTTCCACTCCACCGGGGCCTGAGCCGCCGGAGCCGCGGCTCCGACCGGGACGACCGCCAGGGCGGGCACCTGGAGTGCCCGCCCGCTTGCGAAAGGAACGCCATGGATCTGGGACTGTCAGGGGCACGGGTGCTGGTCACCGGCGCGAGCCGGGGGATCGGGCGCGCCATCGCCCAGGTGTTCGCCGAGGAGGGCGCCGACCTGGCGGTCTGCGCGCGCACGCCGGAACCCCTCGCCGAGGCGGCCGGGGAGCTGTCCGCCACGGGCGCGCGCGTGTACGCCGACCCGGTGGACGTGTCGGACCACGACGCCCTCACGGCGTTCCTGGGCGCGGCCGCCGAGTTCCTCGGGGGACTGGACGTTCTGGTCTCGAACGTCTCCGGCGGGAGTGCGAGGACGCCGGACCAGTGGGAGCGGGGACTCAACTCCGACCTGCTGCCGTTCGTGCGCCTGGCCGAGGCCGCCCACCCGCACCTGGCCGCCTCCGAGCGCGGCGGCTCGGTGGTCCTCATCTCGACCACCTCCGCCCTGCACACCACGGCGCCCGCCGGGCCGCACTCCTACGGCGCCGCCAAGGCCGCGCTCAACCACCACGCCGCCTCACTCGCCCGGGCGTGGGCGCCGGAGGGGATCCGGGTCAACACCGTCTCGCCCGGCCCCATCGAGTTCCCGGGCGGCGGATGGGACCGGCGCAGGGAGAACGACCCGGCGTTCTACGAGGGCATCCGCGAGCGCATCCCCTACGGCCGCCTGGGCCGCCCCGAGGAGGTCGCCCGCGCGACGGCCTACCTGGCGAGCCCGGCCGCGAGCTACATCACGGGCAACAACCTGGTGGTCGACGGCGCCTTCCTCGACCGGATCTGACGCAATCCGGTCCGCGCGCACCTTTGCTTTCGGCCCTCGGGTAGAACCAGGATGAGGGAAAACCCGGAGACGCGGCCCTGGAGGTCCCTACGATGGCGAAGCGAAAGGAAGGGGAGCCCGTGACCGCTGTACTGGAAGAGTCATCTGACACGCGTCTGTCCCCGTTCAGTCTGCGCGAACTGGCCGACCACCTCGACGTCCCTGAGGGGTTCAAGGTGGAGGTCATCGAAGGGGCCATCGTGATGTCACCCACCCCGTCGAAGAAGCACGGGGCTGCTCTTCGCCGGCTCTATGACCAGTTGGCCGGTCAGCTGCCCGAGGGCCGGGTCGCCGAGCAGATGTATTCGATCGAGGCGCTCGAAGGCGAAGACTTCGCCTCGCCGGACCTGCTCATCGTTCCCGTGGCGGTCGAGGAGGAGGACGGATGGCTGGTGGAGCCCGACGCCGTCGACTGCGTGGTAGAGGTCGTGTCTCCCAGCAACCACACCAACGACATCAAGGTCAAGCCCTCCCTGTACGCGCGGTGGGGAATCCCGGTCTACCTCCTCATCGATCCGCGCAACGGGACCACGCGGCTGTACTGGGATCCCCAGGGCGGCGAGTACCGTGCCCATCACGATGCCGAGTTCGGTGACGAGGTCGTGCTTCCCGAACCGCTCAAGGACGTCCGGATCGACACCTCGGTCTTCCCCCGGTACGCGGCCTGACGCACCGGACCGTCACCGCGGTCCGGGCCGGAGGTGCCGGGTGAGGCGGATGGCGGTCACCGCCACCCCGAGCACGGCGGCGGCCAGGAGGGCGACCGCGGTGTCGGGAGCCCAGGTGAGCGCGCCGTGCGGGCCGAGCGCCGACAGCGGCCACGCCGCGGCGCCCACCGCGCCCAGGCCCAGGGCGGCCCAGACGGCCGTCGCGGCCGGGCGGGGCCGCCGGACGCGCAGGGCGGCGACCACGCCCGCGGCGAGGGCGAGCGCGGCGCCCGTGGCCGCCCACGGTACGGCGGCGACGGCGGCGAAACGGGGCGCGGGGTCCGGTTCCGTGCCGGAGAGCAGGCGGGCCAGGCCGAACGCGACGCCCTGGATCTGCCCGTCGCGCAGCACGTCGTAGTGGTTCTGCAGGACGACCACCGCCCGCTCCTGGTCCGGCAGCAGGACGAGGATCGCCGCGTGGCCGGGTGTCGCGCCCCCGTGGAAGACGACCGGTGTGTCCGTCCCGGACAGGGTGGTCTCACGCCAGCCGAACCCGTACCGCTGGGCGGCACCCGGTACGGGGACCATGCCGGTGCGCGCCCGCGCGAGCGCGTCCGCGTCCAGGACGGCCGGATCCGCCTGGAGCTGCATCCGGGCGAAGGCCGCGAGGTCGGTCAGATCGCCGCCCAGGTAGCCGAAGGCCGTCCCCTCGTCGTCGACACCGCCGGCGTCGGCCACCGGCAGGCCCCACAGGATCCGGTGCCCGGGGGCCAGGCCCGCCGCGTCGGCCTCCGCGGAGCCGGTGAAGGCGCCGTCCATCCCGGCGGGGTCCAGCACGCTCGTGCGCAGGTACGCGTCGGTGTCGCCGGCCACCCGCTCGATGACCGCGCCCAGGAGGAGGTAGTTCGCGCTGCTGTACTCGTGGGTGCCGGGCTCGCCCACGGGTGAGTCCGCGACCCGCCGGACGCGCTCGGCGGTGTCCGGGGCGTCCGGGCCGTAGTGGTCGGAGACGGGGAACGCCGCCGTCTCGGTGAGGCCCGAGGTCTGCGTGAGCAGGTCCCGGACGGTGGGGCGGGCCCCGAACCCCGCGAAGTCGGGCACGTACTCCTCGACCGGCGCGTCCAGGTCCAGGCGCCCCTCGTCGGCCAGGACCAGGGCGGCGGTCGCGGTGACGGGCTTGGCCACCGATCCCCACAGGAACGGCGTCTCCTCCGTGACCGGGGCTCCCTCCCCGTCGTGGCCGAGGAGGCCCTGGTGCTCGACGCCGTCCGGGCCCACCACCGCGTAGGCCAGGCCGGGCACGGCGGTGGCCTCCCGGTGGTCGCGGACGTAGGCGTCCATCGCCGCGGGTGTGGGGGTCGGCGCGGGTGCGTCGGCCGGGGCACCGGCGGGTAACGGGCTCATCAGTGCGAGGGCGAGCAGTGGAGCGATGGGTCCGGGCACAGGGGCCTCCTCGTATAACCGTATGGCCGTACGATTATTACCGTATGCTGATACGGTTATCAAGTGCCACGAACCGCAGACCACGCCCTCCGCCGCGCGCAGATCTCCGCCGCCGTGCGCTCACTGATCGCCGAATCCGGGCTGGACGCCGTCACCGTCGCCCGTACGGCGGCCGCCGCCGGGATCTCCGTCGGACTGGTCCAGCACTACTTCCGCAGCAAGGACGACATGCTGTTGCACGCGTTCGAGGAGGTCAGCGCGGCCGTCGCCGAGCGGGTCGCGCGGATCGCCCACGAGGGGACCCGGCACGAGCGCTCCATCGCCGACGTGCTGACGGACGCGCTGGACGAACACCTGCCCCTGGACGAGCCGCGCCGCGCCGAGTACCGCGTCGTCCGGTCCTTCGCGGGCCGGGCCCTGGACAACCCGGACCTGGCCCGGGTGGAGGCGAGCACGGCCGCGGCCCTTTGCGCGGAGATCGCCCGGGCCGTCCGCAACGGCACCGAGTGCGGCGAGGTCGAGCCCGGAACCGACGCCGAGACCGCGGCCGCGCGCGTCGCGGCGGTCGTGGAGGGACTGGCCACCCAGGTCTACCGGAGGGAGGCGGGGGCGGCCGACCGGGCCCGTGACGTCCTACGGGCCGAGGTCGCGGCCGTGTTCACCGGCGAATGCCACCAGTACGACGGCGGTCGGCCCGGACAGGCCGCGCCGCGCCGCTGACCGCTCCCTGGGGCCGGTCGGACATCGCCCGGTTCGCCCGGGCCCGGCCCCCCGGGGCCGGGCGACTGCCCGCGACCGACCCGCCCCCGCTCAGCCCTCGCGCAGGATGCGGGCCAGCCGGGTCGTGCGCTGGGCGCCGGCGTTGTCGCGCACACCCTCGGCCAGCGCGCCGTCGGTGGCGTCCACCAGCGACACGTGGCGCACGGCGCGGGTGAGCACCGTGTACACCTGCGGCCGCGACACCGGCACCTCCGGCGGGAACACGCCCACCACCGCCGGCCAGCGGCCCCCGTGCGCGGCGGCCACGGTGACCGCCCACCCCGGGCGCAGCGCCGCCGGGCCGGCGACCTCCACCCGGCGGCCGCCCGGCAGCTCGACCACGGTCCGCTCGCCCGTCTCGCGCAGGTAGCCGGTGTCCCCGGGGCCGTACCCCGGCCCGTCGGCCACCAGCAGCACACGGTCGCCCACGTCCAGTCCGCCGTGCGCGCCCGGGCCCGGGTTCAGCCGCTCCTTGCACGCCGCGTTGAGCGCCCGCGCGCCCGCCGGGCCGTCCTCGCGCGAGGCGATGACCTGCGTGTGCTCGGGCTCCACGCCCAGCGCGCGCGGGATCGAGTCGGTGAGCAGCTGCACCACCCGGTGCGCCGCCTCCTCCGCCGAGGCGGCGGGCACCCGCACGATCTCGCGGTCGGGGGCGGCCACGTCCGGTACGTCGCCGTCGGCCACGCCCAGGGCCAGCTCGGCGATCGGGCCGGGCTCGCCCGGGGCCGCCACCTCGCCCGCGTGGGCGGCCCGCGAGGCGGCCACGTCCACCGCGACCTGGCCCGGCGTGGCCGACGGCGCCTGGCGCGGGTCGGCCAGCAGGACCAGGTGCGCGTCGTCGCCGCACGCCGACACCAGCTCGGCGGCGCGCGCCGCCCCCACCGACATCGACTCCTGGAGCACCACCAGGCCGGCGCCGACCGGGGCCTGGGAGAGCAGTTCGGGCAGGGAGAGCACGCGCACCGGCGGGTCCTCGGCGACGGCGGCCAGGTCGGCGTCCAACGCCGCCGCGGCCTGTGCGGTGGGCGCCGCCACGGCGATCCCCACCTGGCTGTCGGCGGCGATCGCGGCCAGGCACAGCAGGGCCCGCGCCACCTCGCCGGCGTCGCCCGGCCCGTGCCACAGCACGGTCACCGGGCGCAGTGTGGCGGTGACCAGCGCCTGGCGGGTCGCCTCGGTGACGGTGAACCCGCCCTTGTCGGCGGCCTCGTCGACGGTCTCGCCGGCGGTCGCCGAGTCCATGATGGGCTCGTTGCCGCTCATCAGGCGCAGCAGCTGGTCGCCCAGGCGCTGTTCGGCGTGGCCGACGTCGGGCAGGGCGTAGTACCGCTCGGAGTCCGGCACCTCCGGGACCCCGCCCTCCTCGAAGTCGAAGTCGTCGTCGGAGTCCTCCATGCTCTCGAGCACCACGGCGCTCTCGTCGGCCAGGGCGGCCTCCAGCGCGTCCGACGGGCGGGGCACACCCAGCTGGCCCACGATGGTGGCCAGCCGCTTCTCCTCGACGACCGTGTGCCCGCGCCGTGCGGACATCCGCAGGACGTGGGCGGTCAGGGCGCTCAGCCGGCGCGGGTCGCCGGGGCCGGCGCCCTCGCCCAGGTGCCTGCGGGCGCAGAAGTCGGCCTGCTCGACGGTCACTTGTGGCAAGCGCAGCAGGAGCCAGGGGTTGGCGTCCAGCTCGGCGGCGGCCCCCGGACCCAGCGCGGCGGCCAGCCGGGGTGCCAGGGCCGGGGGCGCGCCCATCCGGTCGAGGACTGCACTGACCTGTTCGACTGCCTCAGACACCTGGGGCCGTTCCCCTCGTTGCACACTTCGCGGACTCTGGGAGAGCGTACCGAGTCACGGTGACGCCGGTGGTCACCCGCGCGATCCGCGCCCGTTCCGCCCGGACCCGGGCCGTGCCCGCGACACTGTCCCGGACCCTGCCCCTGACCGGCCGGAACCGCCCCCGACGGCCTCGGTGACCGCCGCGCACGGGTCCGTCCCGGGGGCGGCGGCCTGGATCGCGGCGGCGGCACTGCCGGCGAAGGCGCGGAACGCCGACCGGTCCGCCTCGTCCAGGCCGCCCAGCACGTGGTCCTCGACCCGGTCGACCCGGCGTCGGGCGTCGGAGAGTACGGCGAGTCCCGCGCCGGTGGCGCACACGCGCCGCACCCGGCGGTCGTCGGGGTCGACCCGGCGCCGCACCAGGCCCGCCGACTCCAGGTCGTCGAGCAGGTAGGTCATCACGCTGCGGTCGATGAGCAGGCGCTCGGCCAGCGCGGCCTGGGTGGGCGGGTCGCCCTGGGCGGTCGCGTCGAGCACGTGGTAGCCGCGGGCGCCGTGCGGGATGTCGGCCAGGACGGCCTCGGTGCGCTCGTGCCAGCGGCGCAGGACGACGGCCAGGGACCAGCCGAGGGTGGTCTGCGGGGCGGCCTCCGGGGCGCCGCCCGCGGTCGCGTCCGCGGGGGCGGGGTCCGCGCTCTCGGGTGCCATGTCCCCGAGGGTACCAGGAATAGGTTTGCGGGCAGATAAGTTGTCGTAGGCATCATTTGCTGAATCAATGATTTCCCCGTCAAGGAGAGTGGCCCCCATGCCCGACTACGGACACGCCCTGGAGTTCGGCACGTTCGTCACACCCTCGGCCCAGGACCCCGAGCGCGCCGTGACCCTGGCCGCCCTCACCGAGTCGGCGGGGCTGGACCTGGTCGGCTTCCAGGACCACCCCTACAACCCCGCCCTCCTCGACACCTGGACCCTCCTCAGCTGGGTGGCCGCCCGGACCACCCGCCTGCGCCTGACCGGCAACGTGCTCAACCTGCCCCTGCGCCCGCCCGCGATGCTCGCCCGAGCCGCCGCCGGCCTGGACCTGCTGTCCGGGGGCCGCGTCGAGCTCGCGCTCGGCGCGGGCGCCTTCTGGGACGCGATCGAGGCCATGGGCACGCCGCGCCGCACGCCCCGCGAGGCGGTCGACGCCCTGGGCGAGGCCATCGACCTCATCCGGATGGTCTGGGACACCGAGGGCCGCGGCGGTGTGCGGCTGGACGGCGAGCACTACTCCGCGCACGGGATGAAACGGGGACCGGCCCCCGCCCACGACATCGGCATCAGCCTGGGCGCCTACAAGCCGCGGATGCTGCGCCTGGTCGGCGCCAAGGCCGACGGATGGCTGCCCAGCCTGTCCTACATGGACACCGCCGACCTGCCCGCGGCCCACCGCACGATCGACGAGGCCGCCGTCGATGCCGGCCGCGACCCCCGCCGGATCCGGCGCGGGCTCAACATCCAGGGCGCCATCCTGCCCACCGGGCGGGCGTTCCTCCAGGGCCCCGCGGAGCAGTGGGTCGACGACCTGCTGCCCCTCGTCCTGGAGCACGGCTTCGCCACCTTCCACCTGGCCTCCGACGACCCTCGCGCCATCCAGGCCTTCGGCGCCGAGGTCGCCCCCGCGCTGCGCGAGGCCGTCGAGCGCGAGCGCGGGTCCGCCGGCACCGCGACCGGGCCGGTCCGGTCCACGGCGGCCCTGGCCGCGCGCCACCCCGGCATCGACTACGACGCCGTCCCCGAGGGCCTGCGCTCCACCGCCGTGGAACCCGGCGACCGCTCCTACGCGCGCGTGCGCCACACCTACATCCACCCGGGCCGCCCCGGACTGGTCCTGCGCCCCACCACGCCCGAGGAGGTCGCGCGAGCCCTGGCCTACGCCCGCGCCCAGGACGCCCCGTTGGCCGTGCGCAGCGGCGGCCACGGCATCAGCGGCCGCTCCACCAACGACGGCGGCGTGGTCATCGACCTGGGCGCGATGGACCGCGTGGAGGTCCTGGATCCCGCCTCGGGCCGCGTCCGCGCGGACGCCGGCGCCCGCTGGGCCCGGGTCGCGCGGACGCTGGAACCGCACGGCCTGGCGCTCTCCTCCGGCGACTACGGGGGCGTGGGCGTGGGCGGCCTGGCCACCGCGGGCGGGATCGGCTACATGTCCCGCGGCCAGGGCCTGACCCTCGACAACGTCACCGCGGCCGAGGTGGTCACCGCCGACGGCCGCCTGCTGCGCGCGGACGCCACGGAGAACCCCGACCTGTTCTGGGCGCTGCGCGGCGCCGGCGGCAACTTCGGGATCGTCACCTCGGTGGAGCTGAGCGCCCACCCCGTCGACGCAGTCGTGTTCGCCCGGCTCGTCTACGACGCCGCGGACACCCCCGCGCTGCTGCGCGCCTGGGGCGAGGTGCAGGAGGCGGCTCCGCGCGAGGCCACCGGCTTCCTGTACGTGGCGCCCGCCCGCCAGGGCCAGGGGCCGATGGCGCAGGCCATGATCGTCCACGCCGCGGCGGGCACCGGCGGAGAGGTGGACACCGAGCGGGCCGCCGCCGCGCTCGAACCCTTCCTCACCGTGGCCCCGGTCCTGGACCAGCAGGCGAGCCTGGCCCCCTACTCCGCGATCCTGCCCGTCGCCGACGCCGCGCACTCCGGCGCCGGGGGAGGGGCCTTCCGCAGCGGCCTCATGGAGCACGTCACCCCGCGGGCGGCCGAGGGCCTGGCCGACCTGCTCGACTCCGGCCACGCGATGCTGCTCCAGCTGCGCTCCGTGGGCGGTGCCGTCAACGACGTCCCCGCCGACGCCACGGCCTACGCCCACCGCACCCAGAACTTCTCCGTCTCGGCGGTGGGCTCCAAGCGCCGGGTGGGGTCCCTGGACGGGCGCTGGGAGGAGCTGGGCGCGGACATGGAGGGGCTCTACCTCAACTTCGAGACCCGCACCGGACCCGAGGTCCTGGCGCAGGCCTTCCCCGAACCGGCCCTGTCGCGGCTGCGCGCCCTCAAGGCCGAGTACGACCCGGAGAACGTGTTCTCGCAGAACTTTCCGATCGAGCCCGCAGCGGGCGGCCGGTGACCCGCTAGGGGGCCGAGGTGGCGTCGTCGAGGGCCTCACGGATCTCCGGCGGCAGCTCCACGCCCTCCAGGCCCAGGATCTCCTGGAGCTGGGGCAGGGTCCGCGGCCCGACGACGGCCGCGGCCACGCCCTCCTGGTCCCGCGCCCAGCTCAGCGCGACGGCCAGCGGTGAGACGCCCAGGCCCTCCGCGGCCGTGCACACCGACTCCACCACCCGCCGGCTGTGGTCGTCCAGGTAGGGCTCGACGTAGGGCGCCATGTGCGGGAAGGCGCCGCGGGAGTTGGGCGGGACGCCGTTGCGGTACTTGGCGCTGAGCACCCCGCGCCCCAGCGGGGACCAGGCGATCACGTGCGCCTGCGCCGCCGCCGCGGCCGGCCGCAGTGACCGGTCGGCACCGCGGTTGAGCAGCGAGTACTCCGCGCCCACGCTCACCAGCGGCACCCGGCCCGCGCGGGCGCGCTGCCAGGTCGCCAGGGTGGAGAACTGCCACGCCTCCAGGTCGCCGGCGCCCACGTAGCGCGCCTTGCCCGCGGCGACGGCCGTCTCCATCGCCGCCAGCGACTCCTCCGGGGGTGTGGCCGGATCGAACACGTGCAGCTGCCACAGGTCCACGTAGTCGGTCTGGAGCCGGCGCAGGGAGGCGTCCAGTGACGCCAGGAGGTGGCGGCGGGATCCGTCCACGGGACGGTAGGCCTCGGGGGTGTGCCCGGTCTTGGTGGCCACCACCACGTCCTCGCGGCGCAGTGAACCGCGCAGCAGGCGCCCCAGGATCCGCTCGCTCTGTCCACCGGTGTAGATGTCCGCGGTGTCCACGAGCGTGCCGCCCGCGTCCACGAACGCGGTGAGCTGCTGCCCCGCCTCCTCCTCGGAGGTGTCCTGCCCCCAGGTCATCGTGCCCAGGGCGGTGCGTGACACCCAGAGTCCTGATCTGCCCACCTGTCGCTGTTCCATGCGGCGGAGAGTACCGTGTCCGGGCCGGGCCGTTCGGGGATCCGCCCCGCACGGCGACCGCCCCCGCGCCGTGGGAGCGGGCCCACGGCGGCCTCCGGTGTCGGTGCGGTGCGCGGAACCGAGCCAGGTCCTACCCTGTGCCCATGGCGACATCCACGGCACCCCGGGGCGCGTCCTCCGCGTCCGCGGCACCTCCTCCCGCTGACCGTCCCACCCCGGGCCCGCAGCCCTCCCCGGAGCCCGCGCGGCCCGCGCCGCCCCCGCCCGCGGCGATCACGCTGCTGCTGGTCCGGCACGGGATGACCGACGCCACCGGACCGCGCCTGGCCGGGCGGGCGCCGGGACTGCACCTCAACGACACCGGGCGCGAGCAGGCGGCCGACGCTGCCCGCCGGCTGGGCGGCCTGCGCCTGGCCGCACTGGTCTCCAGCCCGCTGGAACGCTGTCAGGAGACCGCGCAGGCGATCGCCCGCCACCTGGACACCGCCGTCACCACCGACGAGCGGTTCATCGAGTGCGACTACGGCAGCTGGACCGGACGGACCCTGTCCGAACTGGCCGAGGAGCCGCTGTGGCGGGTGGTCCAGGACCATCCCAGCGCCGCCCGCTTCCCGGGAGGCGAGTCGCTGGCCGCCTCCTCCGCGCGGGCCGTGGCCGCGGTGCGGGACTGGAACACCCGCCTGCTCCAGGAGCACGGCACCGCCGAGGAGGGCGCGCCGCCGCCGGTGTACGCGGTGTGCGCCCACGGCGACATCATCAAGGCGATCGTGGCCGACGCCCTGGGCCTGCACCTGGACATGTTCCAGCGCCTGCGGGTCGACCCGGGGTCGGTGACGTCGATCACCTACACCCGGACGCGGCCGTTCCTGAACGTGCTCAACGACACGGGGGAGGGCCTGGTCGGAACGCTGCCCACCCGGACCGAGGCGCGGGGGGACGCGGCGGTCGGCGGCGGCGCGGGCGGTGGCGGGTCGGGCGCCGAGACCCCCTGACCCGTCCGCCCGCCCACCCGTACGCTCGTCAGCCGGCCGCGATGGTGTTCTGGCCCACGACGATGCGCCAGTCGTCGCCCCGGCGGGCGAAGACGTACACGGCGCTGGCTCCGGGGGCGTCGGTCGGCCGGCCCCCGGCGTCGACGGGCCGCTGCGCCACGTGCGCGGCGACCACGTCGGGGCCGATCTCCAGCAGGTCGACCACGTCGTAGCGCGCGTAGGCGTCGGCCAGCTTCGGCAGCACCTCCCGGCCGAACCCGATGACGGCGTCGCGGCCGCGCATCCGCTTCCCGGCGGCGTTGGTCCACAGGGAGTCGTCGGCGAAGTGGTCGCCGAGCGCGACCGGGTCGTGGGCGTTGAAGGCGTCCTCGAAGCTCTGGACGAGGTCGCGGATACGGGAGTGGTCGGTCATGTCGCGTCCCTGCTCGTTCGGTGGCGTGATCGGTGCGAGTCAACGACCTGAACTAAGGTTGATGTCAAGGGCGGGGCGCCCTGCTGCGCCCGGGGCGGTTTTCGCGTCCTGCCACGGCTATCCCTTAAGGTGCTTGGCATGCCCGTATTCCAGTTCAATCCGCCGGAACGGTTCGTCGCCGGGACCGTGGGCCAGCCGGGAGACCGCACGTTCTTCCTGCAGGCCGTGGGGGAAGGCCGCATCACCAGCGTCGTCCTCGAGAAGGCTCAGGTCGAGGCGTTGGCGACCCGGATCGAGGAACTGCTGGAAGAGGTGCACCGCCGTTTCGGCGCACCGCCCGACGACTCCGAGCCGCCGGAGGACGACCGTCCGCTGGAGCAGCCCATCGAGCAGGACTTCCGTGTCGGCACCCTGGCGCTGGCCTGGGACGCCGAGGCCGCACGGGTGATCATCGAGGCCCAGGAGATCGACGAGAGCGCGGGCGAGGACGTCGTCGAGGACGACGAGGAGGAGCTGGAGGTCTTCGCCGAGGACGCTCCCGCGCACCGGGACGTCCTGCGGGTGTACCTCACGCCGGGAGCCGCGCGCGCGTTCGCCGGCCGCGCGCTCAAGGTCGTCTCCGCGGGCCGCCCCGACTGCCCGCTGTGCGGTCGGCCCCTGGACCCCAACGGCCACATCTGCGCCCGGCAGAACGGCTACCGGCCGGACCGCCTCGTCTGAGGCCCCCATGACCGCTGACGCCTTCGAAGGGCTGACCCCCGATCTGGGCCTGGACCTGGTGCGCACGGGCGAACTCACCGTGGAGGGGCGGCTGACCGCGGCTTCCAACGCCACGCTGTACTGCACCGTGTCGGACGGGGCCCGCTCGGCCGCGTGCGTGTACAAGCCGGTGGCGGGGGAGCGCCCGCTGTGGGACTTTCCCGACGGCACGCTGGCCGGCCGCGAGGTGTCGGCCTACGCCGTCTCCGAGGCCCTGGGGTGGTCGGTCGTGCCGCCCACCGTCCACCGCGACGGCCCCTTCGGCGAGGGCATGGTGCAGCTGTGGGTGCACGGCGACACCACCGTCGACCTCGTCGCGCTGTCCCGCGAGACCGACAACCGCGACCTGCGGCGGATGGCGGTCTTCGACGCGGTCATCAACAACTCCGACCGCAAGATCGGCCACCTGCTGCCCACCCCCGGCGGGCACCTCTACGGCTGCGACCACGGCGTGTCCTTCGCCGAGGAGTACAAGCTGCGCACCGTGCTGTGGCAGTGGCAGGGCCAGGCGCTCACCGAGGACGCGCTGGAGGCACTGGGGCGGGTGCGCGACGGGCTGCGGAACCCGGCGAGCGCCCTGTCCGTCGAACTGGAGCGGCACCTGACCGGCCCGGAGGTCTACGCCGTCCGCAGCCGGGTCGAGCTGCTGATCCACCACCGAGTGCACCCCTACCCGGCGCCCGACTGGCCCTCCGTGCCCTGGCCGCCGGTCTGATCCTCCTTCGGAGCCCCCTTGACCGTCGTGGAGAACGTCCGTTCCACACCCGGCGGCCTGGTCCGCGTGCTGATCGACCACCGCGGCTACGCGACGCGCCCCCTGCCGCGCGCGAGCGCACCGAACTCGTGGGCGCCTGGGCCGGGCCCGTCGCCCGGATCGGGCTCCTGCCCAGCCTCGTCCCGGCCTGGTGGGCGGACCGCGCCGGAGTCGACGACCTCGTGCCCTACGTCGTACCGCCGGCCCGTGTGGAAGCGCGACGCGTCCGAGGAGGACCGTCGCCGCAGGGAGTGGGAGCGGGAGCAGTCCCTGCGCGCGTCCTACCCCGGCCAGGTGTACTACGAGTACGTGGCCTCGGCGCGGATCACCCGGTCGGGGCGGCGCGTGACCGTGGACCTGCACCACACCAACGGCCACACCGTCCGGCTCTCCGCGCGCGGCGACCGCGGCGACAGGCTCGCCGCGGGGTTCCAGGAGCGGCTCGGCCAGCGGGTCCACGTGTGAGCCCGGACCACTACTGGGGGGTAGGAATGGCGGCCCCCAGCTCAGGGACGGCACAATGGGGCACGTGAGCAACGAGAACCAGTGGAACTACCTATTCGACATGGACGGTGTGCTCGTTCGCGAGCAGCACCTGATCCCCGGCGCGGACGCGTTGATCGCGGAGCTGCGCGAGAACGGGATCCCGTTCATGGTGTTGACCAACAACTCCATCTACACCCCGCGCGACCTGCGCGCACGTTTGCTCAACACGGGGCTGGACATCCCGGAGGAGTCCATCTGGACCTCGGCGCTGGCCACCGCCCAGTTCCTCCAGACCCAGCGCCCCAACGGCACGGCCTACGTGGTCGGTGAGTCCGGCCTGACCACGGCCCTGCACAACGTGGGCTACGTCATGACCGAGAGCAACCCCGACTACGTGGTGCTGGGGGAGACCCGCACCTACAGCTTCGAAGCCATCACCCGGGCGATCCGCCTGGTCCGCGACGGCGCCCGGTTCATCGCCACGAACCCCGACGAGACCGGCCCCAGCGCGGAGGGCCCGCTGCCGGCCACCGGCGCGGTCGCGGCCCTGATCGAGAAGGCCACCGGGCGGCGCCCCTACTTCGTGGGCAAGCCCAACCCGCTCATGATGCGATCGGCGCTGCGGCGGATCGGGGCGCACTCCGAGAACACGCTGATGGTCGGCGACCGCATGGACACCGACGTCCTCAGCGGGCTGGAGGCGGGCCTGCAGACCGTCCTGGTGCTCTCGGGGATCTCCGGCCGCGAGACGGCCGACATGTTCCCCTACCGGCCCACGCGGGTGATCGATTCGGTGAAGGACCTGGTGGGCGCCACGCGCGATCCCTTCGACGGGGCGTGACCCGACCGGCACAGACGACGGGGGCGGTGGACACGATGTCCACCGCCCCCGAATGTCGAGGTGTGTCAGGCGCTCTGCCGCTGCTTGGCGAGCTCCTCCACCTTGGCCGCCTCCTCGCGGCGGCGTGCGCGCAGCAGGGCCAGCCGCTCGGCCAGGACCTCCTCCAGGTCCTCCATGCTCCGGCGCTCCAGCAGCATGTCCCAGTGGGTGCGCACCGGCTTGGCGTTCTTGGGCTCCTCACCGGAGCCGTCCCGACGCAGGGCGCGGTCGCCGCAGAAGCGGCACTCCCACTCGGCGGGGATCTCGGCCTCGGTCGCGAAGGTGACCGCGAAGCGGTGGCCGCGGGTGCAGTCGTAGGTGACTTCCTGGCGCGGGGCCAGGTCGGTGTTGCGGTCGTTCTCGTAGCTCGTCGCCCCGAGCCGTGTGCCGCGAAGTGCTCGCTCGGCCATCGTGTGGGTGCCTCCAGGCGCTGGTGCGGTCTCGCGGGGTGTAACGCGTCGTTCCACGTCAAGATTCCCCACTGACCTGAGGTCGAACCTCGTCCGGCCGCCTCGGGGTCCCGGCGCCCGCTCCGGTGCCCGGTGACGGCAACGCGCCGGGACCCGTCCGCAGTCCCGTGCGTCGACGGCCTTTTATGGCGTCGTCGCAGTTCACGTTGTGTTCTTTGGTGGGTCGTGAGGTGTTTTTTCGGAGATTGTCGGAGATGACCGGATCGGCCGCCCGTCCTCCGCATGCCCTGAGGCCAGGGCCTTGTCACCGGGTGTCACGCTTGGTGAATTCCTCGGTGATTGTACGGACGTGACGCTTGTGGCGACTGGTGGTATGTTAAATCTCCGTGTGCTGAAAAGCGCAGGTTAAGGCCATTATGTCTTTTCTTTCGGCGCACTCCGGCACGCGGGCCGTGACCTTCGGCGTGCCCAGCGCGTGACCGTACGGTAACGGCAGGACATGGAACCCGATGACTGACATCCCCCTCTCCCGCGGCACCGCCTCCGCACGGCTCGCCGCACCGGGTTGGCTGTACCTTCCCCTTCTGAGCCTGCCCCTGTGGGCCTGGACACTGTGGGCGGTGCCCCCCGACGGGGCCGTCCCCGTCCTGGTCGCCTCCGCGGCGGCCCTGGCCGCGCTGGTCGTGCTGGCCCTGTCCCTCAACCGCCGCGAGCGCCGCGTCCGGGAGCTGACCGGTGAGATCGCCGGGCTGCGCGCCGACACCGCCGCGCTGGCCGAGGACCATTTGCCGCGGCTGTCCGAACGGCTGCGCCAGGGAGACTCGGCCGAGACCGCCCTGCACCGCGTCCCCGCGCCGGCCGACCCCGGAGGCAGGGCCGTGCTGGGTGCGGTGGCCGCGCAGATCGCGGCGGCCGAGCGCCGCCGTGCCTCGGCCATGGTCGCCTGCGCCACCGCCGCCGGGCGGGTCCAGGCGCTGGCCACCACGATGCTCGCCGACCTGCGGCGCATGCAGGAACGCCACGGCGACGGCGTCGGCTCCGGCGACGACGTCCTGGGCGACCTGATGCACCTCGACCACAGCACGGCCCAGGTCGGCCGGATCGCGGACAGCATCGCCGTGCTCACCGGAGCCCGGTCGGGCCGCCGCTGGGGACGGGCCATCGGCATGGAGAGCATCGTGCGCGGCGCCATGGGGCGCATCGGCGACTACCGGCGCGTGCGGGTGCACAACGTGTGCACCCAGGCGGTGGCCGGCTTCGCCGCGGAGGGCGTGGTGCACTGCCTGGCCGAGATCCTGGACAACGCCGCCCGGTTCTCGCCGCCCACCTCGGAGGTGCACGTCCACGTCGAGGAGGTCCAGGCCGGGATCGCGGTGATGGTCGAGGACGGCGGCCTCGTCATGGGCGAGGAGGCCCTCGAACGGGCACGGCGGACCGTCGAGTCCGGCCTGGACCTGGCCACCATCTCCGGAACACGGCTCGGACTGGCGGTCGTGGGGCAGCTCGCGCAGCGCTACGGGCTGTCGGTGTCCTTCCGCTCCTCCTCCCGGGGCGGTACCGCGGTCGTCCTGCTCCTGCCGCAGAAGCTCATCAAGCCCCTGCCCCGGCCCCGCGTCGACCGGACCCCGGACACCGCGGCCGGCATCGCGCCGCCCCCCGCGTCCGCGTCCCCCGGCACCGCGGCGGAGGCCGACGCCGGTACCGAGACCACACCGCCCGCGTCCCCCACCGCGGACGGTGCGCGGACGGCGGAGACCGGCCTGCCCCAGCGACGCCGCGGCATGACCCTCGCCGCCGCGGAGAAGGCCAGGCCCGCCCCCGCCGACTCCGGACCCGCCACCCCGACGAAGGGCTTCGGTGCGTTCCGCTCGGCGGTACGCGGCCAGGACCCGAACGGATCATCGAAGGACGCCTGATGAACCTTGACACCCTGACCTGGCTGCTCGAAGGGCTGCTGGAGCGCACCCCCGGCGCCCGCCACGCGCTGGTGCTCTCCCGCGACGGCCTCAAGCTGTGCCACAGCGCCAGCCTGAACAAGGACAGCGCCGACCACCTCGCGGCGATCGCCGCCGGCGTGCAGAGCTTGGCGCACAGCGCGTCGGTGGAGTTCGGCGCGGGCGCCGGCTCCGGCGGCGTCCGCCAGGCCATGGCCGAGTTCTACGGCGGCCTGCTCTTCATCGTCGAGGCCGGACACGGGGCCCACCTGGCCGTCATCACCTCCGAGGAGGCCGAACCCGGCCTGGTCGGACACAACATGAACGAGCTCGTCGAGCAGATGGGCGAGCACCTGTCCACCCCGTCCCGCGCCACCACCGGGTCGGTATGAGCCGCTCCCACCGGCAGGAGGGGCCCGACCGGCTCTACGTCATCACCTCGGGACGCAGCGCGGGGGCCGACGAGTCCCTGGACGCGGTCACCCTCATCGCGGCCGAGAGCGAGCCCGCGCCCGGGATGCAGTCCGAGCACGCCGAGATCCTGCGGATGTGCGCTGCCGGACCGATGGCGGTCGTGGAGATCTCCGCGCACCTGCACCTGCCCGTGGCGGTCGTGCGGATCCTGCTCACCGACCTCCTGGACTCGGGCCGGGTCACCGCCCGCCACCCCAGGCCGGCCCCCTCCCCGGCCACGCCCCTGGCCTCCCCGGACGTGTTGGAGAAGGTGCTCGTTGCACTCCACAACCTCTGAACCCCCCTCGCCGGCGCCCGACGCCGCACCTGTCCCGCTCCTGGCGACCGCGGAACAGGCGCTCAAGATCGCCGTCGTCGGCGGATTCGGGGTCGGCAAGACCACCCTCGTGCGCTCGGTCAGCGAGATCCGCCCCCTCAACACCGAGGAGACGATGACGCGGGCCGGCGACGGCGTCGACGACCTGCACGGGGTGGAGGCCAAGCGCTCCACCACCGTGGCCTTCGACTTCGGCCGCATCACCCTGGACGCCACCTCGGTCCTCTACGTCTTCGGCGCCCCCGGCCAGGAGCGGTTCTGGTTCCTGTGGGACCGCCTGTTCTCCGGGGCCCTCGGCGCGGTGGTGCTCGTCGACACCCGCCGCCTGGCGGACTCCTTCTACGCCATCGACCGGCTGGAGGCCCAGGGCACCCCCTTCGTCGTCGCCCACAACGACTTCGGCGAGAGCACCCACGACCTCGACGAGGTCCGCTCCGCCCTGGACCTGGACCCTGGCGTGCCCCTGGTCCGGTGCGACGCGCGCGAGCGGGACTCGGCCAAGCAGGTCCTCATCGCGCTGGTCCGCCACGTCCGCTCCCTCGTCACGGAAGGCTCCCGTTGAACGACCGCCCGGTCCACCTCTACGGACCGCGTTTCCAGACCGACCCCACGGGCCTCTACCAGGAGATGCGTGCCGAGCACGGGCCGGTCGTCCCCGTGCTCATGGAGGGCGGCGTCCCCGCCTGGCTGGTCATCGGCTATCGGGAGGTCCACCACGTGGTGAGCGATCCCGCGGTGTTCGCCCGCAGCTCGCGGCGGTGGAACGCCTGGGAGAAGGTCCCCGAGGACTGGCCCCTGCTGCCGCTGGTGATGCAGCTGCCCACCGTGCTCTACTCCGAGGGCGAGGAGCACCGGCGCCGGGCGGGGGCGATCAGCGACGCCCTGGCCGGAGTGGACGCCCACGAGCTGCGCACGGTCGCCACCCGGCTCGCCGACCGGCTCGTCGACGAGTTCTGCGGCTCCACGGGAGCCGACCTGCGGGCCGCCTACACCGCACGGCTGCCTGCCCTCGTCCTGAGCTGGATGTACGGGCTCGACGACAAGCGCGGCGACCTCCTCGCCGCCGACATGACCACCATGATCGACGGCGGGCCCGCGGCGATGGACGCCCAGCGCGCGCTGATGGCGGCCATGGCCGCGCTGGTCGCCGAACGCCGGGCGTCCCCCGGCAACGACGTGGTCTCCCGGATGATCGGTCACCCCGCCGGGTTCACCGACGAGGAGCTGGTCCCGGAACTGATCGTGCTGCTCGGCGGCGGCAACCAGCCCACCGGCGAGTGGCTCGGCAACGCCCTGCGCCTGATGCTCACCGACGACCGCTTCGCCGACTCCATCGCGGGTGCCCGCCGCAGTGCCCGCGAGGCCCTCAACGAGGCCCTGTGGGAGGACACCCCCACCCAGATCCAGGCGGGCCGGTTCGCCGCCCACGACGTCGAGCTGGGCGGCCGGCTCATCCGTGAGGGCGACCTGCTGCTCCTGGGGCTGGCCGGGGCCAACCACGACCAGCGCGTCCACCAGGGGGTGCACGGGCCCGGGCGCCAGGGCAACCACGCCCACCTGTCCTTCTCCCACGGCGAGCACGGCTGCCCCTTCCCGGCGCGCGAGATCGCGGAGACCATCGCCGTGACCGGGATCGAGGTGCTCATGGACCGGCTGCCCGACCTCGAACTGTCCGTTCCCGCCACGGAACTGCGCTGGCGCCCCTCTCCCTGGGTCCGCGGCGTCGCCTCGCTTCCCGTCACCTTCACTCCCGCCCCACCCCGAGGAGACACCTGATGCCCTGTCCCGTTCAGCACGGCTCCGGCGGCACGTTCGTCCTGGACCCCTACGTCACCGACCTGCCCGCCGAACGCGAGGCGCTGCACGCGGCCGGTCCGCTGACCCGTGTGGAATTCCCCGAGGGCGTGACCGCCTGGGGCGTCACCCACCACGAGACCGCCCGCGCGCTGCTCACCGACAGCCGCCTGGTCAAGGACGTCGCGCACTGGGACGACTACCAGAACGGCCGGATCTCCCAGAGCTGGCCGCTGCTGAGCACCATCCCGCCCACCCCCACCAACCTGCTGGGCACCGACGGCGCCGAGCACCGCCGGCTGCGCCTGCTCACCGCCAAGGCCTTCTCCGCGCGTACCGTGGAACGGCTGCGCCCCCGCATCCACGAGCTCACCACCGAGCTGCTCGACGCGATGGAGCCGGCGGCCGACCGGCCCCTGGACCTGAAGTCGGAGTTCGCGTTCCGCCTGCCGATGAGCGTCATCGGCGAGCTGTACGGGGTGGACCCCTCGGAGTTCCCCTACCTGCGCGACATGTACGTGAAGTTCTTCTCCTCGGTCACCGGGCCGGAGGAGTTCATGCGCGTCTACGGCGAGCTGGAGCAGTACTACGACGACATGATCGCGGCCAAGCGGGCCGCGCCCGGAGAGGACCTCACCACCGAGCTCCTCCAGGCGGGCGAGGACGGCGACGCCCTCACCGACCTGGAGGTGCGCGGCACCCTCCAGGTGACCGTGGCCGCGGGCCACGAGACCACGGTCAACCTGCTGTGCAACGCGGTCCGCGCCCTGCTCGCCCACCCCGACCAGTTCGCCCTGGTCAAGGAGGGCAAGGTCGGATGGGACACCGTGGTCGAGGAGGCACTGCGGTACGACCCGCCCACCTCCAACATGATCTTCCGCTTCGCCACCGAGGACATCGATGTCGGGGACAGGGTCATCGCCAAGGGCGAGGCGCTCATGGTCTCCTACGGGGCGATCAGCCGGGACCGGGCCGAGCACGGTGAGGACCCCCACCCCGCCGAGTTCGACCTCACCCGCACCCGGGGCCGGCACATGTCCTTCGGCTACGGCCCCCACGTGTGCCCCGGTGCCGCCCTGGCCCGGATGGAGGGGCAGATCGCCCTGCCCATGCTCTTCGAGCGCTACCCGGACCTGCGGCTGGCCGTGCCCGACCAGGAACTCGCCAACCACCCGTCCATCATCGTCAACAGCCTCAAGGAGCTCCCGGTCCTGCTGCGTCCCTGAGCACCGACCGGGCCGCGCCGCACGACCAGGGGCGGCCCGGTCGCCCCCCACCCCCTCGCCCCCCTTCCCCCCACGGAGGCTCCCCGGTGAGCGATCCCGTCCGCCTGTACGGATCCGGCTTCCACGACGATCCGGCCGCCCTCTACCGGACCATGCGCGACGAGCACGGGCCGGTCGTGCCGGTGCTGCTGGAGGCCGACGTCCCGGCCTGGCTGGTCATCGGCTACCGCGAACTGCACCACGTGCTCAGCACCCCGGACGTGTTCGCCCGCAGCCCGCGCCGCTGGAACGCCTGGGACCGGGTGCCCGACGACTGGCCTCTGCTGCCGGTGCTGGCGCCGCTGCCCAACCTCCTCTCGGCCGAGGGCGCCGAGCACCGCCGCCGCGCCACGGCCGTCAACGACGCCCTGCACGGCGCCGACCCCTACGAGCTGCGGACGGTCACCACCCGGCTGGCCGACCGCCTCATCGACGGCTTCTGCACCGACAGCGCCGCCGACCTGCGCACGCAGTACGCCCAGCGGCTGCCCTCCCTCCTGCTGTGCTGGATGTACGGCCTGGACGACGAGAAGGGCGAGGCGATCACCACGGACATGAGCACGGTGTTCGACGCCGGGCCCGAGTCCGTCGCGGCGCACGGCCGCATCGCCGCGGAGTTCACCCGGCTGGTCGCCGACCGCCGGGCCGCGCCCGGTCCGGACGTGGTGTCGCGGATGATCGCCCACCCCGCCGACTACACCGACGGGGACCTGGTCGCAGAACTCGTGGCCATCCTGGGCGGTGCCCACCAGACCACGGCCGAGTGGATCGGCAACGCCCTGCGCCTGATGCTCACCGACGACCGCTTCGCCGCGTCGCTGTCGGGTGCGCGCAGCAGTGTGCGCGAGGCGCTGGTGGAGGTCCTGTGGGAGGACTCGCCCTCGCAGATGAACGCCGGGCGCTTCGCCGCCCACGACGTCGAGCTCGGCGGACGGGTCGTCCGCAAGGGGGACCTGCTGGTGCTCGGCTTCGCCGCGGCCAACCGGGACCCGTGGCTGCGCGCCGGCGAGGGCGGCGCGGTGGCGGGGCGGGCCGCGTCCGGACACGGCGCCAACCACGCCCACCTGTCCTTCTCCCACGGTGAGCACGGCTGCCCCTACGCCGCCCGCGGACTGGCCGAGACGATGGCGGTCACGGCCGTGGAGGTCCTCCTCGACCGCCTGCCCGACCTGGAGCTGGCGATCCCGGCCGAGGAGGTCCGGTGGCGGCCCTCTCCGTGGATCCGGGGCGTGACCGCGCTCCCCGTCACCTTCACGCCCTCCACCCCACAAGGAGTGATCTGAATGTCCTGCCCCGTTCAGCACGGCGCCGACGGCGTACCCCTCATCCACGCCGTGCCCGACGACGTCCAGGCCGACCGCGAGCGCCTCTACCGGTTGGGCCCGGTCACCCGGGTGGAGCTGCCCGGCGGGGTCCGGGCCTGGGCCACCACCCACCACGAGGTCAGCCGCGCCACCCTCACCGACACCCGGTTCGTCAAGAGCGTGGACCACTGGGCCGACTACCAGAACGGCCGGATCCCCGAGGGGTGGCCGCTGCTGGGCACGATCCCCCTGGACAACACGAACATGCTGGCCCTGGACGGGGCTCCGCACCGGCGGCTGCGCCAGCTCACCGCCAGCCCGTTCTCCGCGCGGCGGGTCGAGCGGCTGCGGCCGGACATCGAACGGATCACGGCCGCCGCGCTCGACGCCCTGGAGCCCAGGGCGGGGGAGCCGCTGGACCTGAAGTCCGAGTTCACCTTCAAGGTGCCCATGAGCGTGATCGGTGAGCTCTACGGGGTGGCCGAGTCCGAGTACTCGCAGCTGGGCGAGATGTACGCGAAGCTCTTCTCCGGCGACATGGCCGACGGCGAGCACCTCCAGATCTACGGGGCCCTGTTCCAGTTCTTCGGCGAGATGGTCGCCCGCAAGCGCGCCGAGCCGGGCGACGACTTCACCACCGACCTGCTGAACGCGGGCGGCGACGGGGACGTGGAGGCGCTGAGCGACGCCGAGATCACCATCACGCTGCTCTCGGTCGTGGCGGCCGGGCACGAGACCACGGTGAACCTGCTGACCAACGCCGTGCGGGCACTGCTGGCGCATCCCGACCAGTTCGCCCTGCTCGACCAGGGCAAGGTCACCTGGGAGGCGGTCATCGAGGAGGTCCTGCGCTACGACCCGCCCAACAACCTCATGATGTTCCGGTTCGCGACCGAGGACGTCGAGATCGGCGGGCAGACCATCCGCGAGGGCGACGCGGTGCTGACGCACTACGGGGCGACCAGCCGGGACCGCGCGGAGTTCGGGGAGGAGCCGCACCCGGAGGTCTTCGACGTCACGCGCACCCGGGGCCGCCACATCAGCTTCGGCTACGGGCCGCACATCTGCCCGGGCGCTCCGCTGTCGCGGCTGGAGGCCCGGATCGTCCTGCCGATGCTCTTCGAGCGCTTCCCCGACCTGCGCCTGGCGGTCCCGGACGAGGAGCTGCGGGTGGAGTCGGCGCTGTCGGTCAACAGCCTGTCGGAGTTCCCGGTCGTCCTGCGTCCCTGACCGGCGCGGCCGGCCCCAGGGGGTGTTCGCGCGGACGCCGCCCTGGGGCCGCGGACTTGGCCTCCTCTTTTCCCGAACCATAGGCGGACATAGCGGGCAGAACATCCTTAGTTTGGACAACTCGAACTAGGCTCGGCCCGCACGGCTTCGTGGTGATCTCGGGGGAGGAGCCCTATGGCCTCGACGCGCCTGCGTGCCTCGGCGGCGGCCGCCGCCCTCCTCCTGGCCACCGCGGCCTGCGGGTGGTCGCCGGAGGAGCAGCCGCCCACGGCCGTCGGTCCCGCCGAGGAGGACACCCGGACCCCGGCGCCGCCGGACGAGGCCACGCGGTCCGAGGAGTCACCCGGCCAGGCGTCTCCGGACGAGGAGTCACCGGCCGGGGAGGCCCCGGAGGGGGAGAGCCCGGCCGGGGAGACGCCGACCACCGGGCCGGCCGCTCCCGAGCGCACGGGTGAGCCGTCGTCCTCGGCGTCACCGTCGCCGACCACCGCCGCCCCGACGCAGGAGTCCGCGTCGCCGTCCGAGCACGCGGCGGAGTACATGGACGCCCTCGCCGCGACCGACGACCCCGACCGCATGCGCGAGGGCTGGCTGCTGGCCCCCGAGGGCTCCACCGCCGACGCGTTCCTCACCCACCGGATCTCGGTCGTCCAGGCGCGGGTGGACGAGGGCCGTCCGCTTTTCGCGTCCGAGGTGCGGCCCACCGCGCAGGGCTTCGAGCTGTGCGACCCCGGGGACAAGGACGCGGACCCGCCGCAGGAGCGCCAGTGCGCGCACTTCACCGGTTTCGAGTCCGAGGGGGACCGGATCGAGACCTTCCTGGTGGACGGCGTCGACCCGGGGCCCGGTCTATTCGGGGCGGGGGACGGGAGCGCGGCCTCCGAGGGCGTGCACGCCGCACTCGTGAGCGCGTACCACGCACAGGACCTGGAGGTGACCGTCGAGGTCGGCACCGTCCACGCCGTCGACATCGACCTGCCCGGCGCCGTGTACGTCGGCCCCGACGGCGAGGAGCACGACGTCGCCTCCGCGGCGGGCCGGTACGAGCTGGAGCCGGGGGCGACCACCCGGGCCGCGTTCCGGGTGGCCGACGCGGAACCGGGCGGCGTGCTGCGGATCGGGGGCTGCCGGGAGGAGTGCTCCGCCATGGTGGAGCTGGAGGTACCGGTCGGGTGAGGGGGCCGACCGGTACCGGCCCTCACTCCTGCGGCGTGCTCCCGGAGGGCCGCTTGCCGACCTTCGCGGTCCCTGTGGCGTCGGTGCTCTCAGCGGCCTCAGCGGCCTCAGCGGTCCCGGCGGCGTCGGCGGGCTCGGTCGCCCCGGCTCCGCCGTCCTTGCGGCCCAGGATGTTGAAGCAGGCGTTGAGCACCAGTGCCGCCACCGCGCCCGCCACGATCCCCGAGCTCAGGATCATCGCGGCCCAGCTCGGGAAGCCCTCGTAGAAGCCCGGCGCGGCCAGGGGGATCGTGCCGAAGGCCAGCGCCACCGCCACGATGATCAGGTTCATGTTCCCGTCGTACTCCACCGCGGCCAGCGTCCGGATCCCGGCCGCGGCCACCGACCCGAACAGCACCAGCCCGGCCCCGCCCAGCACGGGGGAGGGGACCATCGCCACGATCCGGCCCAGGACCGGGAACAGCCCGAGCGTGATGAGGATGAGTCCGCCGACGGCCACCACGTACCGGCTCCTGACCCGGGTGAGCGCCACCAGCCCGACGTTCTGGCTGAAGGTGCTCCCGGGGAAGGTGTTGAGCAGCGGGCCGACGATGGAGGCCAGCGCGTCCACGCGCAGGCCGTCGGCCAGACGGCGGCCGTCCATCCTGGCGCCCACGATCTCCCCGACGGCGAGGATGTCGGCGACCCCCTCGGTCAGGATGACCAGCATGACCACGCACATGGTGATGATCGCCGCCGCCTGGAACTCCGGGGGACCGAAGTGGAAGGGCCGGCCGAACGAGAAGATCGCGCCCTCGCCGACCGCGGAGAAGTCGACCCGGCCGAAGGCCGCGGCGACCGCCGTGCCCAGGACCAGCCCGCCCAGGACCGCCATCCGGCTCCACACGCCGGGCAGGATCCACGCCAGGAGCAGCACGAGGAGCAGTGTGGTGCCGGCCAGCGCCAGGCCGCCCGTGGTCGGCACCCCGGTCTCGTTGTTCTCCGTGATCCATCCGACCGCGACCGGGAACAGGGACACCCCGATGATGGTGATGACGCTGCCGGTCACCACCGGCGGGAAGAACCGGATCAGGCTCGCCATGACCGGGACGACGCACAGGCCGAACACACCGGCCACCAGCGCCGCGCCGAACACCGTGGGCAGCCCGCTCTCGCCCGCGATGCCGACCATCGCGCTCACCGGTACGAACGAGATGCCGATGACCGAGGGCAGCCGGGCCCCGAAGCGCCACACCCCCATCGTCTGCAGGAGCGTCGCCAGACCGCTGACCAGGAGGGCCGCGCTGATCAGGATGCCCATCTCCGCGGTGGACAGGCCCACGACCGACCCGACGATGATGGGCGGGGTGACGACCCCGGCGTACATGGCCAGGATGTGCTGGAACCCGTAGACGACCATCAGGCCGGCTCTGGGCCTCTCGTCCTCCGGCGCGGACTCCGGCCCGGGGTTCTGGGGGATCGACATACGCGGCCTCTGCTCTCTGGGGGGAAGAGTCGAACTGGTCCGACATGTTCCGTTGTTGCCGGTTGGAAGGCAACTATCCCCGCGTTTCGGGGGATGAACATCCCCGTTGCGCCGCGATCACATCACGGGATGTATACGCTCCTGTGCACACACCCTCAGCGGTCCCGGCGCACGCGCTCCTCGTCCCAGACCGGCTCCGGCACCTCCCGCACGTGCCCGTCCGCGCCGAACACGACGAAGCGGTCGAACCCGCGCGCGAACCAGCGGTCGTGGGTGACCGCCAGCACCGTCCCCTCGAAGGACTCCAGCGCGCTCTCCAGCGCCTCCGCGGAGACCACGTCCAGGTTGTCGGTGGGCTCGTCCAGCAGCAGCATCGTCGCACCGGTCAGCTCCAGCAGCAGGATCTGGAACCGCGCCTGCTGCCCGCCCGAGAGCGAGTCGAAGGTCTGCTCCGCGGCCTGTGCCAGCTCGTAGCGGTCCAGGGCCCGCCCGGCCTCCTCCCGCGGCACCCCCCGCCGGGTGCCCTCCCCGCTGTGCAGGATGTCCAGCAGGGTCCGGTCGGCGAACTCCGGGTGCTCGTGGGTCTGGGCGAACCAGCCCGGCAGCACGCGCGCCCCGAGCACCGCCCGGCCCGTGCTGCGGACCGGCGGGACGCGGCGCCGCTGCTCCTCGGGCAGCAGCGACGACTCCGGATCGCCGCCGCCTCCGGCGAGCAGGCGCAGGAAGTGCGACTTGCCCGATCCGTTGGACCCCAGCACCGCGACCCGCTCGCCGTACCAGACCTCCAGCCCGAAGGGCCGCATCAGCCCGGTCAGCTCCAGGTCCTCGCACACCAGGGCCCGGCGCCCGGTCCGGCCGCCGCGCAGCCGCATCCGCAGGTTCTGCTCGCGGGGCTGCTTCTCCGGCGGCCCGGCGTCCTCGAAGCGGCGCAGCCGGGTGCGCGCGGACTGGTAGCGCGAGGCCATGTCCGAGTTGTAGGCGGCCTTCTGCTTGTACATCGACACCAGCGAGCGCAGCTTGCGGTGCTCCTCGTCCCACCGCCGCCGCAGTTCGTCCAGCCGGGCGAAGCGCTCGCGGCGGGCCCCGTGGTAGGTGTCGAACGCGCCGCCGTGCACCCACGCGGTGTTGCCCGCGGCGCCCAGTTCGAGCGTGACGATGCGGTCGGGGACGCGGCTGAGCAGTTCGCGGTCGTGCGAGACGAACAGGACCGTCTTGGGTGAGGCCAGGAGCGCCTCCTCCAGCCAGCGCTTGCCCGGAACGTCCAGGTAGTTGTCGGGTTCGTCCAGCAGCAGGACCGGGGCGGGGCCGCGCAGCAGCGCCTCGATCACCAGGCGCTTCTGCTCGCCCCCGGACAGGGTGCGCACCTCGCGCCACCGGCAGCGCTCGTAGGGGGTGCCCAGGGCCGCGACGCAGCACTGGTCCCACACGACCTCGGCCTCGTAGCCGCCCGCGTCCCCGTAGCGGGCCATCGCCTCGGCGTAGCGCATCTGGGTCTTCTCGCCGTCGTCGACCATCATGGCGGTCTCGGCCGCCTCCAGGTCGGCGTGCGCTGCCCTGACCGCGGCGGGGGAGACCGACACCAGCAGCTCGTGCACGGTGGTCTCGTCCCGGACATGCCCGACGAACTGCGGCATGACCCCCAGTTCACCGTCCAGGGTCACCGCTCCCTCCTGCGGGGCGGTCTCACCCCGCACGAGGCGCAGCAGCGTGCTCTTGCCCGCGCCGTTGGCGCCCACGAGCGCCGTCTTGGACCCCTCGCCGACACGGAACGACACCGCGCTCAAGAGCACGCGTCCGTCGGGCAGGGTGTGTCCGACCTGGTTGACCTCCACGTATCCCACCGCCGCAGGCTTCCACGCGGCGCTCACGCTCCGCAAAGGGTTTTCCGCGCGGTCGACCGGGTGCGCGCGGCGTGCACATGCCGCGGTCGGGAGGGGCGCCACGTGTGGACTCGGCGCCGTTCGGTGACCTCTTCGTCTTGTTGGCGAGATTTGTTCCGGTCTACAATCAAGCCCTCTCCGATATGCCAGACGTCTGAGTCACCTCACACGTGATTCTGGGAAGATTCCCCTCCGATATGGCTAAGCCCCCCGCACGTCGCCTGCCCTCCGGCGTCACCCCGCTCACACAGAGTGACCCCAGCCTCATCGGGCCGTACACGATCATCGGGCGACTGTTCTCCGGCCCCTCGGCCGCGGTCTACGCCGCCGTCTCCCCGGACGGCGCTCCGAGTGCCCTCATGTGCACCGGCGCCCCCAACGCGGCCGCGACGGCGGACGAACTCGCCGACCGGGTCGCCGCGGGCCAGCGCGTGTCCAGCCTGTGCGCGGCCGTCGCCCACGACGGCGGCGTCCACGAGGGCTCACTGTGGACCGCCACCGACTACATCCCCGGACACTCCCTGCGCGACCACCTCCAGCACCAGGGGCCGCTCACCGGCCACGCGCTGGTCGTGGCCGCCGCGGCCTACGCCGAGGCCCTCAGCTCCCTGCACGCGGCCGGCCTCGTCCACGGCGACATCCGCCCGGAGAGCGTGGTCGTCTCCCCCGACGGCCCGCACCTGGTCGACCACGGGCTCGGCCGGTGGACCCAGCGCGTCCAGACCGGGGCCCGGGGCGACACGTCCGCCTGGGGACGGCTCGTGCTGTTCAGCGCCGGACGCACCCCGGCCCGCCCCGGCCGGCTCCCGGAGGGGCTCGAATCCCTCGTCCAACGGGCCCTGTCGCCCGACCCGGCCGAGCGGCCCGAGACGGAGGAGGTCTACCTCGAACTCCTGCTGCTCCTGGGCATCGGCGAGGACGTCCCGGCCAGGGAGTGGTCCGACCGCCTGTGGGCGCTGATCGGCGAGCACTGGCCGAGCGTGGACACCTCCTGGCACGACCCGGGCCTGTGGAGCGCGGCGGCGCGCGCCGCATCGGACCCGGCGGCGCGTTCCGCTCCGGCCGAGCAGGACACCGCGTCCGCCGTCGCGGCTCCGCCCGCTGCCGCTGCCGCTGCCGCTGCTGCCGCCGCCCCGAGCGCCCCGGACGCCGCGGCACCCCCGTTCGGAACCTCCGCGGCGACCGGAGCACCGGGAACCGGCGGCGCGCCGCCCGTTCCGGGTCCGTCCTCCACCGGCGCCGCGCGGGGGCCCTTCGAACCGGCCACGCCCGGTACCGCGACACCCTCGTTCGACACCGCGGCGGGCGCGGGCGCGGGCGCTCCCGCGGGGCTGCCCTCGGACGGCGGCTTCTCCGGCCACGCGGCCTCCGCGGTGTTCGCCTCCGGTCCGGCCGCGGGCGCGGCGCACGCCCCCGCGGACGTCGGTGCCGGCCCCGAGGACGGCGCGACGGGACTGTCCGGCGCCAGGATCGCGGTCCTGGCGACCGTCGGGGTCATCGCCGCCGGAGTGGTCGCCGGAGGCGGATACCTGCTGTTCAGGAGCCTGGCTCAGGAACAACCCAACGCCGTCGTCCCCCCGGCCGCCGAGCAGTCCTCGGCCCCGGAGGAGCCCGAGCCGGATCCGACCGGCATCGACCTGGCCGCCGCGTCGGCGGAGGCCTTCCTGGACGCCGACAGCTTCGAGGTGTCGATCCACCAGTACCCCGGGGACGGGTCCGGACCACCGCAGGAACCGCCCGCCGACCCGATCGGGGCGACCGGCAACCGGGTCTGGTTCGACCACTTCACCTACGGCGACGACGTCATGCAGCGCCGGGTGGGGACCTACGCCTCGGAGTACTCCGAGAGCATGTTCGTCGACGACCGCGTGATCGTCGCGGCCGGCCCGGCCGGCGAGTGGGTCGACGTGTCCGACAGCACCGGCTACGACCCGGCCGACTACACCCCCGAGGCCGTGGCCGGACCCCTGACGGCGATCGCAGAGACGGGCGAGGTCACCGACGAGCAGCCGACCGAGTTCGCCCCGGTCCTGGAGCACTCGCAGATCTACGACCCCGCCCACATCGAGCCGGAGACCGGCCCGGCCGTCCCCGGCACCCGCCTGGAGGGCACCTACACCGACCCGGGCGGCGGCGGCCCGACCGGGTTCGTGCTCATCGTCGGCGAGGACCACGCGCCGCTCAACCTCCTGGTCGAGACACCGAACACCGGCGAGCCCGTCGACGTCGGGTACTGGAACCTCGACTACACCTTCCGCAGCCTCGGCGACGAGGTCGACGTCGTCGTCCCCGACCCCGGTTCCGTGCTCACGGAATGGCCCGACGGCACCTTCTGACCGGCGCCGCGCACCCGTTGTCCACAGGCCTCGAAGACGCGTCAACCGGCACGCCGCCACGCTGTCATAATGTCGTTGCGTCGCCGAACGGCGTCGGCGCGTGGGGGCGCACGGGGGAAGGGGATGACGTTGGCCGAGCGCAGGGCTCTGGATCTGGACGCGCTCGCGGTCAGCGACCGCTTCCAGCTGTTCAACTTCACCCGCCGCGACGACCACATCACCTACCTGTGGATCCTGCGCGCGCTCGACCGCCTGCGCGAGGTGCACCAGGTCCAGGCCGGCGCCGAGGACGTCGCCACCGCGCTGCGCGAACTCGCCGCGAGCCACCCCGGGGCGCCCGTGCCCGAGCACGGCCTGCGCCACCGGCTGGACGAGCTCAGCGCCGACGGCGTCGTCCACCGCTTCGACGACGCCTCCCGGGCGGGCGACCTGGCCAGCTACCGCAACCGGCAGTCGGTCTACCAGTTCAGCGAACTCGGCTACTGGGCCTACCAGGCGGTGGAGAACGTGCTGGGCGCCCGCGTGGAGGACGTCAACCTCTCGCGGTTGGTCTTCTCCGACGTGCTGGAGGACCTCACCGCGCTGGCCGAGGCCAACCGCACCGGCCAGGCGGAGAGCGTCTACCGGCGGCTCTCCCGCCTGGACTCGGTCATGGAGGACATGGGCCGGCGCTCCGCGCAGTTCCACGTGACCCTGGGCGAGATCCTGCGCTCCACCGAGGCCTCGCCGGAGGTCTTCCTGCGGCACAAGAACGCACTGCTGGTGCACATGTCCGACTTCATGGCCGAACTCGACCGCTACCTGCCGCGGCTGGACCAGGCCGTCCACGACGTGGAGGGCACCGGTCTGGCCACCCTGCTCTCGCGTGCGGCCGAGGCCGACGAACGCCTGTTCATGGCCCGCGGCGAACGCGTGGAGGACTGGCGCCGCCGCTGGCGGGCGGTGCGCGGCTGGTTCGCCTCCGAGGGCGGAGCCCCCACGCGCGCCGCCGAACTCGGCGCGGCCACCCGCTCGGCCGTCTCGGGCGTCATCGCGCTGCTGCGCCAGCTCACCGAGGCCCAGCGCGGCGGAGTCAACCGCTCCACCCAGCTGCGCCACCTCGCCGAGTGGGTGTTCAACACCCCCGACGACGGCGCCGCCCACGCCCTCATGGGCGCCGCGTTCAACGTGCGCTCGGCCCGCCACCTCGGCACCGCCCACGAGGACGACGAACAGATCCCGCCCACCACCACCTGGTGGGACGCGCCCGGCGTGGAGCTGTCCGTCACGCTCTTCCGCAGCGACCGCGCGCCCTCCACCGGTGTGCCCAAGCCCGTCAAGCGCAACGCCGGAGCACGGTCCGCGCTGCGCCGGCAACAGGCCCAGGAGCGCGCCGCCGAACGCGTGGCCGCCGCGCGGCTCGCCGAGGAGGGCGCGCACGACCGCGTCCTGGACGAGGCCGACACCCGGATCCTGCTCCGCCTGGTCACCAAGGCCCTGGAATCGCGCTCGGTGGTCGCCGGGCGTATGGGGCCGGCCACCGGCGCCGACGGCGGCACCGCCGTGCGCCTGGTGCCCAGCGACCGGGGCAGCACCGTCCGCACCAGCCGGGGCACCCTCCACCTGCCGGGCTTCCGACTCGAACTCACCACCGGGAAGGGGACGTGATGGCCGGCCGCCGCGGCAGTGCCCGCACCGTCGACCCCGCCGACCTGGGCTCCTACCAGCAGGCCGTGCGACGGGTGCTGACCTGCGACCTCATCACCGCGACGCGGCCCCGCCCCGGGGCGCTCGACCAGGTCCTGCGCTGGGCCGACCAGATGGCCGAGGACCTGCGCGCCCTGTTCGGCTACACGCTCATCGCCACCACCGACCACGTCCGGCTGGTGCGCGAACTCGACGAGCTCGACCCCACCCAGCGCCAGGTCTTCGCCCGCCGCGGACGGCCCTTCGACCGCCGCCGCCTGGCCTACCTGTGCCTGCTGCTGGCCTGCTTCCAGCGCTCGCAGATCGAGATCAGCCTCGGTGACCTGGTGCGCCGGTTCACGCCCGTCGCCAACTCCGTCGAAGGGCTGGGCTACGACCCCACCGACTCCACGCACAAGGCCGCGCTCGTCGACGTCGCCCACTGGCTGCTGGACCGCGGTGCCCTGCACCTGTCCGACGGCTCGCTGGAGGCCTGGGCGCGCGGCGGCGAGCAGGCCGACGCCCTCTTCGACGTCGACCACGACGTCTGCGAGATCCTGTTCCGTCCGGCCCGCCCCGTCCAGCACCTGGGCAGCGTCACCGGCCTGCTCAGCGACACGGAGGCCGGGGGAGCACGGCGCGAGCGCACCGCCCAGCGGGCGCGCCGCCTGCTCCTGGAGCACCCCGCCGTCTACTACGCCGACCTCGACGCCGACACGGCCGCGGCCCTGCGAGCGAAGGGCCTGGCCGAGGAGGTCGCCCGGATCACCGGCCTGACGGTGGAGCGCCGGGCGGAGGGCGTGCTGCTGGCCGACCCCGGCGGGCTCTTCACCGACCGGCCCTTCCCGGGGCGCGGCGGCGCGGTCACCCGCACGGCCGGGCTGCTGCTGGCCCAGCTGGCCGACCTGTTCGAGACCTCCTGGGCGGCCCTGGTGCACATGGAGGCGCCCTCGCGCGCGGACGAGCACGCCGACCTCGTCCGACTCGTCGACGCCGGGCTGCCCCGGCACGGCGTGGTGGGCGAACTCGCCTGGACCGACAGCGGGGACCGGGCACCGGCACCGGCCGCCGACTCCCAGCGGGTGCCGCTGGTCGAGCGCGGGCGCCTGGAGGACATGGTGGCCGACCTGTTCGCCGAGTTCGGCGCCGCCTCCTTCACCAACGCCTGGCAGCAGGACCCGCACGGCCTGCTGGACGCGGCCCTGGCCCTGCTCGCCGACCTGCGCCTGGTGCGGCCGGTGCCGGGTGGCGTGCTCGTCATGCCCGCCGCGCTGCGCTACCGCAACATCCAGGGCGCCCTCCCCGAACGCGAGGACACCGGCCACCTGCCGTTCGGGTCCCTGGACGAACCCGCTCCCGCCGTCGGCGAAGCCGCCGCCCCCGACCCCGAAGGACAGTCCGCATGACCCGCAGGAGCGACCGCTTCCGGCCGAGCCGCGCCGGTGTGATCAACGTCTGGGACTACGTCGACGAGGAGTTCGCCTTCGCCGACGGGCGCCTGATCCTGCGCGGGCACAACGGTTCGGGCAAGACCAAGGCGCTGGAGGTGCTGTTCCCGTTCATCCTGGACGGCTACACCGACGCCCGCAGGCTCGACCCGTTCAGCGGCCAGAACCGCACGATGAAGTCCAACCTGCTCTACCGGGGGGACGAGTCGGCCTACGGGTACGTGTGGATGGAGTTCGCCCGGTCCGCCGCGGAGCCGCCCTCTTCGCCCGGTGCCGTGGCCGGGGGCGGCGGCACCGAGACGGTCACCCTGGTCATCGGACTGCGCGCGCACAAGCACCGCGACGGCGTCGCGCCGTCCTTCTTCGTCACCGACCAGCGCCTGGGCGTGGACTTCGGCCTGCTCGCCGCCGACAACCGCCCGCTGACCGAACGCCAGCTCAAGGCCGTCCTGGGCGAGAACGCCCACCACGGCACCGCCGCCGACTACCGGCGGGCCGTCGACGCCCGCCTGTTCGGGCTCAAGGACCGCTACATCCAGCTCCTGGACCTGCTGCTGGCCCTGCGCCGTCCGCTGCTCGCCAAGGACCTGGACCCGGAGAAGGTCTCCGACACCCTCACCAGCGGACTCAGCCCCGTCGACGAGGCACTCGTGGACCAGGCGGCCCGCGACTTCGCCAACCTCGCCGCGGTCCAGGTGCGCTTCGACAACGCCACCGCCGCCGACGAGGCCGTGCGGGCCTTCACCGGTGAGTACGCCGACTACCTCACCACCAACGCCCGCCACCGCCTCGCCACCGTCACCGCCGCCGTCGACCAGGCCGCCGAGCACGCCGACACCGTGCGGGCGGCCGCCGCGGAGAACGACCGCGCCACCCGCGCCCGCGATGACGCCCGCACCCGCGAACAGGCCCTGGACGCCCGGATCGGTACGCTCGCGGCCGAGGTCAAGGCCCTGGAGGCCGACGAGGCACTGCGCAGCCACGAGAGCCTGCGCGCCCGGCGCGAACACCACGAGGAGCGTTCGCGCCTGCTGGCCACCCAGGCCGCGCGGGTGGACCACCAGGTCCAGGAGATCACCCACCTGCGCACCGAGGCCGCCCGCGTCGCCGAGCGCATCGACCGCGACCGCGCCGCCGCGCGGCGGCTGTCCGGGGAACTCGCCGAGGCCGCCGACGCCGCCGGTATCGGACACGACGCCGAAGGACCCGTCGACACCGGCGAGGACCTGCCGACCACCGCGCGGGCACGGGCCGCGGCCCGGGAGGACGACGTCCGAGCGGTCCGCGAGCACCTGGACGCGCTCGACGAGGCCGAGGCGACCCGACGGCGCGCCGACGCCGACAGCGCCCGCGCCGTCGCCGACCTCGACCAGGCCCAGGACGGCTGCGCCCGCGCCGACGAGGAACTCACCGAGCTGCGCGCGGCCACCGCCCAGGCGGTCGGCGAGTGGGCCGACCGGTGGAGCATCCTGGACGAGGCCGGTCGCGACGCCCTGGCGGAGGCGGTCGCCCGCTTCGGCGAACCCGGCACGGCCACCCTCACCGAGGTCTTCAACGAGCACGTCCACGACGCCCAGCTGGAGGTCGCCGCCCGCGTCCAGGGGCTGGAGACCGAGGCGTCGGCGATCGACGACGAACTCTCCGCCCTGCGGGGCGAACGCGACGACATCGCCGCCGAGCGCGACGACGCCCCGCCCGTCGACCACCACCGCACCGCCCCGCGCGGCGGCCGGCTCGGCGCGCCGCTGTGGCGGCTGGTGCGCTTCGCCGACGACCTGCCCGAGGACGGGGCCGCCGCCGTCGAGGGGGCGCTCCAGGCCGCCGGCCTGCTCACCGCGTGGATCCACCCCGATCCCGAGCTCACCCGCGCCGCGCTCGCCGACGGCGACGCCGACGCCTACCTGCTGCCCGTGGACGAGCCGGTGCGGGGGCGCACCCTCGCCGACGTCCTGGTCCCCGAGCGCCAGGACCATGTTCCCGCCGAGACCATCGCCCGCGTCCTGCGCTCGCTGCCCTTCCACGGCGGGGACGAGGGCGTCGTGCGCGGCGGCGTGGACGCCCGCGCCCGGTTCGGACTCGGGGTGCTCGTCGGTGCCCACCCCAAGCCCGCCGCCGAGTTCATCGGTGCCACCAACCGCGCCCACCGCCGCCGTGACCGCCTGGCCGACTGCGACCGGCGCATCGACGATCTCACCGGGCGCCGCACCGCCGTCGGCGACCGGTTGGAACAGGCCAGGGAACTCCTCAAGGACTACGGGCGCGCCCGCGCCGACCTGCCCGACCCCACCCCCGTCGCCCAGGCGGTGCGCAGGGTCGAACACCGCTCCACCCTGCTGGCCTCAGCCCGCACCACGGCCGACCGGCTCCGCCGCGCCCTGGACACCGCGGTGGCGGAGGTCGACGCCCACCGCCGGCAGGTCCGGGCCGTGGCCGCCGACCGCGCCATGCCCGCCGACCGCGCGGGCGCCGAGGCCGTGGCGGCGGCCCTCGCCGGGTTCCTGGAGACGGCCGGGGCGCTGCACGCGGCGCGCACCGGCGCCGCCGAGTTCGAGCGCGACCTCGCCGGGCGCCGGGAGACCATCGACCGGCTCACCGGGGCACTGGAGGCCGACCAGGAGGACCTCGCCGACCAGCGCGCCGCCCACGAGGAGGAGGCCGCCGAACTGGCCGCCCTGGACGCGGCGATCGACGCGCCCGTCAAGGAGATCCTCGCCCGGCTCGACGGGCTGCGCGGTGACCTGCACCGGACCACCGGCGAGCGCGACGGCGCCCGCGAGGCCGCCGCCTCCGAACACGAGGCGGTCATCCGCTCCGACACCGAGCGCGAACAGGGCCGGAAGGCGCTCAGTACCGCGCTGGAGGCCCTGCACGAACGGGTCGAGTCGCTGGGGGAGTTCACCCAGCCCGCGGTGCGCGCGGTCCTGGGCATCGACCTCGTCGCGGCCTGGCCCGACCGGCGGAACTGGCCCGGCCCCGAGGAGGCCGCCGACGCCCTGCTCGCGGGTACGGCCGCCACCGTGCACGACACGCTCCCCGAGGGGGTCGGCACGCTCCTCGCGGCCCTGACCGAGGCCGTGGGCACCGCGCCCCGGGTGGGGGAGAGCGACATCAAGCGCACCGCCACCCGGATGTCCAACGCGCTGCGCACCTTCCAGGAGACCCTGGGCGGGGACTCCGAGGGCTACCGGGTCGACCACGAGGTCGGCCCGACCGGCGTGATCACCGTCTTCGTCAACGACGAGGGCGGACGCAGCCCGGTCTCGGCCTTCGCGCGCACGATCGCGGACCGGGTCGAGGAACAGGGCGCGCTGATGCGCGACGAGGAGCACCGGGTCCTGGAGGACGAGCTGCTCGGCGGGATCGCCCAGCAGATCCACGAACGCGTCGCCGCCGCCCGGGACCTGGTCCGGCGGATGGACCGTGACACCCGGGCCCGCCCGATGTCGTCCGGCACGCAGATCGGCATCCGCTGGGCCCGCTCCGAGGCGCTGAGCGACCGCGAGCGGACCGCGGCCCAACTGGTCAAGCGCGACGGGACCGGCCTGGGGCCCTCCGGTCTGGCCGAGCTGCGCGCCGTCCTGCGGGAGATGATCCGCGAGTACCACGCGGCCCATCCCCGCGCGAGCTACAAGCAGGTGCTGTCCGCGGTCCTGGACTACCGCACGTGGTACCGGTTCGAGTTGCGCCTGGCCGTCCCGGGTCAGGAGGAGGTCCGGCTCACCAAGAACAAGCACGAACAGATGTCGGGCGGCGAGAAGTCGGCCGCGATCCACCTGCCGCTGTTCGCCGCGGCCAACGCCCTGTACTCCTCGGCCGCCCCCACCTGCCCGCGCGTGGTGGCGCTGGACGAGGCCTTCGCGGGCATCGACGACCGCTACAAGCCGGAGCTGATGGGCCTGACCGTCACCTTCGACCTGGACATGTTCATGACCGGGCACGACCTGTGGGTGCACTACGAGAGCGTCCCGATGGCGGCCCACTACGACATGCACCACGACAAGGGCTCGCACACGGTCTCCGCCATGCTCATGCTCTGGGACGGCTCGCAGACCATCGACGCCGACGCGGGCTTCTCCGGCAACGAGGAGCTGGCCGCCGAACTCCTGGGCATCACCCCCAGCCGCTTCGTCCCCCAGTCCACCGCCGGCACCCTGCTCGCCGAGGAATGACGGAGAACCGCCCGCGTCCGTGTTTTCTCGGGCCGGGTGAGTACTCGGTTTTGGTGACCTGGTCGAGGAATTCCCGAATTGTGGAACCTGGATGCTCCGCCTGTGATAAAAGAGGGTGGTCCGTGTTTTCGCGCGGACCATTCCCCTGTGTACGGAGTGTTTGGTGTCGACCGAATCGAACGACCCGCACGACTCCCACGAGGTTCCGGCCTCTGGTGAGCAGCCCGGCTCCACCGAGTGGGAATCGAAGTCGATGGTTCCCCCTACCCGCTCACCGCGTCCGTTGCTGCTGGTCTCCGTCGGCGCGACTCTCGGGTTGCTGGTCGGTGTCGGATCGACTCTTCTTGTGACCAGTCTGGATTTCTCCGGAAACCACTTCGAAGCGGCGGTGGACGATTGTGGAATCACGGCGGGCGCCTGGGCTCGGATCGGTGACGATGGGGAGTCACTGAGCCTGGACAACCGGGGTGCTGACGAATCCAGTGGAATCTCGGTCGACTCACTCTTCTGTATTCTCGTCGAACTGGAAGCGCCGGACAGCGTGGTCGAAGAGATGAGCCAGACCAGGGCACTCGACGGCAGGCAGTCCGCGGACTGGGATGGGATCCACGCCTCGTGGGCCTACCATCCTGACACCGGTTTGGACGTCGTTCTCAGCAGGAGTTGATATCGAGCGCGGGGTCCACCGAGTCTCGGTCAGCGGGAGGACGAGTGTGCCCTCCTCGCTGGACCGTCCGTAGGCCGTGCCGAGGGCCGGCGTCGTCGCTCGGCCTGTAGGACCGCGGGGGTCACGCGCCGAGCGGCCGGCTCACGGCCCCGTCCGGCTGCGCGGTCGTGGACGTCGGGGGCACCCTGCTCGCCGAGGAATGACGGAGAACCCTCCCGGTCGTCGGCCGTGCCACGTCGAGCGGATCCGGGGCCACTACCGGAGTCCGGGCCGGGGGTCGTCGGCCACCACTCCGCGGAGCCATTCCGCGCAGAGGGACGTCCACGTCCCGGCGGGTGTGGGGCCTTCGGCCAGCCCGAGGCCGTGGCCGCCGGTGGGGAAGACGTGCAGCTCGACCGGGACCCGCAGGGCGGCCAGGCGCCGGGTGAGGGACAGGGCGTGGTCGACCCCGACGAGGTCGTCGTCCGCGCAGTGCCAGAGGAAGGTCGGCGGGGTCTGTGGAACGGCGATCAACTCGACGGAGACCGCGCGGCGCTTCTCGGGGGTGGAGTCCGGGCCGATGAGCGGGTCCTCGTCCGAGTCCGACGTATCGGCCGGGCCGAGCCAGAAGCTGTGCCATGACGTGGCCGCGTAGCAGAGCACCGCGAACGCGGGCCGCTCCTCGTCGGCCGTGTCCGGGCCGGCGGCGAGGTGCGCGGCGAGGTGGCCGCCCGCGGAGAAGCCGAGGACGCCGATGCGCGCCGGGTCGACACCGAGCCCCGGTGCCTGCGCACGCGCCCGCCGCATCGCCGCCCGCGCGGAGTCGAGCGGCGCGGGGTGCACGTCCCGCGGCCCCACCGGGTACTCCAGCACCCAGGCCGCGAACCCGAGCCCCGCCAACCACTCCGCGACCGGCTTCCCCTCGTGCTGGGCGTGGCGCATGTAGCGTCCGCCCGGCATGACGATCACCGCCGGGGCGCCCGAGGCCGGGACCGGCACGTCGGTCCGGGGCGGGTGGAACGTCAGTGGCGTCGCATCGTGGCTCATGACCGGAGAGTCTGCCACCCGCCGTCGCCCCGGGACGCGAACAGTTCGATGAACATCATCGTCGACCACCTCCGCCTCGAAGGGTGGACGGTCGCGCTGTCAGACCCCTGTCAGGTCTCTGTCGGCCCGCCGTCGGACCGGGGCCAGGGGTACGAGCCCGGAGCGGCGGCGGATGTCGCGGAACCGCCTCCACGGCCGTGTCCGGCGTGCGAGGATCGGCCCCATGGCAGACCCCGTCCCGCTCCGTGAGAGCGTCGCGATCGACCGCCTCGCCGCCGACATGAAGCACGAACGCGTCTACGTGCTGTGTCCCAACCGCTTCTGGGCCTCCGTCCTCACCGGGGTCGAGGGCGGGACGTTCTTCCTGCCCACACCGCTCGGCCTGGTGTTCGTGGAGGACACGGACACGGACCCGATGTGGGCCGTGATCGACTCCCTCCCGCGCCCGCTCGTGGCGGGCGAGTGCGTGCTGACCTGGCCGCGCACTCCCGAGGGCCGGGACGCCCTCGTCTCGGCCGGGATCGACACCACCCCGCCCCCGGAGGACGCGGGCGAACTGCCGCTCCTGCTGTTCGCCGAGGAGGGCGGACGCGAGCGCATGCCCAAGCTCCTCAACGACGCGCTGTCGATGTACCGGCCCATCTCGGCCGCCCGCATCCGGGCCCGCGCCCGCCACACCTGAGGCTCCGCAGGACGGCGGGGCGCGTGCGGCGGCTCCCCGCCCCGCCGCGGGCCGGGCGAACGGCCGAAGGCCGGTCCCGGCCGGTGGAGGCCGCGAGCGCGGAGGTTACGCTGGTGCGCGCGGTGCCGACCCCCATGCGGCGACCGCCCGGAGCGCGCTGCCCGGCGCCCCCGGAGCACCTCTCGGAAGTAGCACCATGACGGTCATCAAGAGCATCGCCGACGTCGTCGGCCGCTGGTTCGCCCTGCTGGTCCTGGCCGGAGGCGTGGTCGGCCTCCTGGCGCCCGCGCAGAGCGCGGCCGTCGCCCCGCACATCCCCCTCCTGCTCGGTGTCATCATGTTCGGCATGGGGCTGACGATGCGCCCCGTGGACTTCGCCATCGTCGCCAAGCACCCCAGGGCCGTGATCCTGGGCGTGGTCGCCCAGTACACGGTGATGCCGCTGCTGGGCTTCGGCATCGCCCACCTGTTCCAGCTGCCTCCGATGCTCGTGGTGGGCATGGTCCTGGTCGGCGCCGCGCCCGGCGGCACCTCGTCCAACGTGATCGTCTACCTCGCCCGCGGCGACGTGGCGCTCTCGGTGGCCATGACGTCGATCTCCACCCTCCTCGCGCCGGTGCTCACCCCGCTGATCGTCCTCGGCCTGGCCGGGTCCACACTGCCGGTCTCCGCCGGGGACCTGTTCCTGTCGATCGTGCAGATGGTGCTCGTCCCGGTCGTGGCGGGCCTGCTCCTGCGCCGGTTCGCCACCCGCGCCGTGGAGGCCGTCCTGCCCGCGCTGCCGTTGGTGTCGGTCACCGGGATCGTCGTGGTGGTCGCGGCGGTCGTGGGCGCCAACGCCGACGCGGTCCTGGGCACCGGGCTGCTGCTGGGCCTGGCCGTGGTCCTGCACAACCTCCTGGGGCTGGGGATCGGCTACGCGGCGGGCGCCGTCAGCAAGGTGCCCGAGTCCGCCCGGCGCGCGGTGAGCATCGAGGTCGGCATGCAGAACTCCGGTCTGGCGGCCGCGCTGGCCACCGCCCACTTCGCGCCGCTGGCCGCCCTGCCCGGCGCCCTGTTCTCGGTCTGGCACAACGTGTCCGGTGCGATCGTGGCGACCCTCTGGGCGCGCCGCGTCCCCAAGGACACCCCGCCGGAGCGTGACACCGCGTCCGCCACCCGCGCCTGACCCGGCGGTCCGACCGCCTCGGTGCCCCTGGACGGAGTGGCGGACCTCCGCGGGGCCTCCGCCCGGGGCGGCGCGGGGTCAGGCGGTGAAGAGCGCGGCGGCGTCGACCGCGGTCCGGGCGACGCCGTAGGCCAGGGCGGCGAGGACGACGACCCACAGCAGGATCGCGGTCAGGACCGTGGCGTTCTTGGTACGAGGGTTCGGCATGGCCGCCTTTCGTCGGTGCCCCGCGCGGGGCGTGTGCACGAGCCGGGTGCCCGGCGGGGCGGGAACCGGCTCAGTCACGCTCCACCGCGCGTTCGTGTCCGGGCGCTCGGTCCCGCGCCTGGTCGGGCAGGGGACGGATCAGCATGTTCGCGAGGAAGCCCACGGCCATGACCCCGACCATCACGTACAGGGACAGCCCGTAGAGGGCGGCTCCGTCGCGTCCGGCCGCCAGTTGGACGTCGGCGATGACGTTGACGACCATCGGCCCGGCGATCCCGGCCAGTGACCAGGCGGTGAGCAGCCTGCCGTGGATCGCGCCCACGTTGAACGTGCCGAACAGGTCCTTGAGGTAGGCGGGAACGGTGGCGAAGCCGCCGCCGTAGAAGGACAGGATGACGCCGGTGAGCGCCACGAACAGCATCACCGAGCCCGTCCCGGCGACGGCGATCAGCAGGTACAGGAGCCCGCCCAGGCCCAAGTAGCCGATGTAGACGCGCTTGCGGCCGATCACGTCGGAGGTCGAGGACCACAGGATCCGCCCGAGCATGTTGCACAGGGAGAGGAAGCCGACGTAGCCCGCCGCCTCGGCCGGGCCCACCCCGGTGAAGAACTCCTGCACCATGGGCGACGCCTGCTCCAGGATGCCGATCCCGGCGGTGACGTTGCAGAACAGCACGGTCCACAGGAGCCAGAACTGCGGGGTGCGCACCGCCCTGCGCACCGACACGCCGGGCAGGTCGGGCGCCTGCGGAGCCGCGTCCGCCCGGGTCGCGGGCGACTCCTCGGAGCGGGCCGCCGTGGAGCGCTTCCGCTCCGGCCGCCATCCCGCCGGGGGCACGCGCACGGTGAACGCGCCCATCATCATGACGACGAAGTAGACGGTCCCCAGCGTGAGGAACGCGGGCACGATCGCGTCGGCCGGCGCGTCGGCGTAGCGCTCGAGGAGTTCGGCGGACAGCGGCGAGGCGATCAGCGCCCCGCCCCCGAAGCCCATGATCGCGATGCCGGTGGCCAGGCCCGGCCGGTCGGGGAACCACTTGATGAGCGTGGAGACGGGGGAGATGTAGCCGATGCCCAACCCGATACCGCCGAGGAACCCGTAGCCCAGGTAGACCAGCCACAGCTGGCCGGTCGCCACGCCGAGCGCGGCGACCGCGAACCCGCCCGACCAGCACAGCCCGGCGACGAACATCGCCTTGCGGGGGCCGTTGCGCTCCACCCACGTGCCGCCGAAGGCCGCCGACAGTCCGAGCATGACGATGGCGATGCTGAAGATGACGCCGATCGCGGTCAGCGAGGTGTCGAACCGTTCGACCAGGGGATTGCGGAAGACGCTGAACGCGTAGACCTGGCCGATGGACAGGTGGACGGCCAGGGCGGCCGGAGGGATCAGCCACCGGCTGTACCCGGGGGGAGCGACGCTTCTCCGGTGGTCGAGGAGGGAGGCGAGGGGGTTGGTGCGCGTCATGGGTCCCGATTCGTGTGCCGCCGGGGGTTGTGTGCACTGTGAGTACGGATGTACTGAAAGCGAACATAGGACGCGTGGTACGCCCGCGACAACCCCTGGGGCCCGACCATTTCCGATCGGGCCCCGGTCGCCCGGTACCGCGGTTCAGCTCGCCATCGCCGCACGGACCTCGGCGGTGTCCACGAACTGCTCGAACCGCACGATGCGGCCGCCGCGGACGACGAAGTGGTGGGCGACGCGGACGTCGATGTCCTTGCCCGTGGCCTTGTTGGTGGCCGTGTAGCGGGCCAGGACCACGACGTTCTCGCCGTCGACGACGTAGGTGTCGTCGTGGGCGGTCCAGTCGTTCCAGTCCCGGCCCAGCCTTTCCATGACCCCGGAGGTGACCCCCTCGGGGGTGCGGTAGGTGCCGGCCAGGGGGAAGCCGGCCATCTCGGTCCACTCCACGTCGGCGGCCAGGGTGGCCCGCAGGGCTTCGAGGTCGCCGTCGGCGGAGGCGATGTACTGGCGCCGCACCACGTCGGCGGGGGCGGTGGACGTGGGGAGTTCGCTGCTGGGCTCGGTCATGTCAGGGGCCTTTCGGATCGGATGTGGTGCCGGGCCGGGCTGGCCGGCGGGGCAGCGGTCCGGTGCCGATGCCCGCTCGGGGCGCGCACCGGACCGCGGGAGCGGACCGGTCAGCCCCAGGACATCTCGCCCTTGGCGACCTTGGCGCCGAGCCGGGCCGCGATGAGCAGGCCGGCGTCCGGGTAGCGGGCGACCATCGCGTCCGCCAGGGTCTCTCCGCTGTCGGCCGTGGCGAGTTCGGCCTCGAACGCGGTGAGGTAGTCGCGGGTGTAGGCGATCGGGCCCGCGTCGAGGACGTCGGTGGGCAGCCGGTGGCCGGGGATCGCGAAGGCGGGCTCCAGGGCCGACATCTCGTCGAGCATCTCGACCCACACGGCGCGGTCCCGCGGCCGGGCGGTGTCGGCGACCCAGACGTGCTCGTTCTGGAAGAGCAGCACGCCGCCGACGATCGCCCGCTGGTCGGCCTGCCACAGGTAGTGGCGGTCGGCGAGTCCCGGGTGGCCGCCCCTGAGTTGGAACACGTGTCCCTCGAAGACGATGTCGCCGGTCAGCGCGGTCATCTCGACCAGGCGGGTCGGGCGGTTGGCACCCACGGCCTCCCACGCCTTGAGCTTGCCCTCATAGGACTGCTCGATGTGCTCGATGACCGGGGGTGTGGCGACGATCTCGGCCTGGGGGAAGGCGTCGGCGACGACCTCGGCGCCCCAGTAGAAGTCGGGGTCGGCGTGGCTGACGAAGACCGTGGTCAGCTCCCTGCCCGAGTCGAGGATCTCGGCGACCAGGCGGTGGCCGTCGGCGCGGGTGAACCCGGCGTCGATGAGGAACGCCTGCTCCTCGCCGGTGATCAGGGTGGCGGTCTTGTTCTTGGACCCGGCCGGGAAGTCCAGGTCGAGGACGTTGTAGTCGAGCGTGCTCACGGTGGGGCCTTTCGTGCGGAGACCGGTGTGGTGGGGGCGACCCGCGTTCGGTGCCCGTTTCCTGAGACAACAGTATCTGACTAGTCAGATATTCCTGTGCGGCTTCCCCGTGTCGGAGCGGCTCCCACCGGGCCGCCGCCACCTGCTCCCGGGCGGGCCGGTCAGTGCAGGCGGGGCAGCGCGTCGCCCGCCGTCACGCTCACCGTCCGCAGGTCCTGCGCGAACCGCTCCCGGTGCTCCTCGGGCAGCGGGTCGAGCAGGTGGCGCTGCACGTTCCGCGCGTGCAGGCGGGCGGCCCGCACCGCGGTCTCCTCCCCGAGCGGGGTGAGCCTGACCAGCCGGCCCCGCCGGTCCGCCGGATTCTCCTCGCGCGAGACCAGGCCGGCCGTCACCATCCGGTCCACCAGCCGGGTCACCCCGCCCGTGGTCAGCACCCGTTCCTGGGCGATGGCTCCCATCGACAGGCCGGACCCCCCGGACCGGCTCAGGATCAGGAGGACCTCGAACACCAGGTGACTGATGCCGAACTCCTCCTCCAGAGCCCGCCCCAGGATGTACTCCAGCCGGTTGGCGGCCCCCTGCAACCGCCCGAACGCCAGTATCAGCGGGTCGTTCGCCGCCTGCTCGGCCGTCGTGATCCGCGCGTCTCCCGTCACCGGTCCACCCCTCTCGCCTCGGTCCCACACGTGCGCGTCGGCGCCCATCATCCCGCGCGGCACGGCCGTGCCCGCCATGCGCCATGAGCGCCGCCCGCGCCGCGCGTTCGCCCGCGCCGCCCGCTCACCCGCGTCGCCCGTTCGTCCGCGCGGCCGGCGCCCCCGCGTCCGCCCGGCACGGACGCGGGGACGGCCGCCGGGTCACAGCCCGTTGGCCGTGGTGGCGATCCCCCCGTCCACGGGGATGACGGCTCCGGTGACGAAGGAGCCCGCCCGGCTCGCCAGGTAGACCGCGGTACCGGCCATGTCGTCGTCCCGGCCGATGCGGCGCAGCGGCGCCGCCTGGGCGATGTGGTCGCCGAAGGCGTCCAGCGTGCTCGCCATCATCTTCGACGGGAAGGGACCGGGCGCGACCGCGTTGACCGTGATCGCCTTGGGTCCCAGCTCCCGTGCCAGGTGGCGGGTCAACTGGTGGACGGCGGCCTTGCTGGAGGAGTACGCGTACGTGGGCAGGTCCGGGACGTGGATGCCGTCGATACTGCCGACGTTGATGACGCGCGCCGGGTCGTCGGGCGTGGCCGCGGCCTCCAGCGCGGGCAGGAAGGCGCGCACGAGGAAGAACGGCGACTTCAGGTTGAGGTCCAGCACCTTGTCCCAGGCCGACTCGGGGAAGGTCTCCAGCGGCTCGCCCCAGGTGGCGCCCGCGTTGTTCACCAGGACGTGCACCTCGGGCGCCTGGGCGGTGACCTCGGCCGCGAGCCGCCGGCACTCGTCCTCGTTCGACAGGTCGGCGGGCACGGCGTGCACCTCGCCGTACTGCGACAGCTCCACGCGGGCCTGCTCGCAGGCGTCGGCCTTGCGGGAGCTGATCCACACGCGGGCCCCGGCCTGGAGCAGCCCGCGGGCCATCATCATCCCGATCCCGCGGGTGCCCCCGGTGACGACGGCGTTCTTCCCGGTCAGATCGAACAGGTCCATTCCAGCTCCTCCTACGACGGTGTGAGGGGAGGCTAGCCGAACCCGCCGGTCACCGCCGAGGCGGGGACCGGGTGCGGCGCGGGCGGGCGGCGGCCGCGGCGGGTCGTGCGCGGCTTCGTCGTTCGCGCCTGAGACAGTATGGCCCGATCACCCGTACCACCGAGGAGTCACACATGGACCTGTACGACATCCCGCTGCGCACGCTGGCCGGAGAGTCCGCGTCGCTGTCCGAGTACCGCGGGCGCGCCCTGCTGATCGTGAACGTCGCCTCCAAGTGCGGACTCACGCCGCAGTACGAGGGCCTGGAGCGCCTGCACGAGCGCTACCGGGACCAGGGGCTCACGGTTCTGGGGGTGCCCTGCAACCAGTTCATGGGTCAGGAGCCCGGCACGCCGGAGGAGATCGCGACCTTCTGCTCCACGACCTACGGCGTCACGTTCCCGCTGCTGGAGAAGACCGACGTCAACGGTGAGGAGCGCCACCCGCTGTACGCGGAGCTCGTGCGGACCCCCGACGCCGCGGGCGAGGCCGGCGACGTGCAGTGGAACTTCGAGAAGTTCCTCGTGGACACCGAGGGCGAGGTCGTCGGCCGGTTCCGCCCGTCCACAGAGCCCGAGTCGGAGGACATCGTCTCCGCGATCAAGGCGCACCTGCCGGGCTGACCGCCGCCGCCGGAACCGGCGCCCCCTCGGCGGACCGGGTCCGACCAGGCCGAACACTCTCGGACGGGAGCATTCGGGCGGCCTTGTCGGACTCGCCCCAACATTTGACTTGTTCCAGAAAAGGCGGCAGACTTCGAGGCATGACAACCCCTTCGGATTTCGAGCGAATGTTGCGCGAGTCCGCTCTGCGGGTGACCAGCCCTCGACTGGCCGTGCTCTCCGCCGTGCACGAGAACCCGCACGCGGACACGGAGTCGATCATCGGTGTGGTGCGCTCGCGCCTCGGTACGGTGTCCGACCAGGCCGTCTACGACGTCCTCAAGGCACTCACCGGCGCGGGCCTGGTGCGACGCATACAGCCACAGAACTCCGTGGCCCGCTACGAGACGCGGGTCGGGGACAACCACCACCACGTCGTGTGCCGGTCGTGCGGTGCCATCGCCGACGTCGACTGCGCCGTCGGCCACGCACCGTGCCTGAACGCCTCGCACGACCACGGCTTCGCCATCGACGAGGCCGAGGTCGTGTACTGGGGCGTCTGCGCGGACTGCTCCGACACACCGAGTTCCTGAAACAGCCAGTTCACTCCTCCCTGCTCCGGAAGGACACCATGTCTGAAAGCCACGAAGGCGTCGACGCACCTCTGAAGACGGACGCCGCGGGCGGCTGCCCGGTCGCGCACGGCCGCGCTCCGCACCCCACCCAGGGCGGCGGCAACCGCGGCTGGTGGCCCAACCAGCTCAACCTGAAGATCCTGGCCAAGAACCCGGCCGTGTCGAACCCGCTCGGTGAGGGCTTCGACTACGCCGAGGCCTTCAAGGCCCTCGACCTGGACGCCGTGAAGGCGGACATCGCCGAGGTCCTCTCGGACTCCCAGGACTGGTGGCCGGCCGACTTCGGGCACTACGGCCCGCTCATGATCCGCATGGCGTGGCACAGCGCCGGCACCTACCGGTCGCACGACGGCCGCGGCGGCGGCAGCGCCGGCCAGCAGCGCTTCGCGCCGCTGAACAGCTGGCCCGACAACGTCAACCTGGACAAGGCCCGCCGCCTGCTGTGGCCGGTCAAGAAGAAGTACGGCCAGAACATCTCCTGGGCCGACCTCATGATCCTCACCGGCAACGTCGCGCTGGAGTCCATGGGCTTCAAGACCTTCGGCTTCGGCGGCGGTCGCGAGGACGTGTGGGAGCCCGACGAGGACGTCTACTGGGGCCCCGAGACCACGTGGCTCGACGACCAGCGCTACACGGGCGACCGCGACCTGGAGAAGCCGCTGGCCGCCGTCCAGATGGGCCTCATCTACGTCAACCCCGAGGGCCCCAACGGCAACCCGGACCCGCTGGCCGCCGCTCGCGACATCCGCGAGACCTTCGGCCGCATGGGCATGAACGACGAGGAGACCGTCGCCCTCATCGCGGGCGGCCACACCTTCGGCAAGACCCACGGTGCGGCTCCGGACTCCAACCTGGAGGCCGAGCCCGAGTCCGCGGGCCTGGAGATGCAGGGCCTGGGCTGGAAGAACAACCACGGCACCGGCAAGGGCGCCGACGCGATCGGCTCCGGCCTGGAGGTCACCTGGACCACCACGCCCGCGCAGTGGAGCCAGGGCTTCTTCAAGAACCTGTTCGAGTTCGAGTACGAGCTCACCAAGAGCCCGGGCGGCGGCAACCAGTGGGTCGCCAAGGACGCCGAGGAGATCATCCCCGACGCCCACATCCCCGGCAAGAAGCACAAGCCGACCATGCTCACCACCGACCTGTCGCTGCGCGTCGACCCGGTCTACGAGCAGATCTCGCGCCGCTTCTACGAGGACCACGAGGCGTTCGCGGACGCGTTCGCCCGCGCCTGGTACAAGCTGACCCACCGTGACATGGGCCCGAAGGTGCGCTACCTCGGCTCGGAGGTCCCGGAGGAGACGCTGATCTGGCAGGACCCGCTGCCCGCGCAGGAGGGCGAGGTCATCGGCGCCGCGGAGATCGCCGCGCTCAAGGCCAAGGTCGCCGAGTCCGGCCTGACCGTCTCCCAGCTGGTGTCCACGGCGTGGGCCTCGGCGTCCACCTACCGTGACAGCGACAAGCGCGGCGGCGCCAACGGTGCCCGCATCCGCCTGGAGCCGCAGATCGACTGGGAGGTCAACAACCCGGCCGAGCTGCGCGGCGTGCTCAACACGCTGGAGAGCATCGCGGTCGAGTTCAACGCCTCCTCGGACAAGAAGGTCTCGCTCGCCGACCTGATCGTCCTGGCCGGCGGTGTCGGTGTCGAGCAGGCCGCCAAGGCGGCCGGCCACGACATCGAGGTGCCCTTCACCCCGGGCCGCGTCGACGCCACGCAGGAGCAGACCGACCCCGGTCAGTTCGCCTTCCTCGAGCCGGTCGCCGACGGCTTCCGCAACTACTACGGCAAGGCCAACCGCCTCCCGGCCGAGTACCTGCTGCTCGACAAGGCGAACCTGCTCGGCGTGAGCGCGCCCGAGATGACCGTTCTGGTGGGTGGCCTGCGCGTGCTGGGCACCAACTACGACGGTTCGGACGTGGGCGTGTTCACCGAGCACCCGGGCGCGCTGACGAACGACTTCTTCGTCAACCTGCTCGACCTCGGGACGAACTGGGCCCCGACCGGTGAGACCTCCGAGACGTCGCAGACGTTCGTGGCCAAGGACGACTCCGGTGCGGTCAAGTGGACCGGAAGCCGTGTCGACCTGCTGTTCGGCTCGAACTCCGAGCTGCGCGCGCTGGCCGAGGTCTACGCCTCCGACGACGCGAAGGAGAAGTTCGTCCAGGACTTCGTCGCCGCGTGGAACAAGATCATGAACGCGGACCGCTTCGACCTGGTCTGATCCACATGACGGATCTGTAGGTATCCCGGATCCGGAGCCGGCCCGACCACCACGGTCGGGCCGGCTCTCGTCGTCGCGGGGGTCTCCGGGGCGCCCGGGGTGTCGGGATGCCCGGGGCGTCGGGATGCCCGGGGTGCCCAGGGGCGACCGCGGCGACCGGTCGCTCGGGGCACCGGTGGGCCGCCGACCCTCCGGGGCGGCGACACACGAGAGGGGGCCGGCCGCGGTACGCCCGCGGCCGGCCCCCTCGTCCGGTGCTATCGCTTGAGGCCGTTCTCGATCGCCTCGATGATCCGCGGCCGCATCTCGGCCGCGCTGATGATCGCGTCCACCGAGCCGACCTCGACCGCCCGCTGGATGCTGTGGACCGCGTCGAACTCCGCGGCGACCTCGCCGAGCTTCTCCGCCCGGACCGAGGAGTGGACCTCGGCCAGCTCCGCGTTGAGCGCGGCCCGCTCGGCGCCGCTGGTCTCCGAGACCCGCGCCTGGAGCGCGGTCACCCGCTCGTCGGTCGCGGTGCGGTTGTTCACCTCACCGGCGAACACCACGGCCGCGGCCGGGGCGCCGCCGAGCACCGAGGCGAACGAGCCCTCCAGCGCCAGCACTGTCATGTTCGGGTTGAGCGCCTTGGAGAAGACCACGAACGCGCCGCCGTGGTAGCGGGAGATCACGCAGAAGACGATCGGGCCGCGGAAGTTGACGATCGCCCGGCCGATCTCCGCGCCGTACTCCAGCTGCAGGTTGCGCATGGACTCCGGCGAGCCGTCGAACCCGGACAGGTTCGCCAGCACGACCAGCGGCCGGTTGCCCGAGGCCGCGTTGATCGCCCGCGCGGTCTTCTTCGACGACCGCGGGAACAGCGTGCCCGCGGTGTAGGAGTCCGGGCCGTCGGTGGGCGGGAAGCCGCGCCGGGCCACGGACCGGGACTCGATGCCGATCAGGCACACCGGGTGTCCGCCGATGTGCACGTCCTGCACCGCCGAGGTGTCGGCGTCGGCCATGCCCGCCCAGCGCTCCAGCACCGGGTGGTCCTGGTCGGACAGGGCGCGCATCACCGTACGGATGTCGAACGGCTTCTTGCGGTCCGGGTTGTGCTGCGCGGAGAAGATCTCGCCGACGGTGGTGAAGTCGCTCTCGGCGATCTTGTGCGGGAACTCCGAGACGTCGCGGTCGACCGGGTCGTTGGTGGCGGCCCTGCGCGGGTCGTCCTCACCTGGCACGACGTAGGTGTGGTCGTAGTGCGACATCAGCACGTCGCGGGCGGCCGGCAGGTTGGGCGCCCAGTACTGCGCCTGCCCGTTGGGGCCCATGACGCGGTCGTAGCCGCCGATGCCGAAGTTGTCCTCCGCCGAGACGCCGCCGGAGAAGTCCAGCGACTGCTTGCCGGTGAGCACCATCGCCGAGTCCGGCGTCATCACCAGGATGCCCTTGGTGTGCATGAGCATCGTCGCCTCGGCGTTCCAGTACGGCTGGGCGCCGACGGTGATCCCGGCGACCACGATGTTGATCTCGCCGCCGTCCTGGGTGAACTCCACGATCCGCTTGAGCGCGGCCGCGACCCAGTCCATGTTCTCGGTGCCCGAGGACATCGAGATCCGCGCGCCCGCGGACAGCGCGAACCACTCCAGGGGGACCCGCATCCGCTCGGCGAGGTCGATCGCGGCGATCACCCGCGAGCACTCCGGCTCCGAGAGCGCGCCCAGCGCCTTGGTCGGGTCGCCCAGCAGCACCACGCGGGTGACGCCCTCGGGGTGGCGCTCGGTCGGGGTCGTGACGACGCCCGCCACGATCGCGGCCGAGTTCTGCCCCTTGGGGCGGTCCACCGGCACGAGCCGGCCGTCCTCGTCCAGGTCGTGCTCGACGAAGCCGCCCCGCGGACCGGCCAGCATGCCGGTCAGCTCGTAGGGGTAGGCGGTCCCGCGCCGGGCGGCGCGGAGCACCTTCAGGCGGTAGTCGTCCAGCGGGAGCACGGGCTCGGTCGAGGGCTTGTCGACGTGCAGGCGCGCGCCGTGACCAGGGTCGAACGTGATCCGCACGGCGACCTCGGTCAGCTCACCGGAGGCGGTGCGCTGGCGGGCCACGAACTGGACCTCCTCCAGCCCGGCGCCGGCCGTGGTCGGCAGGATGCGCTGGACCAGCGCGTCGAGCTCGTCCAGGCTCAGCTCGGTCGGCGGCCAGACGTACATCATGATCCGGTTGGTGTCGAACCGCTTGTTGCGCGGCCGCCGCGCCTGGATGTTGCGGATCGAGTCCAGGCACGCGGTGATGGTGTCCTCCACCGCGGGCAGCGCGATGAGGCGCCCCTCGGCGTCGCGCAGCGGCGTCAGGTCGCGGACCTGGCCCAGCGCGAACAGCCGCTCGTCGGCCGGGTTGCTGTGCGCCACGGCCTTGAACAGGTAGATCTCCTCGTCCGCCGAGGGCAGACGCGTGAGGTCGAACTCGCGGAGCCGCTCCAGCTGCAGCTTCCGCGCGATCTGCGGGTGCAGGCCGCGGATGAGGCGGTCCTCCACCAGCCCTCCGTCCTCGGAGCGGAAGGTGAAGTGGTGGTGCATCACCGCGCCGTTGGTCCCGGCCACGGTGGTGGTGACGCGCTCCACGTTCGCGGGCAGCGGGTGGTCGGCGAGGATCCGGCCGAGCCGCAGCGCCATGGCGTCGGCGTCGGGCTGCCCCTCCCACGTGAGGTACACGTCGGCGACCATGCCGTGCTCGGCGTCCCGCGCGGCGACCGCGCCGATCGCGGCGATGGCGTCGGGCAGCGCGGCGATGTCGACGGCGGTGGCGGCCACGCCGGTCACACCGTCGGAACCGGTGTGGCGCGCGGTGACCAGCGGGCAGCCCCTGACCTCGACGGAGGCGACCTCCGACAGCCCGCGATTGCCGTAGTAGCGGCGGGTCAGCACCTCCAGCAGCGCGGCGTGGTCGCGTCCGGCCCGGCCGATGCGCTGGCCGATCAGCCGGACGAGCGGCTCGGAGCTGGCGACCATGGACTGGATCCGCTCGGCGCGGTCCGCGGCACGCGGGTCGCGGTCCAGGTGGCGCAGGTCGTCGCGCACGGCGGCGTAGACCTTGGCGCGGTTGCGGCGCAGCAGCGGCTGGGTGAACCAGCGGAACACCACGCCGCGGGCCAGGTCCGAGACGGTGGGGAAGCGCACCTGTGTGGCCTCGACCAGGTGCTCCAGGGTGAGGCCGACCGGCTCGCTGAGCGAGTCCACGGGCGGCGCGTCGTCCAGCCACCGCAGGAGCAGCTCCGAGGCCACGGCGACGTGGGAGCTCATCTGCTGCTGGGCCAGGAAGATGCGGAAGACCGCGGCCTCCAGCTCCGGGGTGCGGTCCAGGCCGGTGACGCCGTAGTGGGCCAGCACCTTGGTGAGCTTGGCCTGGAAGCTCTCGCTGAGCCCGGCGCGCTCGGCGTCCAGGCTCTGCAGGTAGCTGTGGAAGTACTCGCGCGGGCTGTGCACCTGCGAGTCCGGGGTGACGTCGGGCTCGCCGCCGGGCTTGTTGCGGCTCAGCTCGGACAGGTCGGCGAACACGGTGAGCACGTCCAGCTCGCCCGCCAGCGGCGAGGAGCCCAGCTCGGCCCGTGCGGCCAGGTAGTCCGCCAGCACGTCCTTGCGGACCTCGGGGGTGGCGTCGAAGCCCAGGAACAGGCTGCGCAGGTCCTGCAGGCCGCGCTCGACGCGCTCGGCCGCGGACGCCGCCGGCACCGCGGGCAGCTCGATCTCGACCGTCTCGACGGCCGCCTCCGCGGTCTCGTCGCCCTCCTCGGGCAGCGGTTCGAGGCGCATCAGCGGCGCGCCCGTCTCGATCTGGCTGCCGACCGACACCGGGCACTCGCGCACGCGGGCGCGGAACGGGGCGCGCAGCACCGTCTCCATCTTCATGCTCTCCAGCACCAGGATCGGCGCGCCCGACTCCACGGCGTCGCCGACCGCCAGCGGCGTGGCCACGACCAGCGCGGGCGCGGGCGAGCGGACGACGCCGCCCTCGTCGCGGCTGATGCGGTGGGTGACGCCGTCGACCTCGACCAGGTGGATGGGGCCGTGCGTGGCCGAGACCACGCGGAACCGGTGCCCGTTGACCACGATCTGGCCGCTGTGCGCGTCGAAGCGCTCGACCTCGACGTCGGCGGGGTGCATGTCGCCGCCGCCGGAGACACCGACGCGGAAGCGCTGGTCGCCGAGGCGGGCCACGCTCACCCGGTAGCCGACGCCGCGCAGCTTGAGGTCCAGCGGACGGCCCGGGTCGTGCTGGACCTGCGGGCGGCCGCCGTGCGCGGTGGACAGCAGCTGTGTGCGGCTGATCTCCTCCTCGTCCTGGTAGGCCTCGATGGCGGCCGCGGCCAGGGCGATCGCGGAGTGGCGGTGGTCGACCAGGCGGCCCTCGGAGCGCACCCGGTCGATCCAGCCGGTGTCGGCGCTGCCGTCGACGACCTCGGGCTGGTCGAGCAGGTCGAGCACGAAGCTCTTGTTGGTCGCGCCGCCCTCGATGATGACCGTGGTCTCGGCCATCGCGCGGCGCAGCCGGCCCAGGGCCTGCTCGCGGTCGCGGCCGTAGGCGATGACCTTCGCGATCATCGAGTCGAAGTCGGCGGGGATCTCGTCGCCCTCGCGCACACCGGTGTCCACGCGGATGCCGGGGCCGGTCGGCAGCACCAGCCGGGCGATGCGTCCGGGGGAGGGGGCGAAGTCGCGGTCGGGGTCCTCGGCGTTGAGCCGGGCCTCGACGGCGTGGCCGCTCTCGTGCGGCAGCGGGCCCTCCAGCCGGCCGCCGTCCGCCACGTGCAGCTGGAGGCGGACCAGGTCGGTGCCGGTGGTGAGCTCGGTGATGGGGTGCTCGACCTGGAGGCGGGTGTTGACCTCCAGGAAGGCGAACAGCCTCTCGCCGGGGTGGTAGAGGAACTCCACGGTGCAGGCGCCTCGGTAGCCGACGGCCACGGCCAGCCGCTCGGCGGAGGCCTTGAGCTCGGCGACCTGTGCGTCGTCCAGGACGGGGGAGGCGGACTCCTCGATGATCTTCTGGTTGCGCCGCTGCACCGAGCAGTCGCGCACGCCCAGCGCCCACGCCGTGCCCTGGCCGTCGGCGATGACCTGCACCTCGACGTGCCGGGCGCCGGTGACCAGGCGCTCCAGGAAGACCACACCGGAGCCGAAGGCGCGCAGGGCCTCCTGGCTGGTGCGCTCGTAGGCGTCGGCCAGGTCCTCGTGCGAGGTGACCTTGCGGATGCCGCGCCCGCCGCCGCCCGCGGTCGCCTTGAGCATCAGCGGGTAGCCGATCCGCTCACCGGCGCGCAGGGCGTCGTCCAGGGTGGCGACCTCGCCGCGGCTCCACGGCGCGACCGGGACCCCGACCTCCTCGGCGATCAGCTTGGCGCCGATCTTGTCGCCGAGTTTGCGCATGGCCTCCGCGCTGGGCCCGACGAAGGTGACGCCGATCTTCTCGCAGAGCTCGGCGAAGGCCGGGTCCTCGGCGACGAATCCCCAGCCGACCCACGCGGCGTCGGCGCCGGTCTCGACCAGGGCCCGTTCCAGGACGGCGAGGTCGAGGTAGGGGCGGGCCGAGGCGGGGCCGAGCGCGTAGGCGGTGTCCGCTTCACGCACGAAGGTCGCGGTGCGGTCGGCGTCGGTGTAGAGGGCGACGGTCTCGATCCGCGCCCCTGTTTCCGCCGAGAGGTCCCGGACGGCGTGGATGAGCCGCATCGCGGCCTCTCCACGGTTGACGATCGCAACACGACTGAACATCGACTCTGTCCCCCAAGTCCCAACACACGGAAGGCGACGCCCGGGCCCTGGACGCCGCCTGCACCTTCTTACACCTTCCTCGGTGCCCGCCTGTTTCAACAATGGGGCGCATCGCCCATCCCGGATCTACTGTGTTGTGGGAACCCCACAAACGACCGCCGCGTCGCGAGCCCGGGGGCGAGACTTCTCACAACCACCGGGCCCCGGGCGCGCGGGCTCGCCCGGGCGTGGCGGCACGGTCCTCGGGCACCTTGTCCCGCCGGCTCTGCGGGACCCGCGCGCTCGTGTGCGTGTGGGGGTGGTCGGGGCCCAGGGCTCGCAGGCGGTGGGCGAGCCCCGTGGAGGAAGGAGCTCGCCTCGAATCGGACGCGCGCCCGTCTCCGGCGGTCAGCGCGCATCGACCCCGCCGCGGCCGAGGTGGAGGTGGCGCCGACCGGGCCGGGTGCCGACGGCTTCCTCCAGGTGGACGAGAAAGAGCGACATGGCGGCGCGCATCGGGGAGGAGCCGCCCATGGCCTCCTGGGCGTCGGCGGCCATGCCACGCAGGTGGCGCCCGAGTGCACACGGGTCCAAGTGCAGTTCGAGCGGAGGCTCGAACCGCTCCGGAGCGCCGTCCGCCCCGAGGGACCACCCGTGGTGGATCAGCAGGCCGGACCGATCCGGCCGCGCGGTAGCGCGCACTCCTTCGGCGGCGAGCGACGCGACGAGCTCGTCGTACAGTTCCTCGTCCGTGAGGTCGGCCATGGCGTCGCCGTGACCGCTCGGACGCCCCGGGCGCACCATGCTCCTCGCCCTTCCCACCGGGGGGCGCCCGAACCCGTCGCGGCCGCCCCCCGGGCGGGATTCCTCCGGGGCGTATCCCGTTCCCACGGATTCACGCCGGTCCGCGGCGAGACGGCCCGGCGCGCCGTTCAGAGGACGCCGAGGAGCGGTCCCGCCAGGACGCCCATGGCGAGGGACACAGCGGCCAGGGTGACGGCGACTCCAGTGCTCGTCCGCCGGGCGAGCCCGGTAATCGCGCCTTCGCCGGACGTGGTCGGGCGGGCGCGGAAGAGTGGGAACACCCAGCGCAGGTAGTAGAAGAGGCTGACGACGGTGTTGACCGCGGCCAGGACCACCAGCCACACCAGGCCCGCGTCCAACGCCGCGGTGAAGACGGTCAGCTTGCCGACGAACACCGCCGTCGGTGGGGTCCCCACCAGCCCGAGCAGGCAGACCACCAGGCTGAGCGCCGACCACGGGCGGCGGTGGAAGAGCCCGGTGTACTGCTCCAGGGACCTGGTCGCGGGCAGCGAGCACACGACGGCGAAGGCCCCGAGGTTGGTCACCGCGTAGGCGGCGAGGTAGAAGAGCAGGCCCGGCCGTGCCAGTCCGGCCGTGCCCCCGACCGCCGCCACCGCCATCAGCAGGTAGCCGACCTGGCTGATGGCGGAGTACGCGAGCAGGCGCCGCGCGTCGGTCTGGAAGAAGGCGCCCAGGTTGCCCAGGGTCATGGACGCCGCCGCGAGCAGGGCGCACAGCAGCGGCCAGTCCAACGGAGCACGGGTGAGCACCTCGTTGCCCAGCCGGTACAGCGCCACCAGCGCCCCGATCTTGGGCACCGTGGTGACGAAGGCGGCGACCGGGGCGGGCGCCCCCTCGGTGACATCGGGGACCCAGAAGTGGCCGGGCACACCGCCGGCCTTGAACAGCAGCCCGGCCAGGACCGCGACGGTGCCCGCCGCCACCAGGGCGCGCGGCGCGTCGGGCAGGGCGCCGGCCAGGGTGGCGTAGTCGGTCGCCCCTCCGGCACCGAGCAGCAGCGCGGTACCGGTGAGCAGCAGGATCCCCAGCATCGCGCCCAGCAGGTAGAACTTCAGGGCCCCCTCGGTGCCGCCGGAGTCCCTGGTCAGTCCGGTCAGCGCGTAGAGCGGGATGCTCGCCAGCAGGTAGGCCGCCGCGAGCACCAACAGATCGCTCGCCCCGGCCAGCGCCACCGTGCCCAGGGCGCCGAGCAGCAGCAGGACGTAGGACTCCGACTCCCGGGGGTGCCCGGAGAAGGAGTCGCCGGCCAGCAGCACCGCGACGAGGACGCCGACGAGCACGGTCACACGTACGGCGTGTGTGCCCGCGTCGACCGCGAAGCCGCCGGTGACCATGTCCTCCGAGCGGGCCCAGGCGGTGAGCGCGGCGGCCAGCGCGCCCAGCAGCGCGGCGACCACGCACAGCCGCACGGTCCACTGCCGGCGGCGGGGCGTCCAACCGCCCAGCAGCAGCGCGGCCACCGCCGCGAGCGCCAGGACGATCTCGGGCACCAGCATCGCCGGATCGACGTGTCCCGTCATGCTCATCGCACCACCAGTGCCACGAGCGCGCGGGCGGCGGGTTCGATCGGGTCGAGCAGGAACCGCGGGAAGAGGCCGATGGCCACGGACAACGCCGTCAGCGGGGCGATCGCCACCAGCTCCCGCGCGGTGAGGTCACCGGTCCGAGCGTGCTCCGGGATCCGGAGGTCGCCCGTGAACAGCTGCTGCAGCGCGCGCAGGAAGAGGGCGGCGGTGAGGAGGATCCCGAGGAAGGCCACCGCGGTCGGCACGGGAACGAAGGACAGGCTGCCCGTGAAGATCTGGAACTCGGCGATGAAGCCGGACAGCCCGGGCAGCCCCAGCGAACCGAACGCCGCCAGCGAGGTCAGCGCCGCCAGCAGCGGCATGGTCCCGGCCAGCCCGCCGTAGGAGGCCATCCGGTAGGTGCCGCCCCGGTCGTGGAGGGCGCCCGCCAGCAGGAACAGCGCGCCCGTGAGCAGCCCGTGGCTGACCATCTGGGTGACGCTCCCGGTCACGGCCAGGGCCGCGGCGCGCGCCTCGTCCGCGGTGGCGAGCCCGGCCGCGCCGAGCCCGAGCAGGATGTAGCCCATGTGGTTGACCGAGGTGTAGGCGACCATCCGCTTGAAGTCGGTCTGGGCGAGCGCCACCAGCGCGCCGTACAGGACCGAGACCACGCCGACGACCACGAAGACCATCGCGTACTCGCGCCAGGCCCCGGGCAGGATCGGCATCGCCACGCGCACGAACCCGTAGGTGCCCATCTTCAGCAGCACGCCCGCCAGGATCGCCGAGCCGGCCGCGGGCGCGTCGGTGTGCGCCGGGGGCAGCCACGTGTGGAAGGGCACGGTGGGCGTCTTGATCGCCAGGCCGAGCGCGATGGCCAGGAGGACCAGCCCCGCGACGGGACCGCCGTCCTCCAGGGGAGGCCGTCCGGTCAGCTCCACGATGTCGAACGTGTGCGGGTCCGCGGCGAGGTAGAGGCCGATGAAGCCCAGGAGCAGGGCCAGGGACCCGAGGAAGGTGTACAGGAAGAACTGCAGTGCCGAACGGGCGGGCCGGCCGTGCCCCCATCCGGCGATGACGAAGTACATCCCGACGATGGACAGGTCGAAGAAGACGAAGAACAGCAGCAGGTCCAGGGCACTGAACACGCCCAGCGAGACGGTCTGCAGGAACAGGAAGAGGACCGCGTGGGCGCGCGTGCGCCGCCGCTGCCGCAGCGAGTGGACGGCACAGGCCAGGAACAGGACCGCCGTCATCGCGAGCAGCGGCAGCGACAGCCCGTCCACCCCGATGTGGTAGCCCGCGCCGACGCTGGGGATCCAGCGCACGTGGGTCTCGAAGGCGAAGCCGCCCACCGCGTCCTGCCCCGGTCCCACGGCGGCCGGATAGCGGGCCCACAACACGAGGACCAGGAACAGGTCCAGCGCCGCGACGCAGACCCAGGTCCACGCCACGAGGCCGTCCCGCGGGCGCGGCACCGCGAGCAGCACCAGGCCGGCGAGCAGGGGCAGGAACACGGCGACGGAGAGCACGCCTCACCTCATCAGGACGAAGACGGTGGCCAGTACGAGGAGCGCGACGACGGCCTGGGCGTAGTACTGGTGGAGGAGGCCGGTCTGCGGGCGCAGCGCCCAGCGGGCGGCGGTGCGCACCGCCGAGGCGACGGCCCCCACCGACCGGTCGGCGGCGGTCTCGACGCGGTCGCGGACCGCGTCGGCGGCCGTCAGGCCCAGGCGGGCGCCGGCACGCACGCCGCCCGCGACGACACGGTCGTCGAAGACGGACAGGCCCCGCGAGAGCGCCAGGGTGGGGCGGACGAGGCCGCCGCGGACCAGGCGCTCCAGCCCGAGCCAGTCGGCCGCCCACCGGCCGACCGGAGGAAGGCCGGTCCCGGACGCGACTCCGTTCCCCGCCCTCGCCGGGGTCCCCGGTCCGGCCCCGCCCTCCTCCGCGACCGCGGCGCGCGCGGACCCGCGGGCGAAGACCAGGCCGGCGCCGACCAGCACCACGACGCTCACCAGCGCCGAGGCCGCCATCTCCCAGCCGGCGGGCCCCCGCTCGCCCGGCACGTCCAGCAACGCGCGCCACCAGTGCGCCGCAGCCGGAAGGGCGAGCACGCCCAGCGCGAGGGAACCGACGGCCAGGGCGAGCAGCGGCACCCGGAGGGAGGCCCGCGCCACGGCGGGACGCGTTCCGTCCGCGGGCGCGCGGCCTCCCACGGAGGGCGCGGCCCCCGGGGAACGCCGGGCCTTCGCGGGTCCGCGCCCGTGTTCCCCGCCGTGCGGCCGGGACCGGGGGAGGGCCGGCGCCCACACCGCGACCAGCGCCCTGGCCGCGTAGGCGGCGGCGAGCGCCGCCGCCGCCAGCCCCGTCGCGTACAGGGCGGGCGAGCTCCGCAGCGCCGCCGCCAGCACCGCGTCCTTGGCCGCCCAGATCCCGGTCGGGGGCACCCCCGCGACGGCCAGCGCCCCCGCAGTGAAGGCGGCCCCCACCAGGGGGTGCCGCCGTGCCGCGCCCCGCAGGCCCTCCAGGTCCCGAGCGCCCAGCGTCACCAGCCACGCCCCGGCGCACAGGAACAGCAGGCTCTTGGCCGCCGCGTGCGCGGTGAACTGCAGGCTCGCCCCCGCGACCCCACCCGTGCCCGCCCCCAGCACGATGAAGCCGATCTGGGCACACGTCGAGGCGGCGAGCAGCTGCTTCAGGTCCGACTGCGCCAGCGCCACCACGCCGAGCAGGACCGCCGTGGCCGCCCCGACCCACGCCACCAGCGGCCCCGCCCACACCGCGGCCGCGAGCGCGGGCTCCACCCGCACCAGCAGGTAGCCGCCCGCCGCGACCATCGTGGCCGAGTGCAGCAGCGCCGAGACCGGGCTGGGCCCGGCCATCGCGTGCGAGAGCCAGAAGCTGAACGGCAACTGGGCGGACTTGCCGAGCGCGGCCACGACCACCCCGGCCACCGCGGCGTCGCGCCAGACCCCCTCCAACCCCGCGAGCCCGGAGAGCTGGAGCGCGCCCGCGCCGCCGGCGAGCGCGGCCCCGGCCGCCAGGTACAGGCCCAGGTCGCCCGCGCGTGTGGTGAGGAAGGCCAGTCCCGCCGAGCGGACCCGCTCGGACCCGCGCCACCAGTACCCGATGAGGGCGTAGGAGACGGCGCCCATGACCTCCCACGCCGCGAGCAGCACGAGTAGCCCGGTCGCCGTCACCGTGACGAGCATCGCGGCGGCGAAGAGCGACATGAACCCGAAGAAGCGCGCCCGTGCCTCGTCCGAGCCGAGCTCGCCGGACGCGAACAGCACCACGGCCAGGTGGACCGCGGTGACCGTGAGGACCATGACGGCGGAGAGCCCATCCACGGCCAGGTTCGCGGGGATCCCGGCCAGCGCGGGAGCGGCCGCGGCCGGACGCGTCGCGGCCACGGCACCGGCCAGAGCGAGCCCCGCGACCGCCGACGCCACGGCGCACGGCGCGGCGACCGCGTCGGCGCGCCGGCCGGCCACCAGCAGCACCGTGCCGGTCAGGGCGGGCAGCGCCACGAGTGCCCACAGCGCCGCGGTCACCGGTCCTGCTCCCGGCTCTGCCCGTGCTCCTGGCCCTGCTCCTGCCGCCGGTCCCCGAGGTCGTCGGCCGCGTCGACCATGTCGATGTCGCGGGCGCGGAAGATCGCCGTGGTGACGGCGAACCCGGCCGCCATCTCCACGGCCATCGCCGTGATGGCGACGAGGACGAGCACCTGACCGTCCGGCCGTTCGGGGGAGACGAAGTACCACAGGGCGGCCGCGGCGACGATCACCCCGTTGATCATCAGCTCCAGCCCCATCATCACCATGACGACGGACTGCTGGCTCAGCGCGCCGAACAGGCCCACCGAGAACAGCGCGGCGGCCAGGAGCAGGAACGCCTCCAGGGTCATCGGCCGAGCCCCCCGCCGATCGGGTCGTCGGGGCGGGTCCGCTTCAGGTCGTCGCCGTAGCGGTCGTAGCGCCCGCGCGGGGTCGAGAGGACCACCGAGGCGACCATCGTCGCGAAGAGCACCATGCCCACGAGCATCATGACCAGCATGTGCGGCCCCATGATCGCCTCGGCGAGCTGCCGGGTCGGATCGGCCGGAGGCGAACCCTCGCGGGCGGGCCAGGGGACGAGGAACACCCCCGCGGCGAGGACGGCGAACGTCACGGCCGCCACCGCGAGCGAACCCGCCTTGTTGTGCACCATGCTCATCGGCATGAGCCCGGCCGGGTTCATCATGTACATGATCATGAAGACGACCATCACCATCATCTCCATCACCATCATGAGGATCACCAGCACCCCGAGGTAGGACAGCTCCAACAGCAGCAGCGGTACCGCGGCGAACAGGAACGACGCGAGCAGCGCGAAGGTCGCCCGGGCCATGGAGTCGACCACGAACACCGCGGCCCCCGACGCCACCGCGCCCACGGCGCAGACCGCGAACACCACCGTCTCGGCCATCGCTCCCCCTAACGGACCAGTACGAGTACGGAGACGACCAGCGCCTGGAGCAGGCTCAGCGGAAGCAGCACCATCCAGCCCACCTCGGTGAACCGGTCCATCCGCACGGTGGGCACCCGGTGCCCGGTCCAGACCAGCGCGCCCAGCACCGCCAGCGTCTTGACCAGCGACCACGCCCAGCCGGGCAGGAGCGGGCCCGCGCCGCCGCCCAGGAACAGCGGCACCGCCATCGCCGCCACGACGGCCAGGAGCATGTACCGCCCGGCGAGCAGCACCAGGCGGTCCGCTCCGGAGGGCTCCGCGGCCGCCCCGCCGGCCGCGTCCCGCCCCACGGGCGCGTCGAACGGGCCCCAGAACGCCATGGCCAGCGCCGAGACCAGGTAGACCGCGAAGGCCGCCGGCATCAGCACGGCGAACCACACGTCCTCCTGCGCCGCGACGATGTCGCCCACCCGCAGCGACCCGGCGCCCAGGGCGGCCGTGATGAGGGCGAACATGTGCGGAAGCTCGTACGAGAGCCCCTGGATCAGGAAGCGGTAGCCGCCCACCAGCCCCCAGACGGAGTTGGCGCCCCAGCCGAGCAGCCACACGGCGCACCAGGCCAGCACCTCCATCGCGTTGAACCACACGACGCCCACCGACAGGTCGCTCACGGCCGTCGACCCCAGCGGGACCACCAGCGCGGCCAGGGCCGCGGCCACCGGCAGGAGCGCTCCGCCCAGGCGCCACAGCAGGGCGTCCGCGCCCGGCACGGTCCGTCGCCGCTGCACGAGCAGCCGCGCCGACTCCCGGGCCGGGGCGGAGACCGCGGCCACGGGCGCGGTCCCGACGGCGCGCGCGTGGAGGACGGCCGACCCGGCGGCGGCCGCGTAGGCCAGCGCGCCCAGCAGCGCGAGGAGGGTCAGCAGGCTCAGCGGTGACGCGTCACCCTCAATCATGGGACCGCCCCGGTACGTGGGCGCGCAGGGCCTCGGTGTCGGGGTCCAGCGAGGCGACGACGAGCCGTACCGCCGCCAGTTCCTGGCCGGTGACGAGCGAGGGCAGCAGGTCCAGCGCCGCCTTCGCGGCCTCCGCCGCCTCCGTCCGAGAACGGTCCGCGGGCGCGTCCCGGCCGGGGCGGCCCCCGGCTCCGAGGGCCGCCTCCACCACGTCCAACCGGCGCGACCACCGGTCGGTGACGTCTCCGAGCAGTGGCTCCGGAACCGGCCCGTCGATCGGACCGAGCCCGGCCGTGGACCAGCGCAGCACCCGCGAGCGGCGGACCCGGCGCAGCCAGCGGAGTACCCCGCGCCGCGTGGCCGCGTCCGGTTCGGGCTCCGCGAGCAGCGCGTCGCGCCACCGGCGGGCGGACTCCGCGGCGTCGGGCCACCCCGCGGCGGTCAGGAGGCGCTGGGCGGAGTCCAGCGCGGCGGCCGGGCCGGGGACGTCCCAGAAGGCGGAGGTCACGGCGGCACCGCCGACGATCTCGGCCTCCGCCTCCTGCACGACGTCCCCCTGAAGGGTCAGCCGCAGCCGCAGCCCGGCGGGCCAGTCGGTCAGCGCGGGCCCGAGGTTGACGTGCAGCCGGTCGAGCGTGAGGCCGTCCCGGTCCGGGCCCCGGTCCGCCATGGGAATCCCGCCCGGCATGGACATCCCGCCGTGCCCGTGCCCGTGCCCGTCGCCGTGGCCCTCGCCGCCGGCGTGTCCGCTGTGGCCGTCGTCGTGGTCGCCACCGTTGCCTTGGTCGTGCTCGCCGTCGTCTCCGTGGCCCTCGTCCCCGCCCTGCTGTGCCCGCTCGCGCGCCGCGGCATCGCGCTCGGCGGCCTCTCGGCGCTGTCGGTCGACGTCCAGCAGCCGGCCCCGGGTGGCGTCCAGCAGCCGCGCGGCCCCGTCGGCGCCGGGCACGCGCACGCGGGCGCGGGGACCGGGCATCTGCTTCCACACCCGGTCGACGGCGTCCGCGAGATCGGGGTCCTCGGGGCCGCAGACCACCAGGAGATCGGCCGCACCCGGGGCCGCGGCCCGCCGCCAGCCGCGTTCGCGCAGCTCGCGCTCCACGGCCAGGCGCGCGCCCGTTCCGCCGACCGCGGTGACGACGAAGGCGCACGGCAGGGCCCGGGCCAGCAGCCATCCCGTCAGGTCCACCGGAACGCCCCCTCCCGCCAGGCGTAGACGACCGCCGCCATCAGCACGGCCAGGAACGCGAACATCTCCACGACGGCCGTCGCGCCCTTCTCGACCACGACGAGCACCCACGGGTACATGAAGACCATCTCCATGTCGAAGGCCAGGAAGAGCATCGCCACCGCGTACCAGCGCACGTGGAAGCGCGACACGGCGTGCTCGGACACCGCCTCGCCCGAGAGGAAGGGCTCTCCGGACACCGGGGCGCGTCCGAGGCCGACCACCGCCGACAGGCCGTACACGCACAGCAGGAGGGCGCCCATGGCCAGGGCCAGGGCGAGCGCCGCCGTGAATCCCTCCATCGTCCCCCTACCGTGCCGAGGCTCACGCTAGGGGAGGCCACCGCCCGATTCCGGGAGCAACGCGCCGATCAGTCCTTTCGGTCCGCGTCGAGGCGGGCGGCCTCCCGTTGGCGCACCCCCGCCTTCAGGACGCCTGAAGCCCCGTCCATCCTTCGGACAGGCCTCTACGGGCGCTTCCTCGGGGAGCGGAAGGGACTGCGCCCCGGCCTCGACTACGACGACGAACTGCTCTTCCTCGGCTGCGTCCTGCACGACGTCGGGCTCAGCCCCGAGGGCGACGGGGATCAGCGCTTCGACATCGACGGCGCCGACCTGGCCGCCCGGTTCCTCACCGAACAAGGCGCCGCGGCCGACCGGGTGGAGGCCGTCTGGGACGCCGTCGCCCTGCACCTGTGCTTCGACGTCGCCGTTCGCAAGCGCCCGGAGATCGCGTTGGTGACCGCCGGCGCCGGATACGACCTGGGTCCGAACGGACCGGCCCTCCCCGACGGCTACGCCGACCGCGTCCACGCCGTACCGCCCCGCCTGCACGCCTCGGCCGTGCTCTACGACGAGATCGTCGGCCAGGCGCTCGCCAAACCCCACAAGGCACCACCGTTCAGCATGCCCGGCGAACTCGTCCGCCAGAGGACCGGGCCGGAGTGGCCCACCTGGCGGCAGCTGATGGACGGGACGCCCGGTCGGAACGACGACGACGGCCACCCGTCGCCCGCCTGACCCGGCTCAGCCCTTGTGGTCCGCGTTGAGGCGGGCGGCCTGGCGGGTGAGGTGGTCGCGTTCGGGGAGGCTGGCCGCCGACCGGGCGGCGTCAGCGTAGAGCCGGGCCGCGGTCGCCGGGTCGCCGTCACGTTCGTGCAGGTAGGCGGCCACGGCGGTGTACCGGGGCAGCGCGGGGTCGAGTCCGGCCAGCGCGGTCAGGCCGGCCCGCGCGCCGTCGGCCTCGCCGACCGCGACAGCCCGGTTGAGGCGGGCCACGGGGCTGTCGGTCAGGCGCACCAGCTCGTCGTACCACTCGACGATCTGCACCCAGTCGGTCTCCTCGGCCGCCTGTGCGTCGGCGTGCAGCGCGGCGATGGCGGCCTGGGCCTGGAACTCGCCCAGGCGGTCGCGGGCCAGGGCCGCCTGGAGCACGTCCACGCCCTCGGCGATCATGCGGGTGTCCCACAGGCCCCGGTCCTGTTCGGCGAGCGGCACGAGCCGGCCGTCGGGGTCGGTCCGGGCCGGGCGCCGCGCGTGGTGCAGCAGCATGAGCGCGAGCAGGCCCGCGGCCTCCTCGTGGCGGGTCATGGCCGCCAGTTGCCGGGTGAGCCGGATCGCCTCGGCGGCGAGGTCGACGTCGCCGGAGTGGCCCTCGTTGAAGACCAGGTAGAGCACGCGCAGCACCGTGGCCACGTCACCGGGTTCGTGGAACCGGACACCGGAGACGGTCTTCTTGGCCCGGCTGATCCGCTGGGCCATGGTCGCCTCCGGCACCAGGTAGGCCCGCGCGATCTGGCGGGTGGTCAGGCCGCCGACCGCGCGCAGCGTGAGCGCGACCGCCGAGGCCGGTGTCAGCGACGGGTGCGCGCACAGGAAGTACAGCTGGAGCGTGTCGTCCACCGACACGCCCGGTCCGGGCGGCGGCTCGCCCTCGACGCGCACCTCGCGGTGCCGACGGGTGGTGTCGGCGCGCACGGCGTCGAGGAACCTGCGCCAGGCCACGGTGACCAGCCACCCCGCGGGGTCGCGCGGCGGTTCGTCCCCCCATCCGCGCACGGCCTCCACCAGCGCGTCCTGCACGGCGTCCTCGGCCGCCGCGAAGTCGGCTCCGCGGCGGACGAGGGCGCTGATCACCGAGGGGGTGAGGGTCCTCAGCCGGGCCTCATCCACAGTGCGTCACCCCCTGATGGGCCAGGAACGGGCGCACCTCCAACCACTCGTGGATCGGCTTCCCGTGCGCGCCCGGTGCCGCGGACAGCTCGCCGGCCAGCTCCAGCGCCCGCTCGTGGCTCTCGACGTCGATCACCATCCAGCCGGCGATCAGGTCCTTGGTCTCCGCGAACGGGCCGTCGGTCACCGGCGGGCGGCCCTCGCCGTCATAGCGGACGAACGTGCCCTCCGGGGAGAGCGCCTGGCTGTCGACGAACTCTCCGGTGCCCACGAGCCGCGCCGCGAAGTCGTTCATGTACTGGACGTGGGCGGTGACCTCCTCCGGCCGCCACTGGTCCATCGGCACGTCGTTGACCGCCTCCGGCGCGCCGCGGTAGTGCTTGAGCAGCAGGTACTTGGCCATCGTGTTCTCCTCGGTCCGGTACGGCCCCTCGTGGCCGTGCTCACCCGGGGGACGGAGCCGCCCGCGGGTTCTCGACATCCCCCCGCGAACTTTCTATCGAACTCGTCGTCCAGCACCACTCTGATCAGGATTCTAGTGCTAGAATATCGATGTGGAGCTGACACCCGCCGAACTCACGATCCTGGGCCTGGTCGTCGAGCGGCCCCGGCACGGCTACGACCTGGAACAGGTCATCGAGCGCCGCGGCATCCGCCAGTGGGCCGACATCGGCTTCTCCTCGATCTACTACCTGCTCACCAAACTGGAGAAGCGGGGCCTGGTCCACGTCCCGGACGCCCCGGCCGCGGCGAAGTCCCGCCGCGTCCTCCACGCCACCGGCGCCGGCCGGCGGGCCGCGGCGGAGGGCGCGCTCGCCCTCATCCAGGAGCCGCGACCGGTACCGCACCCGCTGCTGGTGGGGCTGGCGAACTTGCCGCTGCTCTCCGAACGGGAGTACGCCGCGGCGCTGCGCACCAGGCTCGCCGGGGTGGAGGAGCGCATCGCCGCGGTGGGCGCGGCCGAGCGCGCGCAGTCGCCCACCGGGACGGCGGCGCGTGAGGTGTTCTCGTACTCGCTGAGCCTCCTGGAGGCGGAGAGGTCGTGGCTCGCCGAGCGAGTCGAGGTGTCGACATGACGGACAAGACCGACTTCAAGCGGACGCTCGACTGCTACCGGGCCGCCGCGGGCCGCTTCCGGACCGTGGACGTGCCGGATCTGCGCTACCTCATGGTCGACGGCCACGGGGACCCGAACACCTCGCCGGCCTTCACCGAGGCGGTCGAGGCGCTCTACCCGGTCGCCTACAAGCTGAAGTTCGCGAGCAAGCGGGACCTCGGGCGGGACTACGTCGTCATGCCCCTGGAGGGCCTGTGGTGGGCGGAGGACATGGACTCCTTCACCGCGGCGCGCGACAAGTCGCGGTGGGACTGGACACTGATGATCATGGTCCCGGACTGGACCGACCAGGACATGTTCGCCGCCGCCGTCGAACGAGCCGGGGCGAGGAACCGGCCCGCCCGGCTGGACGACGTCCGCCTGGAGACGCTGTCCGAGGGCCGCTGCGTGCAGACGCTGCACGTGGGCCCGTTCGACGAGGAGGCGGACGTGCTCGCCCGGATGCACCACGAGTTCATCCCGGAGCAGGGGCTGCGCATGGCGGGCAGGCACCACGAGATCTACCTCAGCGACTTTCGCCGGGCCGCCCCGCACAGGCTCCGCACCATCCTGAGGCAACCGGTCACCGCCGCCCCGGCCGGGTGAGCCGGCCGGGGCGCCGAAGCCGCCGCTTCGGCGCCACCGCCGTGCCGCACCCGCACGGCGCCGGGCTCAGCGCCGGCCGACCCACCGCAGGAAGCGCTCGACCGACCGCCGCGACACCTTGCCGCCGGAGTACCCCTCGATCTTGGCGAACGTCATGTTCACCACGAACATGACGTTGTTCGCGGCGTGCGGCCGCCCGACCGCCTTCAGGACGCGGCGGGCCGTCAGGAGCAGCCCCAGCACACCGCGCCCGAGCAGGTTGGCGTGGCGCAGCTGCGCGGCGGTGTCGTCGAGCCCGAGCGGGGCGTCCGGATCCCACCACGCGGCCGGGAGCGGTCGGCCCAGGAGCGCGGCGAACTCCTCGTCGCCGACCCTGTGCACGTCCCCGACCGCGTAGGCGCCGGTCGGCTCCCCGCGGCCATCGCCGTCCCGGTTCCCGCCGTCGGCTCCGCCGTCACCGTCGACGACGGCCGTCGCATGATCGACGGCACGCCGGCGTGGTCGACGGACTCGGTGTTCCAGAAGTTGGCGCCCGAGGTGAGCGAGGCCTTCTCCTCCAGGGAGAGGAGTGCCACGGTCTCCGGATACCGGAGGTCGGAGGTGGGTGCCATGTCAGATCCTGTTCGTCTGGAGCACGTAGTACAGGATGTGGTGCGCCGACTCGCGCAGGGCGGTGAGCGTACCGGCCCGGTCCTGTTCGAGGTAGGACTTGAGCTCCTCCTCGTAGGAGCCGTCCCCCGGAAGGTCGGCGAGGAGCCCGAGGATCATGTCGTTGCCCGCCTCGACGGCCTGGCGGGTGTCGAAGTGGCGGCCCTGTCCCACGATGCCCGCGTCGGTGATGACGAAGCCCTCGAAGCCCCACTCGCCGCGCAGCACGTCGGTGAGCAGCGCTTCGCTGCCACCGGCCCAGGTGGTGCCCACCCGGTTGAAGGCAGTCATCGCCCCGTGCGCGCCCCCGTCCTTGACCGCGGCCTCGAAGGGCCGCAGGTGCAGTTCCCGCCACGCCTGCTCGGTCGTCCACACGTACAGGCCCATCGCGGCGCGGTTGGTCTCCTGGACGTTGCCCGCGAAGTGCTTGATCACGGCCACGGTGCCCTGTGACTGTTGGACGCCTTGACCGGGTTGACCCGTCCCAGAGCGTCGTTGAACACCACCCGCACACATCCGAACAGGCGGGCCAGCGCGGCGCGCTGCCCGTCGTCCGGGTAGAGGCGGTACTGGTACCGAAGCTGCATACCCGTAGCCTTCGCACCCGCCTACGACACGAACTGGCCGCGTGCACCTGCTCGTGAACCTCCCGCCGAAGGCCACGGCGCCCGAGTTGGTCGAGAGTCTCGAAACAGAGGGTGCCCTGAGAGCAGTGCCGGTACGTCCAAGACCATGGCCGCCGGTCCTGAGGGACGGGCGGAGGGTTCGGATCCGATTCACCTCCGGCGTGAACGCCGGAGCACTCTCGGATCAGACAGGTAGCGGTAGCCGGTGTAGATGCGTTCGAGGTGGTGGGTGAAGTAGCGGCCCGACGGATTCACCTCACGGTCAGGGCGCGTGCCACGGCGTTCATGCCGGTCTCGCCGGGGCCGCCGATCCACAGGGCGGCGTCGATGCTCTCGTACTCCTCCAGGAAGCCGCGTTCCATCGCGTTGGCGCTGTTGACGAGCACCACCACGTGCTCGAAGGTCGCGGCAGCTCCAGGGCGGTGCGTTCGTCCTCGCTCAGACGCAGGTCCCCGGAAGTGGAGTCCCGGCCCTCCATCCCGGCCCGGCTGACCGCGTAGACCGTGGTGTCGGCGTGCTCGCGGGCCCCAGCCATGATCGACTCGGAGAGGTGTTCGACCGGCATTTCCGTCGGCGACGTGACGAAGAACCCCTTGAGCGCCGGCAGGAGTTCGTCGACGAAACCATCGCATGACGCGCGTTCAGCGGGCCGCGGGGCCCGTGGAGTCGCGGATGACCAGGTGCGAGGGCAGCATGACCCGGCGGTCGGGTGCGCGGGTCGTGGAGCGGGACCGGTTCTCCAACAGCAGTTCCACGGCCGAGCGGCCCGCCTCGTCCTGCGGTCCGGCGAGGGTCGTGAGCGCCGGAACGCAGAAGTCGGCGCCGAAGATGTCGTCGTAGCCGACCACGCTCACCTGCTCCGGCACGGCCACGCCCCGCTCGGCCAGGCGGCGGAGCACCCCGATCGCCAGCAGGTCGTTGTGGGCGACCACGGCCGTGGCCCCCGTCACCAGGGCGGCGTCGGCCGCCGCGCCCCCGCCGACCACGCGCGGCGGGAAGGGGCCCAGCCGGGTCGCCTTCATGCCCAGGCCGCGTGCTCCGTCGACCAGCCCGCGCCAGCGCTCCCCGGCCGGCCAGGACTGGTGCGGCCCCGACAGGTAGACGAGCGACCGGTGCCCCAGCGAGGCCAGGTGCTCCACGATCTGCCGGCTGCCCACCCGGCTGTCGACCACGGCGCTGGGCAGCCCTTTGACCTCCCGGTTGACCAGGGCCAGATTGTGCTCCTCCGCCAGCTCCCAGAGGCTCTCGTCCGACAACCGGCTCGACGCCAGGACGAACCCGTCCACTGAGCGGGCCAGGTGCTCGATCTGGGTGCGCTCGTTGTCGGCAGACTCCTCGGTGTAGCTGAGGATGAACGTGATCCCGGCCGCGGAGGCGCGCCGCTCGGCGCCCTTGATCGTCCCGAAGAAGTGCGGGTTGGTGATGTCCGGCACCAGCATCGCCACGGTCGCGGTCCGCCCGGACTGCAGCGCCGTCGCCAGGGGGCTGGGGCGGTAGCCCATGCGCTCGGCGACCTGGAGGACGTGCTCGCGGGTGGCGGCGTTGACGCGGCGGGGGTTGCGCAGGGCACGCGAGACCGTGGAGGCGGCCACGCCCGCCTCCCGGGCGACGTCGTAGATCGTGGTGCGCTTCGGGGAGTCCATGACGTCCCTGTCTAGACGTTGCGACAACTTTTGGCAATCGCTTGTCGTGACACGAAGCGGAAACCTAGGGTTCACACCACGTCCCGGTGGCGCAGATCACGCACCCGTGACCTGCGTCGATACCGCCCCCGTTCGCTGAGTGGAGCTCGTCCGGATGCCTGAGAGACCCCCGTCCCCCGGCAACAAGCCACCCGCGCCGCGCCCCGCGGCGCTGCGGTGGCTGGAGGCCGCCGAACTGGCCGTCGGGGTCGCGCTGCTGGCGCTCATCCTCGTCCTCATCCTCCTCCAGGCCACCCAGCGCCACCTGCCCGTCCAGGGCTGGGTCTGGACCGGTGAGCTGGCCCGCCTCGGACTGGTCTGGCTCACGTTCTCCCTGGCCGGGTACCTGGTCGGCCGCGACGAGCACATCACCCTCAAGGTGGTCGACCTGCTCCTCGGCGACCGCGCGCTGCGGGCGGTGTGGATCCTGGCCAACCTCGTGGTCGCCGCGGTGGGCGTGCTGCTCACCCTGGAGGCCGTCGAACTCGTCTTCGGCGGCTCCCCGCAGCTGACCGCGGCCCTGCGCATCCCCGTCTCCGCCACCTACGCGATCCCGCTGGCCGGAGTCGTGCTGATGTCGCTGCGCGCCCTCGCCAACGCCGTCCTGCTGCCCGGACCGCCCCAGCGCGAACACCGCACGGCCGAGGCGGGGGAGGGGGACCGATGAGCGCCCTCCTGGTCATCCTCGGCATCCTCGTCCTGCTGCTCCTGCGGGTGCCCATCGCGTTCGCGATCCTGGGACCGTGCCTGGCCTACATGGCCGTCGGCGGACAGTCCACCGGCCTGAGCCTGCGCACGGCGGCCCAGGAGGTCAACAGCTTCCCGCTGCTGGCGGTCCCGCTGTTCATCCTCCTCGGTGTGGTCGCCAACCACACCGGGATCGCCGACCGGCTCTTCGCGTTCGCCCAGGTCCTCCTGGGCCGGGCGCGCGGCGGCCTCGGCTACGTCAACATCGGCGTCAGCGTCGGCTTCTCCTGGATCAGCGGCACGGCCCTGGCCGACGTCGCGGGCATGGGCAAGATGATGGTCCCGGCGATGACCAGGGCGGGCTACCCGCGCCGCTTCACCCTGGGCCTGACCGCGTCCACCAGCCTCATCAGCCCCATCATGCCGCCCAGCATCCCGGCGATCGTGTACGCGTCGGTCGCGGCGGTCTCCACGGCCGCGCTGTTCGCCGCGGCGGTGGTCCCGGCCGTGCTGATGGCCGGCGGGCTGGCCCTGGCCGTGTTCCTGTGGGCCCGGCGCAGGCCCGAACTCGCCGGGAGCCGGGCCGAACCGGGCGCACTGGGTACCGCCGCTCGACGGGCGGCGGGCCCGCTGCTGGCCCCCGTCCTGCTGCTCGGCGGCATCCTCAGCGGACTGTTCACCCCGACCGAGGCGGCGTCGGTCGGCGTGGCCTACGTCCTGCTCCTCGGCCTGCTCTACCGCAGACTGAGCCCGCGCGCCCTGTGGAACATCGGCGTGGAGACCGTCACCACCGCCGCCTCCATCGCGATCATCCTGGCCGCCTCCGGGCTCCTGGGCTGGGTCCTGGCGCGCGAGCAGGTGCCCCAGCAGGTCGCCACCCTCCTGCTGGGCCTCACCGACGACCCCACGCTGCTGCTGCTCCTGGTCAGCGCGGTGCTGATCATCATCGGCACCGTCCTGGAACCCATCGCCGCGCTGGTCATCACCGTCCCGGTCCTGCTGCCCGTCGCCGTCCGGCTGGGCGCGGACCCGGTGCACTTCGGGGTGATCACGATCCTCTGCCTCATGATCGGCCTGCTCACGCCCCCCATCGGCGGCGTGCTCTTCGTCCTGGGCTCGGCGACCCGCACACCCATGCACGAGGTGTTCCGCGGCACGGCCCCGTTCCTGGTGCCGCTGGTGGCGGTGCTGCTGGTCCTCATCCTCTTCCCCGACCTGGTCCTGTTCCTTCCCGGACTCCTGGACCTGTGACATCCGCTCCCCAAGGAGGAATCCCCCCATGCGCACGACGACACGCCTGATGGCCCTGGTCCCCGCCGTGGTGCTCGCCGCCACCGCCTGCGGCACCGGCGGCGGACCGGGCGAGGACGAACTCGTCCTCACCTTCGCCAACAGCTACACCGAGGACCACCCGCACACCCGGTGCGGCATCGACCTGGTCGCCGAACGGGTGGCCGAGGCCGACGCCGGGTTCTCCGTCGACACCTTCCCCAACAGCACGCTCGGCTCCAACACCGAGACCTTCGCCTCGGTGATGTCGGGCGACATCGACATGGACGTGCAGGGCTCGGCGGCGCTCGGGTCCTCCTACGAGCCGATCGGCGTCCTGGACGCCGCCTACGCGTTCCGCGACGCCGACCACCTGTTCGGCTACTTCGACTCCGAGGCGTCCCAGCCGCTGCGCGACGGATTCGAGGAGGCCACCGGCGCCAAGATCCTCGACGCCTGGTACTTCGGCGACCGCCACTTCACCGCCAACCGCCCCATCCGCACGCCCGGGGACCTGGAGGGCCTGCGGATGCGCTTCCCGGACTCGCCCATCTACCTCGCCAACGCCGAGGCCATGGGCGCCGAGCCGACCACGGTCGCCTTCGAGGAGGTCTACCTCGCGCTGCAGCAGGGAACCGTGGACGGCCAGGAGAACCCCGTCCCGACCATCGCCGGCGACAACTTCGACGAGGTCCAGTCGCACATCAGCCTCACCGGTCACCAGATCGGTTCGCAGATGATCGTGGTCTCCGGCCAGACCTGGGACGCGCTCTCGGCCGAGCAGCAGGAGGTGCTCCAGAGCGCGGTCACCTCGGTGCGCGAGGACAACCGCGCCTGCATCGAGGAGGCCGAGGAGGAGATCCTGGCGGAGTGGCGCGCCGACGGCGCCATGGAGATCGTCGACGACGTGGACGTCGAGGCGTTCCGGAGCCGGGTCCAGGACTACTTCGCGCAGAACCTGGAGGGCGAGCAGCGCGAGCTGTACGAGTCCTTCCAGGAGACCGAGTAGGCACGGCGAACGAACAGGAAGGCGTGACGCATGCGGCGTTCCATCGCCACCGTCTCCCTCAGCGGAACACTGGAGGAGAAGCTCAGGGCCGCGTCCCGGGCGGGCTTCGACGGTGTGGAGATCTTCGAGAACGACCTCATCGGTTCGGCGCTCGCACCCCGCGACGTGCGGGAACTGGCCGAGTCGCTGGGCCTGACCATCGACCTCTACCAGCCCTTCCGTGACTTCGAGGGGGTGGACGAGGCACGGCTGGAGCGCAACCTCCGGCGGGCCGAGGCCAAGTTCGCCCTCATGGTGGAGCTGGGGGTGGACGTGATGCTGGTGTGCTCCAGCGTCGCGGCGGACTCGGTCGGTGACGACGCTCTCGCCGCCGCGCAGCTGCGCCGGCTGGCCGAGACCGCCGCGCCCTACGGGGTCCGCATCGCCTACGAGGCGCTGGCGTGGGGCCGGTGGGTCGACGACTACCGGCACGCCTGGCGCCTGGTCCGGGAGGCCGACCACCCGGGGCTCGGCGTGTGCCTGGACAGCTTCCACATCCTGTCCCGGGGCCACGACCCGTCCGCGATCAGGGACATCCCCGGTGAGAGGATCTTCTTCCTCCAACTCGCCGACGCGCCGCTGATGCCCATGGACGTCCTGCACTGGAGCCGCCACCACCGCTGCTTCCCCGGCCAGGGCGCGTTCGACCTCACGGCGTTCACCGGGCACGTGCTCGCCGCCGGGTACGGGGGACCGCTGTCGCTGGAGGTCTTCAACGACGTCTTCCGTGCCTCCGACCCGCGGCGCACGGCCGCCGACGCCCTGCGGTCGCTGGCCGTGCTGGAGGACGAGACCGCCCGGGCCCGGGACCGCGAGGAGCGGGCCCGGGACGGGGATCGCGTGGAGACGCGCGTGGAGCCGGCCGGGGACGGTGACCGCGTGGAGCCGCGAGCGGTGCGCCCGGCCCCGGTCGCGCTCACCCGGCTGCCCGCGCCGACCCGGGCCCGGGGCTACGCCTTCGTGGAGATCGCCGCGCCCGAGCACTCCGTCCACGGCGTCCGCGCGGCCCTGGCGTCCCTCGGCTTCCGGCACACCCGCGACCACCGTTCCAAGCCGGTCCAGCTGTGGTGCGGCGGCGACGCGCGCGTGCTGCTCAACGCCACCGACCCCCAGCTCGGCCACACCTGGAGCGGCGACGCGGCGGTCACCGCCCTCGGCGTGGACGTGGCGGACGCCGAGGCGGCGATGCGGCGGGCGGAGCGGCTGCTGGCGCCGCCGCTGCCCCGGCGGCGCGACCCGGCCGAGGCCGACCTGCGCGCCGTCGCCGCCCCCGACGGCACCTCCGTGTTCTTCTGCGCCCAGGACCCCGCCGAGCGGCAGGACTGGCGGTCCGACTTCACCGTCCCGGCGGACGGGGACGGCGGGACGGCGGGGACCGCCCTCGCCGGCATCGACCACGTCGGTCTGTTCCAGCCCTTCGACCACTTCGACGAGGCCTCGCTGTTCTACCGCTTCGTCCTGGGCCTGGAACCCGACGACGGCGTCGAACTGGCCGCTCCCGACGGCATGGTGCGCAGCCGGGCGATGAGCCGGGGCGGCGCGGGGCCGCGCATCGCCCTCAACGCCTCCCTGCTCGGCCGGGGACCCTACGAGGACGTCCGCGGCGGGCCCCAGCACGTCGCCTTCGGCTGCGAGGACGTGTTCGCGGTCGCCCGCGCCATGCGCGACCACGGGGCCGAGCCGCTGCGCATCCCCGACAACTACTACGCCGACCTCGCCTGCCGCACGGACCTGCAACCGCTGACCGTGGAGCGCATGCGCGAGTACGGAGTCCTGTACGACCGGATCGGGGAGGGCGAGTTCTGGCACTTCTACACGCCGATGCTCGACGGACGGCTCTTCCTGGAGGTCGTCCAGCGCACGGGCGGCTACGCGGGCTACGGCTCCGCCAACAGTCCCTTCCGCATGGCGGCGCAGCGAGCGGAGGCGAGCCGTTGACCGCGGGAACGCGTGCCGGGGCGGTGGACACCGCCACCGGCTCCTACCTGGTGGGCCTCATCGGCACCGGCATCGGGCCCTCCCTGACCCCGCCGATGCACGAGCGGGAGGCGGCCGAGCTCGGGCGCCGCCTCATCTACCGGACCATCGACCTCGCCGAGGCGGGCCTGGCCCCCGAGGCGGTGGGCGACCTGGTGCGGTCCGCCCGGCACCTGGGCTTCAACGGCCTCAACATCACGCACCCGTGCAAACAGCTCGTCCTGCCCGTGCTGGACGGCCTCACCTCCGACGCGGCCGCGCTGGGGGCGGTGAACACCGTGGTGTTCGAGTCCGGGCGGGCGATCGGACACAACACCGACTGGTCGGCGTTCGCCCAGTGCCTGGAGCGCGGACTGCCCGACGCGCCGCGCGGGCGGGTCGTGGTCCTGGGCGCCGGCGGGGCCGGAGCGGCGGTGGCCTACGCACTGCTCGGGTCGGGCGCGCGGGAGGTGACCGTGGTCGACACCGACGAGGTCAGGGCGGCGAGCCTGGCCGGGCGCCTCGGCGGACTCGTGCCGGGAACGGACTGCCGCGCGGAGGGGACCGACGCCCTCGAATCGCTGCTGGCGACGGCGGACGGCCTGGTCAACGCCACGCCGACGGGCATGGCGCACCACCCGGGCACCCCCGTGCCCGCGGAGCTGCTGCGCCCGCCGATGTGGGTGGCCGACATCGTCTACCGGCCGCTGCGCACCGAGCTGCTGTCCCTGGCCGAGGAACGGGGGTGCCCGACCCTGCGGGGCGGGGAGATGGCGGTGTTCCAGGCCGGGCAGGCGTTCGGCCTGTTCACGGGCCTGGAACCCGATCCCGAACGCATGCTCGCGCACTTCCACGACCTGATCGCCTGACCGGGGGGCGCCCGGGGGCGGTCGGGCGGGGAACACCGGGGCCGCCTCGCGCGCACGAGCCGGCGGCGGACAGACTGTGCGCATGGGAACTCTCCACCTCGCGCTCTCCGGTGCCACCGTGACGCCGGAGGAGACCGCCACCGACCTGGTTCCGCCTGCTCCAGGACCGGGGGTGGCGGGTCACCGTCCTGTGCACACCGTCGGGCACCCGCTTCCACGACCTCGACGCACTGGAGGCGCTGACCGGTGAGCCGGTGCGCGTGGACTTCCGCCGTCCCGGCACCGGCACCTCCCTGCTCCCCCCCCGGACGCGGTCCTGGCCCTGCCCGTGGTCGTTCGCCAGCACGAACAAGACGGCGCTGGGCCTGGCGGACACGTTCGCCGTCGCGCCCGTCTGCGAGATGATCGGGCGCGGCGTCCCCACGTTCCTGGTGCCCAAGGCCGGTGACGCGCTCGCGGGCCACCCCGCCTGGGACCGCAGTCTCGTCCTCCTGGACGAGATCCCGCACGTCACGCTCCTGCGCGGCGCCACCTCCTCCGGCCTCCCGGGGTGGCGGCGGGTGGTCGACGCCCTCCCCGGCTAGCGTGGGCCGTATGCGCGTACTGGTCACAGGTGGGGCGGGGTTCATCGGTTCGCACGCGGCGCGGGCCCTGCGCGGTGCCGGGCACACGGTGGTGACGCTCGACGCCCTGCTGCCGCAGGCGCACGCGGACCGGCCGCCGGGGGAGGCCGGCGTCGACGTGGTGTGCGACGTCCGCGACGGCGCGTCCGTGGAACGGGCGCTGCGGGGCGTGGACGCCGTGTGCCACCAGGCGGCGATGGTGGGGCTGGGGTCGGATTTCGACGACGCGCCCGACTACGTCGGCTGCAACGACCTGGGCACCGCGGTGCTGCTGGCCGCGATGGCCCGCCGGGGTGTGCGCGACATCGTGCTGGCCGGATCCATGGTGGTCTACGGCGAGGGCGCCTATACCTGCGCCGAGCACGGACCCGTCCGGCCGGGGCCGCGCGCGGAGGCCGACCTGGACGCCGGCCGCTTCGATCCCCTGTGCCCCCGCTGCGGGGCCCGGCCGGAACCCGGCCTGGTCGGCGAGGACGCCCCTACCGACCCGCGCAACGTCTACGCCGCCACCAAGCTGGCGCAGGAGCACCTGTGCGCGGCGTGGGCGCGCGCCACCGGAGGACGCGCGGTGTCGCTGCGCTACCACAACGTCTACGGCCCCGGCATGCCGCGCGACACCCCCTACGCGGGGGTGGCGTCCTTCTTCCGCTCGGCCCTGGCCCGGGGCCGGGCCCCGCGCGTGTTCGAGGACGGCCGGCAGCGGCGCGACTTCGTGCACGTGCGCGACGTGGCCGACGCCAACGCGGCGGTGCTCGCCGCCCTTCCCGAACGGCCGGAGGGCGTCCTGAGCGCGTTCAACGTCGGCAGCGGGACACCGCACACGGTCGGTGACCTGGCGTGGACCCTGGCGGAGGCGCACGGGGGACCCGATCCGGTCGTCACCGGCGAGTACCGGCTGGGCGACGTCCGGCACATCACCGCCTCCTCCGCGCGCCTGACCGAGGAGTTCGGGTGGCGTCCGCGCGTCGGCTTCGACGAGGGGGTCCGGGAGTTCGCGCGGGCGGAGCCGCGGGCCCGCGCCGGTGCCGAGGCGCCGGCTCGGTGACTCCGGGTGACCGCGTGTCGCGGGGTGTTCCTCCCGCACGGGAGCCGTGTCGCTTCGTAGCGTGATCATCGTGATCGATGAGCGACGTGAGAGCGAAGTCTCCGCTACGGAGAGTGACAGGGTCTCGTGCGAGTCCGAATCCTCGGCACGAGGGGAGCGGCCGCCCCCGGTGGACGTGGTCCTGCCGTGCCTGGACGAGGCGGCGGCCCTGCCCTGGGTCATCGAGCGCGTGCCCGCCGGGTGGCGGCCGATCGTGGTCGACAACGGGTCCACCGACGATTCGGCGCGCGTCGCCGCGGCCCTGGGCGCCCTGGTGGTCTCCGAACGGCGGCGCGGGTTCGGCTCGGCCTGCCACGCGGGGCTCCTCGCCGCGACCGCCGAGGTCGTCTGCTTCTGCGACTGCGACGCCTCCCTGGATCCCGCCCTGCTCCCGCCCATGGTGGACGCGGTACGCGGGGGCCGGGCGGACCTGGTCGTGGGCCGCCGGCGCCCCACCCGCGGCGGCGCCTGGCCCGTGCACGCCCGCCTGGGCAACGCGGCGGTCGCGCGCATGCTCCGCAGACGTACCGGCCTGCGGATCCGCGACATCGGACCCATGCGCGCCGCGCGGCGGACGGACCTGCTCGCCCTGGGCCTGGCCGACCGGCGCTCCGGCTACCCCCTGGAGATGGTCGTGCGCGCCGCGGACGCGGGATGGCGCGTCGACGAGGTGGACGTGCCCTACCTCCCCAGGACCGGCGCCTCCAAGGTGACCGGCACATGGCGGGGGACGTGGACGGCGGTACGGGACATGTCGGCGGTCCTGCGCGGGCCCGCGCACACACCGGCGCGCCCCGACGGGGGAGAGCGGTGAGCGGCCCCGGGCGGGGCGCCCGCTCCGGGCCGGGCGCCGGTCCCTCGGGGGACACGACGCTGCTGGTGATCGCCAAGGAACCCGTGCCCGGCCGGGTCAAGACCCGGCTGATGCCCGAGTACACCGCGGAGGAAGCCGCGCGCCTGGCCGCCGCCGCGCTCGCGGACACCCTGGCCACGGTGCTCACGCTGCCCGCGCGCCGGAGGGTGCTGGTCCTGGAGGGACGCCCGGGGCCGTGGCTGCCGGACGGCGGGTTCGACGTCGTCCCCCAGACGGGCGGCGGGCTGGACGAGCGCCTGGCCGCCGCGTTCGCCGGGTGCTCGGGCCCCGCCCTGCTGCTGGGCATGGACACACCGCAGGTCACGGCGCACATTCTGGCCCCCGCTTTGGCTCCCGACGCCTGGCGGCGCGCCGACGCCTGGTTCGGGCCGAGCGAGGACGGGGGCTTCTGGGCCCTCGGTCTCGCCCGCCCCGACCCCGCCCTGCTGCTGGGCGTGCCGATGTCGACGGACCGGACCGGCCGGATTCAGCGCCGGCGCCTGACCGACGCGGGCCTGCGGGTCGGCGACCTGCCGGTCCTGGCGGACGTGGACACGGCGGCCGACGTCGACCGCGTCGCGGGCCAGGCCCCCGGCAGCCGCTTCGCGCGGGCGGTCGGGGACCGGGCGAGCGGGGCGGCGCGATGAGCGCGGCCGAGGCCGGCCTCGCCCCGGCCGACGTCACGCCGTGGCGCTGCGATCCGTACACCGACGCCCTGGCCAGGGGGACCGGTCCGCTGTACCTGCGGCGCTCCGACGGGTCGGTGCTGCCACTGGACGTCGAGCGCTGGTGCGGTGCGGTCGACCCGGTCGACGCCGCCCTCCTGGACCGCTGCGAGGGCAGCGTCCTCGACGTGGGCTGCGGCCCCGGACGCCTCGTCGCGGCGCTGGCCGGGCGCGGGCGGCCGGCCCTGGGCGTCGACCCGAACCCGATGGCCGTGGCCCGCGCCGGCGCCGCGGGCGGCAGGGCCCTGTGCCGGTCGGCGTTCGATCCGCTGCCCGGGGAGGGCGGCTGGGACACCGCCCTGCTCGTGGACGGCAACATCGGCATCGGCGGAGCTCCCGGACGGCTGCTCACCCGGGTGCGGACCCTGGTCCGGGCCGGTGGACTGCTCATCGTCGAGACGGTCCCCGGTGACGTCTGCGAGCGGATGACCGTGCGGATCTGCGACGGCCGGGGACGTGTCGGCGCCCCGTTCCCGTGGGCCAGGCTCGGGATCCCCGCGCTGCTGCGCCTGGCGGAGCGGGCGGAGTGGGACCGCGCGGACGTGTGGGAGGCCGGCGGACGCGTGTTCGCGGCGCTGCGCTCCGCCCCCGTGGACGACCCGGCCGGTGCCGCGGTCGCGCGGCCCTCTCAGCGCGAGCGGTCGGCCGCCGCGCCGCCCGCGTGCCGGACGGCTCCGACCACCGACGAGACGGCGAAGAGCAGCGCGCAGACCAGCAGCCAGCGCCCGGCGAACGGGTGTCCGGGCAGTCCGCTCTTGGACAGGTAGGCGTCCGAGGGGCCCAGGACGAGGGGGAAGTAGACCGCGAACAGCAGTGCGGAGAGCACGGCGGGCACGCGCACGTGGTTGATGAGACGGATCCGCGCCCGGTCGCCGCGTCCGCCGTGCCCGTGCCCGCCGTGTCCGGCACCGGACGGACGCCCGGCCAGGCGCCCTGCCACGGCCCGCCAACCGCGGTCGACGAGCGTGTAGCCGGGCACGAGCACCAGGTCGTGCAGGAGGGCGCCGCCGAGGAACCACACCGCGACGCCGACGGGGTCGCCGCCCAGGAGCCGCACCCCGGCGTACCCGGCCAGGGCGAACGACCCGGCCATGAGCAGGAGGTGGAACACCGAGGCCCCGTACCAGCGCCGCAGGGCGCCCATCACGCCTCCTCGAAGGTGAGCCGCCCGACCCACTTCGTGTTGTGCACGCCCGGCGCGGCCGGGACGATGACGCGGGCCGGATACCCGTGGTCCAGGGAGAGGTCCGCGCCGTTGACGCGCAGGGCCAGCAGGGAACGCGGATCCGCGACCTGGTTGGCGCGCAGTCCGGCACGGGTGAAGCTCCCCGTGCTCTGGACCGACTCCACGAGCACCCACACCGGAGCCGCGGCACCGACCAGTGCGGCCAGGTCGGCCAGGCGCACGCCCGACCACTCCTGGTCCCGGGTCGACCACCCCTCCACGCAGGCGATCGGCAGGGCCGCCCGGTGCTGGGGGAGCGCGAGCAGCTCCTGCCGGGTGAGGACCGCCTCGCGGCCGCCTCCGCGCACGGTCAGCCGCCAGTCCTTCCCGGTCGCGTCCGCGTCGATCCCGGCCCGGGACGCGGTCGTGTTCACCTGGAAGCCGTTCGGCCCCTCGCCCGCCGACCTGCCGCGCGGAGCCAGCAGGGCGGTCGCCCGCAGCGGACCCCCGATGCTCTGTCCCACCGTCACCGCGAACAGCGTCAGCGACCCCAGCCCCACCAGTCCCAGGACTCCGCCGCGCGTGATAGTCGCGGGCGCGGGGTCGGGCGCGGTGAGCCCGGGGCCGGCGGACCGTCCCGGCTCGGGCGCCGGTGCGTCCGCCGGACCCGCCCGCAGCGCGCGGACCATGACGGGCACCTTGGTGCCGAGGTGGACGGCCAGACCGGCGAGGAACACCCAGGAACCGTAGAAGTGCAGGACGTAGAACGAACCGGGGAAGACGTACTCGAGCTGGACGTTGAGCACCCCGGTCGCGAAGACGAACAGCGCCCCGTCGACGAGCAGGACCAGGGACAGCCGTTCCAGGGCGTGTGCCGCGGAGCGGACGGGCGGCCAACCGAAGAACAGGGGCGCGACCGACCAGAGCTTGGCCAGCAGGACCGGCACCAGCACGATGCCCAGGGTCACGTGCAGGCCCTGGGTCAATCGGTAGAGCCAGTGCGGGTCGGTCGGCCAGGCGAAGAGGTAGAAGCCGAGCAGCCCCTTGTCCGGGGTCTTGTCGTTGACCGGGGTCAGATCGGGGTTGTAGGCGGCGTAGGACAGCAGGCCGGTGACGGTCACGACCGTCAGCCCGACCAGCAGGACCGCGCCCAGCACCGATGTGGTCGAGCGGCCGCGCACCGGACTGCGCCAGAAGCCGGGGCGCGTGGGTCCGAAGGCGGGCCCGTCCCTCAGCAGAGCCCGCCACCGGCTCGGCGGCGGACCGCCGGTGTCCGCGGCACCGGCGCCTTCCGGACGGTCGCCCGACGTACCGGAGCCCTCCGTGTCCTCGGTGCCCTCGTCCACGCGCGGCCTCCTCGGTTCCTCGTCGCGGCGGGCCGGGCCGCACTCGCGATCCTAGGCCGGGTGGTCCGTGCGCCCGGGCAGTGAAACGCGCTCCGACCAGGCCCTCCACGCCCCCGGCGACACGCCGCGGGGCGGTCGTGGCCGCGCGGGGCGGCCGAGTCTAGGGTGGCGGCGTGACGCCGCGCGGCCTTCGGCACCACCCTCGCGAAGCGGTCGGCGACGGGCGCGCCGGGCGCCGACTCGACGTGCTCACGGCGCTGGGCGCCGCGGCCCTCGTCCTGCTCGCCGTGGTGGTCGGACGCGCCGTCGAGCGCGCGGACGGCAGCCTGCGCGTGGACTGGCCCCCGCTGTACGCCTCCTGGTCCCCGCACACCGGACCCGGCACCGTGGCCGCCCTCGTCCTGGCGGCGGCGGTGGCCGCCGCCGGGCCTCCCGTGGCGCGGGCCCTGCCCTGGCGCCCGCTGGTGGCGCTCACCTGGGCGGCGTCCACCCTGTGGACGTTCGCCCTCGCCCTCGTCGACGGGTGGCGGGGGTTCGCGACGCCGCTGGAGTCGCCCTACGAGTACCTCGCGTCGGTCGACCGGTTCGCGGACGCGGCCGCCGCGCTGCGCGGGTTCACCGGGCACATCCTCGTCGGGCAGCCCGACAACTGGCCGACCCACGTGGCCGGGCATCCGCCCGGAGCGGTCCTGACCTTCGTCGCGCTCGACCGCCTGGGCCTCGGCGGCGGTGCCTGGGCGGGCGCGTGGTGCGTGGTGGCGGGCGCGTCGGCCGCGGCCGCCGTCCTCGTCGCGCTGCGCGCGCTCGGAGCCGAGGGCGCGGCCCGCTCGGCGGCTCCTTTCCTGGTCCTGTTCCCCGGTGCGGTCTGGGTCGGCGCCTCGGCGGACGGCTACTTCGCGGGGGTCGCGGCGTGGGGTCTGGCCCTGCTCGCGGTGGCGGCGTCGCCGGGTGCCCGCGCGCCCCGGACGACGGCGCTCGCCGCCGGGCTGTTGCTCGGATGGACGGTGTACCTGTCCTACGGGCTGGTCCTGGTCGCGATCCCGGCGGTCGCCGTGCTGGTGTGCGCGCGGACCGCGCGCCCGCTGCCCTATGCCCTGGCGGGGGCGCTCGCGGTCGCCGCGGCGTTCACTGCGGCGGGTTTCTGGTGGTGGGAGGGGTACCGCCTGGTGGTGGAGCGCTACTACCAGGGCGTGGCGGCGATCCGCCCCTACGGCTACTGGGTCTGGGCGAACCTCGCCACGGCGGTCATCGTGGCGGGGGCCGCCTCCGTCGCGGGCGTGCGGAGGTGCCTGGCCGGGCTCCCCCGGGCGCTGCGCTCACGGGTGCGCCCGGCCGACGACCCGGACGGCGGCGGTCCCGTGGCCGTGCTCGTCGTCGCGGCGCTCTGCGCGATCGCGGTCGCCGACCTGTCGGGGATGAGCAAGGCCGAGACCGAGCGCATCTGGCTGCCCTTCGTCCTGTGGTCGGTCCCGGCGGCGTCGCTGCTGCCCCGCCGGGACCACCGCGTGTGGCTCGCGCTCCAGGCGGGGACCGCCCTGCTCGTCAACCACCTGCTCGCCACGGGATGGTGAGCGGGGCGGTCCCGCGGGGCACGCCCTACCGCAGCTCGACGGTGAGCCCGCGACGGCCGTAGTCGGGCACGGCCGTGTGGTCGCCGCCGGTCACCTCGATCGAGGCGAACGTCCCCGCAGCCGGCGCGCGTCGATCACGTGCACGACCCCGTCCACGGCGTCGGCGGCGTCGACCACCAGTGTCGCGTCGCCCTCGATCCGGACGGTGCCCCGCACGGCCAGCAGGCCGTGGCCGTCGGCCCGCTCCGTGCGTTGCGGCCGGTCAGGGTCAGCGTGCCGGAACCGGTCCTGGTGAGCCCGCCGGAGCCGTCGACGTCGTTGCGCCAGGTGTCGGCGGCGTGGAGCCCGCCGAGGGTTGAGTCCATGTGCACGCGGACGTCGTCCTCGAAGGCCCCGTAGCCGTCGGCGGCGCGGAACAGGTCGAGCCGCCCCCAGCCCTCCGGCCCGTCGAGCGGTTCGTAGCGCGCCGACAGCGCGGTGCTGCGCAGGACCGCGCGGCGCTGCTCCGCGTCCAGGTACGGCTGGCGTGTCTCTCCGACAGGACCTCCGGGCCCCGCGACACGGTCAGCGGCGCCTCCGCGCCCCGCCGCGGCAGCATGTACGTGAGCCGGGGCCGGAAGATCCGTTCGTTGGCCTCCCGATCGCCGTAGGGGTCCTCGCCGGAGTGCGCGTGGTCCCAGAGCGTGCCCTCGGTCCGCGCCGAGAAGGAAGAACGACTCGGCCTGGGTCCGGGACGCGGCCTTGTGGTCGGCGTTGTCGGGATCGGAGAGGATCGCCGCGGCCAGGTACAGCGCGTTGGTGTGCGGGCTGAGCCGGTCCGTGGAGTTCTCTCCCCGGTCAGGAATCCCAGAGGCGCGTGACGGGACGACGAACGCTCCCTGTTCCGCGTGTGAATGGTGTCCGGATCCGTGCCGCCCACCGCTCCGGTAGTGACGCCGCGTCATGCCCCCGCCCGGACGATCGTCATGGCGCGGCGGTGACGCGGCGCCACTGCCGGACGGGCGCGCGCCCGGCTGGAATGGGGGCATGACCTCCACACCAGTGATCGACGTCGAACACCTGCACCTCGCCTACGGCGGCTTCACCGCCGTGCGGGACCTGTCCTTCCAGGTACGGCCGGGTGAGCTCTACGCGCTGCTCGGCACGAACGGGGCGGGCAAGACCTCCACCCTCGAAACGGTCGAGGGCCACCGCGCCGCCACCTCCGGCACCGTGCGGGTCTTCGGGCGGGACCCCCGTGAGCGCCGCGCCGTGCGGCCCAGGACGGGGATCATGCTCCAGGAGAGCGGATTCGCCCCGGACCTGACGGTGCGCGAGTCGGTCCGGCTGATCGGGAGCCTCACCGAGCGCGTGGACCACGTCGACCGGGTGCTCGGCGTCGTCGACCTCGCGCGCCAGGCCGGGACCAGGGTGTCCCAGCTCTCCGGCGGCGAGAAGCGGCGACTGGACTTCGCCACGGCCGTGTACGGCTCACCGGAGCTGGTCTTCCTGGACGAGCCCACCACCGGACTGGACATCCGGTCCAGGGACGGCCTGTGGGAGGCCGTCGACAGGCTGCGGGAGGACGGGTCCACCGTCGTGCTCACCACGCACTACCTGGAGGAGGCCCAGCAGCGCGCCGACCGCATCGGGCTGATGCACCGGGGCGTCCTCCACCGGGAGGGGACCGTCGCCGAGCTGACGCGGACCCTGCCCGCCACCATCCGCTTCTCCCTCCCGGACTCCGCCCCGGAGCCGCCGCTGCGGGCCGTGCGCGAGGGCGGCGGATCGGTGCTCGTCGAGACCTCCGCGCTCCAGGAGGACCTGCGCGTGTTGCTCGACTGGGCCCGCGACCACTCCGTGGAGCTGCGCGAACTCCAGGCCGGACCGACCCGGCTCGACGACGTCTTCCGTTCCCTCGGCACCGAGTAGACCCGCACCCGGTACCGAGCGGACCCGGCACCTTCGCAGACCCCGCACCTTCCAGGACAAGGACTCCCACCATGCTCACGATCGCCCAGGGCGAGCTGATCCAGGTCTTCCGCAACCGGCTGGTCCTGGTCACCATGTTCGTGGTGCCCGCCGCCTCCAGCGCCTTCTACATCTACCTGCACCGGATCATCCCGGGCCTGGACCTCGGCGCCGTCGCCGCGGTCCTGGTGTTCATCATGGTGGTGATGGGGCTCTACACCACCACGGTCACCACGCTCGCGTCCCGGCGGCAGAACCTCTTCCTCAAACGGCTGCGCTCCACCGCCGCCGGTGACCCCGCCATCCTCACCGGGCTCGTGCTCCCGGTGAGCGCCATCACCCTGCTCCAGGTCGCCGTGGTGCTGACCGTGCTGACCGTGGTCGCCGCCGGACCGGCCGACGTGCCGCTCCTGGTGGCGGCCGTGCTCGCGGCGGCGGCCATGATGCTCGGGCTCGGGCTGGCCACCGCCGGACTGACGAACTCTCCCGAGCACGCCCAGGTGACCACCCTGCCCCTGCTGGTCGGCACCCTCGCGGTGTCCGGCTGGGTGGGGTTCACCGGCACCGAGGAGCTCACGCTGCTCAAGCGCCTGCTCCCCGGCGGGTCGGCCGCCGAACTCGTGGTGGCGGCCTGGAACGGCGGCGTCCCGCTGGGGGAGTCCCTGGTGCTGCTGGTGCCGACGCTGGCCTGGGTCGTCGTGGCCGTCGCACTGGCCGCCCGCGTCTTCCGCTGGGAGCCGCGCCGGTGACGGCCCCCCGCCCGCGCCGTCGGCGCGGCCGTGGGCCGGTGCGCGACGTGCACCGGCCCACGGCCCCGGTCCGGCCCCGACCAGGGACCGCGACGCGTCAGGGCGAGACGCCGCTGAGTTCGTTGGGCACCTCGTCCAGGGTGACCGACGCGGTGATCTCGCTCGTCGCCAGGTCCACGGCGTGGACCTGCTCGGTGGCGGGGTCGCTCACGTAGGCGGTGTCACCGCGGACGAACAGCGCGGGCCGGGGGTCCTGCCACTCCAGCGGCTCCTCCCAGGAGTCCATGATCTCGATGCTCTCCACGACCTCGCCCGACTCGGGGTCGATGACGTGCAGGCTGCCGTCGGTGCCCAGGACCAGGGCCTCGCTGTCCGGTCCCCGCCCGAGGGAGCGGAAGGTGTAGCTGCCGGGCAGGTCGACGACGGTGAGCTCGGCCTCGGCCGTGTCGATGAGGGCGACCTGTTCGGGGCGCTCGAGCTCGGCGTCCGGGTCGGTCTTGTAGTCGCCCAGCACGATCGGCGACTCCTCCGAACCGGCCTGGTTGCCGATTCGCGCGTAGTCGTCGAGACCGTCGACCTTGGTGAACGCGCCGTCCTGGTAGATCAGCACGCCGTCCTCACAGCCGATGACGACCACCTCGTCCTGGGCGGTGGCCTCACCGTGCACGCCCGGGCACTCCTCGTTGCGGGTGATCTCCTCCCCGTCGGCGTCCAGTGCCATGGCGCCCACACGCTCCTCCTCGTTGCCGAGGGTGGTGACGAGTTCGCCGTTGGTCAGTTCGATGGCCACACCGTGGTGGGCCTCCTCGCTCATGTGGACGTCGGTCTCGGGGAGGCCGTCGCCGAGCGCGTCGGAGTCGAAGGCGGTGACCTCGCCGCTGCCGTCGGCGAACAGCACGGTCCGGCCGCCGTGCCGGACGACGTGCCCGGGTGCCTCGGCGGCGAAGAGCGTGTCGGTCAGCTCGCCGCCGGCGGCGTCCAGGACCTGGAAGCCCTCGGCCGTGGAGACGAGCACGTGCCGGTCGTCGCCGGCCGGGTTGATCCGGTTGAAGCCCTCCAGTTCGATGTCCGCGGCGACCTCCAGCGTGTCGCCGTCCAGCACGTACAGGCCGCCGTCGTAGGTGGTCACGACCGGGTCGGCGATCGACACGGCCTCCGCGGCGGGGTCCTCGCCCCCGGAGGCGGCCGGGTCCTGCCCTGCGCCGCAGGCGGTCAGCAGGAGGCCGGCCGAGACCAGGACGGGCGGAGCCGCCCAGCTCTTGAGGTGCTTCGCCATGTTCATGGGGTGTCGTCTCCAGTGGTGTGATGGAAGGGGCCGCGGGCGTGCCGAGGGACGGGCCCGCCGCGGTGTGGGAACCCGGGGTCCGGGTCAGTCGTCACCGAGTCCGGTGACGATGGCTTCGGTGTTGGAGCGGGTCATCTCCAGGTAGGTGGCCGCGCCCTGGCCCTCCTCGCTCAGCGACTCGGAGAACAGGGGGACGACCTCGATGTCGACACCCGCCTCCTCCGCCATGACGGTGGCCAGCCGGTCGGGCTGGGAGGAGTCGGCGAAGACGGCGCCGACCCCCGCCTCGCGCACGGTGTCGGACAGGTCCTTGAGGTCGGCGGTGCTCGGGGAGGCCAGGGTGGTGCCGCTGGGGATCACGGCGCCGATGACCTCGAAGCCGTAGCGGTCGGCGAGGTAGCCGAACACGTGGTGGTTGGTCACCAGCTTGCGGTCCTGCTCGGGGATGGCGGAGAACTCCTCGGCCATCCACGCGTCGAGTTCCTCCAGTTCGGCCGTGTAGGCCTCGGCGTTCGCGCGCACGGCGTCGGCGTCCACCCCCTCGACCCGCTCGACCACGTTCTCGGTGATCAGGTCGACGGCCCGGACGACCCGTCGCGGATCGGTCCAGAAGTGCGGGTCGGGCTCGCCCTCGTGCTCGTCGGAGGCATAGGGGAGGGGGTCGACGCCCGCACCGACCTCCAGGGCGGTCACACCGGCCTCCTCGGCCGCCGTGACGTTGCGCAGCACGCCCTCCTCCAGACCGAGGCCGTTGTAGACCACCAGGTCGGCGTTCTCGACGGCCGCGGCCTCCTGGGCCGAGATCCCGAAGGAGTGGGGGTCGGCGTTGGGCTTCATCAGAACCGTGACCTCGGCCTCCTCGCCCACGACGGCGCGGGTGATGTCGCCCAGGATGTTGGTCGTCACGACGACGCCCCCGCCCCGGTCGTCCCCTGACGAGCAGGAGGCCGTTCCGAGGGCGGTCGCCGCCAGGGCGACCGCCGCGGCGCAGAGGCGCAGCGGCTCCGGTGTCCTCATGTCCTTCACCGTCCCGTCTCGACCATGAGGTGCGGCGCGATCCCGGTGTCGAGGGTCCGCGCGACACGCAGGTCGTCGTTGTAGTCGATCTCGTGCACGACGCCCGCTTCGGCGTCGTTGACGTAGGCGCGGCCGGTGTCGATCTGGATCGTGGGCGCGGGGTCCGCGCCCACCTCGTCGAGAAGACCGGCCTCGGCCTCCTGCTCGCCCGTCTCCGGGTCCAGGGAGCGCAGGGTCCCGTCGGCGGTCAGCACGAGGACGAAGGTGTCCTCGCCGACCGCGTTCACCGCGACGGCGTCGGGGACGTCCAGCCGGGTCCACGCCGGCTCCGAGAGGTCGAGGGCCCACACCTGCCCGTCGGTGGAGAGGGCGGCCAGGACGGCGGAGCCGGGCCGGTGCTGGAAGGACTCCGTCCTGGCGCCGCCGTCGGGGTAGGGGATGGTCTCGGCGTGCAGGGCGTCGTCGTCCTCGGTCACGTGGAGGGTCCCCTCCTCGCAGCCGACGACCAGGCCCCGGCGCGTGACCGCCGCGCCGGCGGGATCGGTGCAGGTGCCGTCGAGGACGTCCTCCTCGGCGCCCTCGCGGTCGTGGACCCGCACCCGCCCGTCGGAACCGCCCGCGGCCACCACGAGCCTCCCGGCGAAGGGCAGCGCGGTCGCCGAGCCCTCCGGGACCGCGGCCGCGGGCTCGACCGTGCCGTCCTCCAGCGCGGGGCGCTCCAGGGTCCTGGACGCGCCGTGTTCGTCGATGAGGGAGGTCAGGGCGGGGTCCGTGACCGCTCCGCGGGCCGCGAAGTCCTCCAGAGCGCCCACGTGTCCGATGCCGGTGCGGTAGTAGTGGCTGTGGTCGCCGTGGTCCACGGTCCAGGCGCCGCTGTCCACGATGTCTGTCGTCCCGTGATCCGATGACCGGAGGTACGCGAACCTGCCGTCGCCCGTGATTCCGTCGACGTCCGGTACCGGGTCCAGCTCGGTCACCTCCTCGGTGATGAGGTCCAGGACACGGACGTCCCCGGTGCCGGTGTCGGCCACCACCAGGCGTGACTGCGGTTCGGCGGTCTCCTCGGCCCCCTCGACGTAGCCGTGCGGGACCTCCTCCCCTTCCGACGCGCCCGCCTGCCCGGGGGACTCGGCGGGTTCGGCGTCCGCACAGCCCGTGAGCAGCAGCAGGGCGCCCAGGCCGGTCGCGCCGAGCACGGCGGCGGGACGGTGTTCGCTGGTCATGAGGTCATCTGTCCTTCCGGATGGGAGACGGCGGAGGGGCGCGCGGGGCGGTCGGCTCGCGTGGAGGAGCGCCGGGGCGAGGGCCGGGCGGCGGAGGCGAGCACGGAGACGAAGAACATCGCCACCGCCACGGCCGCGATGGTGGCGCCGGCCGCCGTCTCCCAGTGCCAGGACACGAGCAGGCCGACGAAGGTCGCGGTGCTGCCCAGCAGCGCCGCGCCGAGCATGATCACCGGGATGCCGCGCGCCCAGAGCGCGACGGCCGCCGGGGGCGCGATGAGCAGGCCGAACACCAGCAGCGTGCCGACCACGTGGAAGGAGGCGACCACGGCCAGGGTGACCAGGCCGAGCAGCACGGCGTGCGCCGCGCGGGGCGCCAGGCCCAGGGTGTGCGCCTTGCGCGGGTCGAAGGCCAGGGCGACGAAGGCCCGGTGCCCGCCGACCGCGACCGCGAGCGCCACGCCCAGGGCGGCCCCCAGGTAGGCCAGGTCGCGCTCGCGCACGGCCAGGACGTCGCCGAAGAGGAACCCGGTGAGGTCGACGGCGAAGGAGGCCGAGTGGGACACGATGATGACGCCGACCGAGAGCATGCCGACGAAGAGCAGCCCGATGCTCGTGTCCTGGGACAGACGGGGCGAGCGGCCCAGCGCGGTGACCCCGACGGCCATCGTCCCGGCCGCCAGGGTGGCGCCCAGGAGGAGGTTCTGTCCGAAGAGGGAGGCCAGCGCCACCCCGGGCAGCATGCCGTGCGACATCGCGTCCCCGAGGAACGCCATGCCGCGCAGGACCACCCACGTCCCGGCGAGCGCGCAGACGGCGGAGACGAGGATCCCGCCCCACAGTGCGCGCTGGACGAAGACGACCCCGAAGGGTGCGAAGAAGGCTTCCATGGTGGGACACTCTACAATGAAAATCATTATCGTTTTCACATGGGGCCGACGTGGGAGGAACGGGCATGGACCGGGTCGCACTGGAGGGCGTGTACGCGGGGTACGGAGGGGCGGACGTCCTCCGGGGCGTCGACGCCCGGATCCCCGATGGCGCGGTCACCGCCCTGGTCGGGGCCAACGGCTCCGGGAAGTCCACGCTGCTGGGCGTTCTGGCGGGCACGCTCAGGACGCGCGCGGGAACGGTGACCCGGCACGGCGGCTCCCGGCCCGCCTTCGTGGTCCAGCGCAGCGCCGTCCAGGACGCCCTGCCCGTCACGGCGCGGGCGACCGTCGCCATGGGGCGCTGGGCGCACCGCGGCCCGTGGCGCCCGTTGACCAGGCGCGACAGGGCGGTGGTCCGGGACTGCCTCGACAGGATGGGCGTCGCCGACCTGGCCGACCGCCGGCTGGGGGAGCTCTCCGGCGGCCAGCGCCAGCGCGTCCTGGTCGCCCAGGGGCTGGCGCAGGAGGCGGACCTACTCCTGCTGGACGAACCGTCGGCGGGCCTGGACCGGCACGCGCTGGACTACATCCGCGCGACCGTGGATCGTGCCCGCGCCGAGGGGGTGACGGTCGTCCACGCGACCCACGCACCGGAGGAGGCGCTGGGCGCCGACCAGTGCATCGTCATGGAGGGCGGCACGGTGGCGTCCTCCGGGCCGCCCGGGGAGGCCGCGGGGCCGTGGCGATGACGCCGGGCCGCCCACGGTCGACGCGGTGCGGGCCGCCTCCGGCCCGCGGTCGGGAAACCCGTTGCGGGAGGGTGCCGGCGCTGGCAGGCTCGCGCCATGGACGAGCGGCGGACGCACCGGTCGAGCGGTGCCGGAAGGGCGGAGCGCGGCGAGGTGACCGTGCCCCCGGTGATCCGTGACCTCACCCGGCACGACCTGGCCGGCTGCGGCTGGTCCGGCGGACCGCACCACGTCGCGGCCGTGGCCGGGGCGCTGGAACGCGCCGCGGCCGGCGAGGTCGACTACGTGGCCGTCTGCGCTCCCTCACAGGCGCCGCCGGCGATCGGAGGGGTCGACTTCCAGCCCTTCCCCGACGCGGGCTACCTGTGGCAGCCGGCCGTGCATCCCTTCGTGCGGCGCCGCGGCGTCGGCACAGTCCTGGTGCGTGCGCTCGAGGACCGCGTCCGCCGACGCGGGCTCTCCCGTGCGGAACTGTGCTACGAGGAGCACGACGCGGGCAACCGCGCCTTCTGCGAACGGCTCGGGTACACGGCCTACGGCACGGTTCCGGACGGCTGGGAGCAGCGGCTCCCCAGCGGAGAGGTCTCGTTCCACGAGACGACCTGTGTCCGGATGCGGCGCGGGCTCCGCGTCCGACCTCCCGCGGTACCCGTGCGGTGGGTGTTCCCTCCCGGGTGCGGGCGGCACCCCTGGCTGTCCGAGCACGTGCCCGCCTGGACCAACGACCTGCGCCAGGAGGCCCGCAGGCTCGGCGACCCGGTGCTGCCCGCACAGCCCCGCGACGCGCACCACGCTCTGGCCGACGCCCGGCACAACGTCACCCGGGCACGCGCTCTCGGACTCCTGCCACAGGAGTGATCCGCCCGCCCCGGCCCGGTGAGGTGCGCGGCGCTGGATAGACGTGCGGTCGTCCGCGCTCGTGGACGTGCTGCGCCGGTACCGGGTCGACCGCCACGACGGAATCCTGGGCGCGGCGCGGCTCCCTTTCCCGGCGGACTCCGCCACGTGACCGCGGCATCACTCGACCGACACATCGGATGGCCGTTGTCTCGCTCTTCTCCGGTGCTCCGGAAGGCGATTCCACCGCAGCGCTCCCCCTTTTCCCCAGTATTCTTTTTTCGGTGGGTGGGAGCTCCGTTGTCGTGCGCGTTCGCGCTCCCTTCGCGCATTTCCCCTCTTTCCCCGGAGAACGTGAATTCCTCGTTTTCCTCCTCACGGTCCGTCACGCATCGGAAGCCCGTGGGGGCAGTCGATGCGGGCCTGCTCGCGGACCATGAGAAACGCGTTCCACGGCTCGGCTTTATTTCCCACGAACGGACCACGACGGCCTTCCGGGCGGCGCTTCCGGGGTCTATCGTTCTGCTGATTCCCCTCAGCGGGGAAGCGCGCGCCCGGGTGGCCCGGATCCGATCACTCGGTCAGGACAATGCCACTCCGGGTCACGCCATTCCGTGGGACGTCTTCCGAACCGGTGGGGTCATGACACTAGAGATCTCCGTCCTGGGTGACATCGCGGCACGCATCGACGGACGCCCCGTCGATCTCGGACACGTGCGGCGGCAGTCCGTGTTCCTCGGGCTGCTGGCCGACGCCAACCGTCCGGTCACGGCCGACCGGCTCATCGACCGGGTCTGGGGCCAGCGCCCGCCCGGCGGCGCCCGCTCGTCGCTGTACAGCTACGTCTCCCGGCTGCGGTCGGCCCTGGGGGCGTCCGGCGGGGACGTCGGGGTCGAGCGGCGCCCGGGCGGCTACGTCCTCACGGTCGGCCCCGACGTGTGCGCCGCGATCGACCTGTGCCGCTTCCGCGACCTCGTGACGCGGGCCCGGGCCTCGCCCAGCGGGGGACCCGCCCTCGCCCTGTACGAGGACGCGTTCCGGCTGTGGCGGGCCGACGCCCTCGGCGCGCTGGACAGCCCCTGGATCAACGAGACCCGCGAACAGCTCCGGCTGGAGCGCTTCCGGGCGGAACTGGACCGCAACGACCTACTGCTCCGCCAGGGCAGGCAGGCCGCCCTCCTCGGCGATCTGATCGCCCTCGCCGAGCGGCATCCGCTCGACGAGCGCCTGATCGGCCAGCTCATGCTCACGCTGTACCGGGAGGGCCGTGCCGCCCAGGCGCTGGAGCGCTTCGAGTCCACCCGGAAGGCACTGGGGGAGGAGATGGGCACGGATCCCGGGACCGAGCTCAGGGACCTCCACCTGCGGATCCTCAACAGCGATCCGGCCCTGGACGCGTCCTCGCCCGCGGCGGCGCCCGTCCCGTCGCCCCGCCCGCGGCCGGTCCCGGCCGCGGCGCCCCCGGCCATGCCCCCGCCCGGCCAGCTCCCGCCTCCGCCTCCGCTGCTGACCGGGCGCGAGGAGGGCCTCGCCGCGCTCGACGCCGCCCTGCGGCCGGGGGCGGTGCCGGTCACGGTGATCTGCGGCCTCGGCGGAGTGGGCAAGACCTCGCTGGCCCTCCGATGGGCGCACGACAACCTCGACCGGTTCCCCGACGGCCAGCTCTACGTGAACCTGCACGGCTTCTCCCCGAGTACCCGCGCCACCACGCCCCAGACCGCGGTCCACGACCTCCTCACCGCACTCGGGGTCGACCAGAAGGCCGTCCCCGCCAGCACCGACGCGCAGTTCGGCCTGTACCGCACCCTGCTCGCCCGACAACGGATCCTGATCCTGCTGGACAACGCGCGCGACGCCGAACAGGTCCGCCCGCTGATCCCCGGTTCCTCCTCCTGCGCGGTCGTGGTCACCAGCCGCGACCGTCTCAGCGGCCTGGTCGCCACCGAGGGGGCCCGGTCCGTCACGCTCGACCCGCTCACCTCCGCGGCGGCGCGCGCACTGTTCACGGCCAGAGTCGGCGAGCGCCGCGCGGCACGGGAGCCGGACGCGGTGGAGACCATCGTCGCCGCCGGCGGGCGGCTGCCCCTGGCCCTGACCATCACCGCCGCCCACGCCATGGGCGCTCCGCACCTGCCGCTCGCCGAACTGGCGTCCGAACTGCGCGAGACCGCGACCCGGCTCGACCTCCTGGACACCGGCGATGCCGGCACGTCGCTGCGAAGCGTCTTCGACGCCTCCTACCGGGCCCTGCCCGGGCCCGCGGCACGGCTGCTGGGCCTGCTGAGCCTGGCTCCGGGGCAGTGCGTCGGGCTGCCGGCCACCGCGGCGCTCGCCGGGCTCGCCCACGCCCGCACCAGGGCGCTGCTGCGCGTCCTGGAATCGGCCCACCTCGTCCACCGGCCGGCGCCGGGGCGCTACGAACTGCACGACCTCGTCCGACTGCACAGCAGGGAGCGGGCCGAGCGGGATCAGTCGGAGCAGGACCGGCGCCGCGCGCTGTGCGCGCTGGTCGACCACTACGTCCGCGCCGCCTCCGCCGGGAACCGCCGCCTGGGCCCCCACGACACCCCCTCCACCCCCGGGGAGGAACCGGGCGGCGGGACCGCGACCCCGCTGCCGTCGGACGAGACCGCGGCGATGGCGTGGTTCGCCGCCGAGCGGTCCTGGCTGCCCGCCGTGGTCCGCCTCGCCTCGGAGCTGGGCCTGCACCGCCAGGCCTGGCGGTTGTGCTGGGACGCCCACCTGTACCTGCGGCGCTGTGGTCCGGTCGAGGACTTCATCGGCAACGCGCGCGCCGGACTCGACGCCGCGGCCAGGCTGGACGATCCGGACGCGCCGACGCTGAGGGCGCTGTCCCACCGGGGCCTGGCCTCCGCCCTGCTCCTGACCGGGCACCCCGGTGCGGAACCGGCCGGCCACCTCGTCCACGCCCTGGCCCGCTTCGAGGAGACCGGTGACCTGCTCAACCAGGCGCACACGCACCAGGCGCTCCTGCTGTCCGCGATCCTCACCGGGGACGAGCACTCGGCGGTGGACCACGGGGAGCGGTCCCTGGACCTGTACCGCACCGTCGGCCACGCGTGGTGGGAGGCGGGGGCGCTCAACAACCTCGGCTGGTGCCTGGCGCGCTTCGGCCGACACGACCTCGGCTACGAACACTGCCGGGCCGCCCTGGACGCGTGCGTGGCCCTCGGCAACAGGCACGGGGAGGCGGACGCCCTGGACAGCCTGGGATACGCCGCCGGCCGCGCGGGCCGCCATGCCGAAGCCGTCGCGCACTACCGCCGGGCGGTCCGCCTGTACCGGAGCACGGGAGACGCCATCGAGGAGGCCGACTCGCTCAGCGGCCTCGCGGAGGCCCACGACGCCCTCGACGAGAGCGACCACGCCCGCGTGGCCAGGCGCCGGGCCCTGGCGCTCTACCGCGAGCAGCACCGCACGGAACAGGTGCGGGAGACGGAGCGGAGGCTGCGGGACCCGCGGTGAACCGCCCGGGGCGGCTCGTTCAAGGTCGGGGCAGGGTACGCACACGGGCCCCGGGAACCTCGACGGGTGCCCTCCACGGGCGATACGGCCGCTACGCGTCCATCAGGTGAACAGAACGGACATACAGGCCACAGATCAGCATCAGGACGCGTGACCACGGAACCCGCCCACCGTTTCCGTCGTCGGTCCATGTGGCATGTCATCCCGCACAGAGGAGGCCGCGATGCGGCACGTCAAGCGTCGACAACTCATGGCCGGAGCCGTCCTGGGCGCACTGCCCCTGTTCCTGGCGACCGGCTGCTCGTTCAGTATCGGTGGGCCCGGCGTCATCGCAGCCGACGAGGTCGCCCAGCGGGCGAGCGAGATGTTGACGGAGGAGACCGGCCAGGCCCCGGACGACCTGACCTGCGCCGAGGACCTGCCCGCGGAGGAGGGCGCCCAGATCCGCTGTGAGCTCACGGCCGGCGAGGACACCCTCGGGGTGACCGTCACGGTGATCTGGGCCGACGGCTCCGACGCCGATCTGGACGTTCTGGTCGACGACGCCCCGGCCGACGAGACCGCGGCCGATGACGCCGCGGCGGACGACACGGGTGGTGACACCGCGGCCGACGACACCGCCGGGGACGACTCCGCGGGCTCGTCCGCGGGCGACTCCGTCCCGGCCGCGGAGGTCGCCGAGCAGTCGGCCGCCCAGCTGGAGCAGGCCGGCCAGACCTTCGAGGGGTTCACCTGCTCCCAGGACCTGCCCGCGCAGGTGGGTGCCGAGATCCGCTGCAACATGGTGAGCGGGGGCATGAACTACGGCGTGACCATCACGGCGACCTCGGTTCAGGGGACGAGCGTCCTGTGGAACATCCAGGTCGACGACCAGGCCCTGTAACCCGGGCGCGGCCCCGGTGGGCCGCCCGGTCCCGGACCGGGCGGCCCACCGGGCTTCCTGCCCTCCGCCGCCCGATGCCGACCCTCCCCGGGGCGCGGACCGGCTAACGTCGGACCCGGGCCGGTGATCACGGCGAGGGACGGGAGGCCCGGGATGAGTGGAACGACGGTGGCGCAGGTCATGGCCGAGCTCGCCGAGCTCGAGGACCCCGGGATGCGCAGGGTCAACGAGAAGCACGGCGACGACCACGGCGTGAACCTCACCAAGCTGCGGGCCCTCGCCAAGCGGATCAGGACCCAGCAGGACCTGGCGCTCGACCTCTGGGCGACCGACGACACCGCGGCCAGGCTCCTGGCACTGCTCATCTGCCGACCGAAGGCCTTCGGACGCGACGAGCTGGACACCATGCTGCGCCACGCGCGCGCTCCCAAGGTGCACGACTGGCTCGTGAACTACGTGGTGCGCAAGAACCCGCACGCCGAGGAGCTGCGTCTGGCCTGGAGCGCGGACGCGGACCCGGTCGTCGCGAGCGCCGGCTGGGCACTGACCGCCGACCGGGTGGTGAGGAAGCCCGAGGGCCTCGACCTCGCCGCACTGCTCGACGTCATCGAGGCGCGGATGAAGGACGCCCCGGACCGGCTGCAGTGGGCGATGAACACCTGCCTGGCCCAGATCGGGATCCGGCACCCGCGGTACCGCGCCCGCGCGATCGACATCGGCGAGCGCCTCCAGGTGCTCAGGGACTACCCGACCCCGCCGAACTGCACGTCGCCGTTCGCGCCCGCGTGGATCGCCGAGATGGTGCGACGCCAGGCGTAGGCGGACGGGCCGGGGCGCCGCCTCGCGCACGGGATACGGGACAGGAATTGGCCCGCCCTTGTCTTCGGCGATATCGGACGTGGGGAATGCCGTACACGCCCGAGTGTTCCCGGGCGCTCGAGACGTCGTGTCGAACAGGGGATGATTCCATGGCGGCTTCCACACCCGCGGAAGGCCCGATCAGCGGCAATCCCGTCTCCGAGAAGCGCTTCTCCGCGTCGGCCGTCCCGCCACGTATCTGGGTCGCACTGATCCTGGTCATCATCGCGATCTTCTTCGTGGCGCAGAACAGGGACGTGACCGAGATCCAGGTCCTGTTCTTCTCGCTGGAGGCTCCGCAGTGGGCCGCGCTGTCCACCACCGCGGTCGTCGGCCTGCTCATCGGACTCCTCCTGCGTCCCTCGGAGCGCAGGAAGCGCAAGGCCGCGAAGCGGAAGTGACCGCCCGGGCCGCCCCGGCCGTGCGTGGCCGAGCGGGAACGGCGAGGGAGCGCAAAGCGACGGGCCGTGCCGGACCAAGAGGACGTTGACCGTCCCTTGGCCCTGGCCCAGGCGTGTGCCGGGTAGGTGCCGCTGTGGGATGTCGGGGGCGTGATCGGCGCCCCTGGACGACGACACACCGCAGGAGGCGCACGTGGCACATGGCACCGGGACCGGCCGCACGACCGGAGGGGTCCCCCGCCCCACGGCGTCGGGGGACACGGGCACGGAGACGCGGGGCCCGTCCCTGGCCGACACGGCCGACTTCGACAACGCGCGGCGCGGACTCGTCGCACCGGCCCCGCCCACCGTGACCGACGCGCGCGGCCGGTCGGTGTGGGACCTGCGCCCCTTCTCCTTCTTCGAGGAGGGCGCGGACCGGGTTCCCGACACCGTGCATCCCCACCTGTGGCGCCAGGGGCGGCTGACCGCCATGAGCGGCCTCTACGAGGTCGCCGAGGGCATCTACCAGGTGCGCGGTATGGACCTGTCCAACATGACCGTGATCGAGGGGCGCGAGGGCGTCGTCGTCGTGGACCCGCTGGTGTCCGAGGAGGTCGCGGCGCGGGCCCTCGCCCTGTACCGCGAACACCGTTCGGACCGGCCGGTCACCGCCGTCGTCTACACCCACCCCCACCTCGATCACTTCGGCGGCGTGCTCGGCGTCGTCGACCCCGCCGACGTCGCGTCGGGCCGGGTGCCGGTCGTCGCCCCCGAGCACTTCATGGAACACGCGGTGTCGGAGAACGTCTACGCCGGGACGGCGATGATCCGGCGCGGCATGTACTTCGCGGCCTTCGACCTCGAACCGGGACCGGAGGGGCGCGTCGGGATGGGGCTCGGCCTCGGGACCTCCCAGGGGCAGGTGGGCCTGGTCCCGCCGACCCTGGAGATCACGCGCACGGGCCAGGAGGAAGTGCTCGACGGCGTGCGGTTCGTGTTCCAGATGACCCCGGGCACCGAGGCGCCGGCGGAGATGAACTTCCACCTCCCCGAGAAGCGCGCCCTGTGCACCGCCGAGAACGCGTGCCACACCCTGCACAACCTGCTCACACTGCGCGGCGCCCAGGTCCGTGACGCCCGGATGTGGTCGCGCTACCTCAACGAGACCCTGCAACTCTTCGCCGACGACTCCGACGTCGTCTTCGCCTCGCACCACTGGCCCATCTGGGGCACCGAGGGGATCCGCGGCTTCCTCGCCGAGCAGCGCGACGTCTACGCCTACCTGCACGACCAGACCCTGCGGTTGATGAACAAGGGATCGACGGGCATCGAGATCGCGGAGGAGCTGCCGATCCCGCCCGGGCTGGCGGAGGCCTGGAGCGCACGCGGCTACTACGGTTCGATCTCGCACAACATCAAGGCCGTGTACCAGCGGTACATGGGATGGTTCGACGGCAACCCCGCCCATCTGTGGCAGCACCCGCCGCGGGCCCAGGGCGAGCGCTATGCCCGTGCCATGGGCGGTGTCGACGGCCTCCTGGAGCAGGCCCGGGCCTTCGCCGCCGCGGACGACCTGCGCTTCGCCGCCGAGCTCACCTCGCACGCGGTCTTCGCCGCGCCGGACCGTGACGACACCAAGGAGCTGCTGGCGGACATCCTGACCCGGCTCGGGCACGGGGCCGAGAACGCCATCTGGCGGAACTTCTTCCTGGTGGGCGCCAAGGAGCTGCGGAACGGGGTGCCGCCGACCGCCATCGCCCTGGCCGACAGCCTGGTCTCGGCCCTCGATGTCACGCAGATCCTGGACTCGGTGGGCATCCGGGTGGACGGACCCCGCGCCTGGAGGGAGGAGCTGTCCCTGGACCTGCACATGACCGACAGCGGCGAGCGCTACCGGGCCATGCTCTCCAACGGGGTGCTCATCCACTACCCCGACCCGAAGGACGAGGCGGCGGACCTGGCCCTGAGCGTGACCAAGGACGCGTTGGTCCGGGTCCTCACGACGGGGGAGCTGGACGGTGTGGAGCACCGCGGGGACGCGGGGGCGCTCCACCGGCTGATGGCGGTCCTGGACGAACCCCGTCCCGACTTCGCGATCGTCACGCCCTGACCGTGACGCGCCGGGACTCCGGCCGCGTGGTGTGTTGACCGTTCACTTGCGGAGTTTTGGCCTGACATTTCTCCTGCCGAAGGTCCCCCAGTGGACACGTACTGTCATTGTTCATGTGCAAGTAGTCATTGGACAAAGGAGTGCATGTGCCATACGGATCTGCCACCGGCTCGGGGACCACGCTGGCGGCGACGGGGATCGCCACCGGCCACCTCTGGCTGATCGCCGTCGGTCTCCTGGTGACCGTCGCCGGAGCGGTCCTGATCAGGTTCTCTTTCCGCGCCGACCTGGGCCCGACGCAGTGATCGGTCCCGACGACAGCGCACTTCCCCGGGCGCGCTGCGTGCGCCCGGGGGTGGTCGCCGCGCTGGCGGCCGTGTCCCTGGTCGGCTTCGTCGCCTGGGGCGTCCTGCACGTGGTGGTCATGGCCCACCACGGGGTCGACGCCAACCTGAACATGGGCCTGGTGTGGCTCGCCTGCTTCGCTCTGCTGTGGTGGGTCCCACTGGCCTGGTTCGAGCGCCCCTTCCGGGCCACCGGCGCACAGCGCGAGGCACTCGACCGGCTGGTCGTCACGGTGCAGATCCCGGTCTACAACGAGGATCCCGGCGTCCTGCGGAAGTGCCTGCGCTCCGTGCTCGAACAGAGCCGGAAGGTGGACCGGGTCAGGGTGGTGGACGACGGCTCCATCGATCCGGACACCGGCGCCGTGCGGGACTACGCCGAGATCCGCGACCGGTTCCTGGCCGACGCGGCCGAGGCGGGCGTGGCCGCGACCTGGGACCGCACGCCCAACCGGGGCAAGCGGTACGCGCAGATGCACGTCCTGGCCGACGACGACGCCGACGTCTTCGTCACCCTGGACAGCGACTCGGTCATGGACCGCGACGCCGTCCGGGAGGGGCTCGCGCCCTTCGCCGACCCCAGGGTCACCTCCGTCGCGGGGCACGTCCTGGTCCTCAACCGGGACACCAACCTGCTGACCCGGATGACCGGCCTGCTGTACCTGCCGTTCACCCGCGGTCTGCGCAGTGCCCAGTCGGTGCTGCGCAGGGTGACGATCAACTCGGGCACACTGGCCTTCTACCGGGCCCACCTGGTGCGGGACCGCGCGGGCGTGTACGAGAACGAGACCTTCCTCGGCCGTCCGATGCAGATGAACGACGACTCCATGCTGACGTTCTACGGACTCTTGGAGGGGGACACGGTGCACCAGCCCTCGTCCCTGGTCTTCACCCTCGTCCCCGAGACCGCGAGCCACTACTTCGGCCAGCAGCTGCGCTGGATGCGCGGCACGACGGTGCGCCACCTGTGGTGGCTGCGGTACATGCCGGTCCGCGGTGTGGTCTTCTGGGGGACCGTGGCCGAGTACCTGCACCTGTTCCTGGGCTACGCGGTGCCGCTGCTGATCGTCCTGCACCCGGACCTGCGGACGCACCTGGGGGACATCGCCTTCGCGGCGTTCGTGATCGGGACGGCCGTCAGCTACCTCATCTCGCTGCGGATCTTCATGGTCGTGCGCTCGGACGAGACGGTGGTCCAGCGACTGCTGCTGTTCCTCTGCGCGCCGGTCGCCACGGTCTGGCGCCTCCTGCTGCTCCGGCCGCTGTACCTGTACGCGATGTGCACCTGCGGCCGTATCGCACAGTGGGGGACGCGAAACAAGGTGGAGGTCGCCTACCCGGCCGATCCCGTACGGGCCTGAGGCGCGCACCGGGGCGGAGCCCGGACGGCACGCGGACCCGACACGGCCCGGGCCGCCGCACGGAGGCGGCCCGGGCCCTCGCGTGTGCGGGCCGAGGGCCACGGGTCGTGGAGAGGACCTCGTGCGGTGCGTGTCCGGGCGCTACGCTGGCTCAGGTGTCGGTGACCGCCCGGACCCGCGGCGACGCGGAAGCGCCACGACGGGTGCCGTGCCACGACGACGATCCGGGCGACCGCGAAAGGCCCCCATGGAGCTCATCCTCCCCGGCGGAGACATCGTGCGGATCTCCGGGGCGATGGCGGAGGCGCTGCGCGAGGCCGAGCCCCACCCCACGGACCGCACGGTGTTCCGTGTCCGCGTCTACGCGGGGGTCCCGACACTGGACGGGCTCCGACGCCGCGGCCTGGTGACCGCGGGGGACGGGGAGGACGACTGGCGGCTGACCGAACGCGGCCGACAGGCGCGCGGCCGGCTCGCGGCCGAACCCGGCGCGTCGGGTCGCGGCGGGGGCGCGGCGCCGCTGGGCGGACCCGGCGGGCGGCCCCTGCGCGCGACCCTGCACCCCGACATCGGACGGGACGACGCGGACCGCCTGCGTGCGGCGCTGGGCGGACGGAGCGGCCGCCCGGACGCCCAGGACCGGCCCCGGCCCGAGGACACGGGCGTGCGCGTCGGCAAGGGCATGCGCGCGGCCTATCTCGGCCTCGCGGCGGTCGCGTACACGACCATGATGGCCGCCGGACCGGTGCCCGCGCTCATCGTCCTGTTCGTCGGGGCCACCGTCGTGCTGGTCGTGCGGGGTGTCACCGGTGAGCCGCACACGGGTCCCGCCGTGCGAGCACCGGCCCCGGGCAACGTCACCGCCGAGTTCGCCGGCCGGTTCGTCGAGCCGCGGATCCTCGACGACCAGGCGCGCGACCTGCTCGGCCGGGCCCAGCGCGCCGTGGACACCGTGCTCGAATCGTCGCTGCACGACCGGGGCCTGCTGTTGGACACGGCGCGCAACCGCGTGGTGCTCGCCGACATCGAGTGGGCGATCGCGCGGAGCCTGGAACGGCACACCGTGTACCGGCACCAGATCGCCGCCGTGCCCACTCCGGGGGAGCGCAGTCGCAGGGCGGCCGAGCGCGCCCGTGCCGCGCTCGACGAGGACGTGCGTGCCGTCCTGGGCCGGATCGCGCGGCTGGAGGACTACGCGGACAAGGTGGGCACGGCGGAACTGGAGATCGAGGACCGCCGGGCGGCCGCCCGGTTGGACGCGATCACCGAGTCCACGCTGCGGGCCGGGGCGGCGGCCCCGTACGAGGACGCCACCCTGAGGTCGCTGGTGGAGGCCCAGCAACTGGCGCTGGAGCTGGCCTCCCTGACCACCCCGGAGAGTCCCCCGGAAGCCGCCGGGCCGTGAGGGCGATCCCGTCCCCGCCGAGGCCGCACCGCCGGGCCCCGCACCGCGGGGCCCGCACCGCCGGGCCCCGCACCGCGGGGCCCGCGGACGGTCAGGGCTTGCGCGCCACGCCGCCGTACTGGGCGACCTCGACGGGGCCGCCCAGGTCGGTGGACTCCGGGCGCCAGAACGGCACGGAGACCACGCCCGGCTCCAGGAGCTCCATCCCGTCGAAGAACCGCTCGAGTTCGGCGACCGTGCGCAGGTGGATGGGCGCGGAGGCCTCCGCGTTCCACTGCCTGGCCGCCTCGACGATCTGCGGACTGGTGTCGGTGCTGTCGCACAGGGCCAGGTAGCTGCCGGAGGGCAGCGCGTCCACGTAGGTGCGCGCGATCGCGTAGGTCGCGTCGTCGGCGGGGAAGTGTCCCAGGGTGCCCATGATGGTCAACCCGATCGGCTCTGAGAAGTCCAGGTGCTCGCGTGCCTGGGCCAGGAGCGACTCGGCCTGGACCAGGTCGGCGTCGAGGTAGTGCGTGCTGCCCTCCGGGGAGCTGGTCAGCAGCGCGCGGGCGTGCGTGAGCACGAGGGGGTCGTTGTCGGCGTAGACGACCTTGGACTCGGGCGCGATGCGCTGGGCGACCTCGTGGGTGTTGTTGGCGGTGGGCAGACCCGTTCCGATGTCGAGGAACTGGCGGATACCCGCCTCCCTGGCCAGGAAGGCGACCGTGCGGACGAGGAAGTCGCGGTCGGCCCGGGCGAGGGTGACGATCTCCGGGGAGCTTTCCTTGATCTGTTCGCCCAGGCCGCGGTCCACGGGGTAGTGGTCCTTGCCGCCGAGCCAGTAGTTGAGTACGCGCGCGGAGTGGGGAACGGTGCTGTCGATGAGCGGAGCGTCCGTCACGGAGTCGCCTTCCAGGGCTGAGGGAGTGTCGTCCGTAGTGTTCCGGTGATCGGATGTCGTGCGCAACCCGGAAGCCCTGGCGGGCGGGCGTTCCCGTGCGTTCGGCGGCCGGTCGGGTCCGCGGAGCGGGCGGCTTCCCGCGTTCGGTGGTGGCCATGCGTTCCGGTCGTGGCCTGAACCGGACACGGTGCCTGGTGTGATCGCACCACGACCGATCGTGACGATTGCCAGGGTGGAGGCATGCCGGACCGACCCCCGATGTTCGCCGTCCACGCCACGATGCCCTTCGCGCTCGCGCTTTCCGTGGCCCTCGCCCTCACCCTCTCGCTCGTGGCGGACGACTCGCACACCCCGCCCGGCGTCCTGCGGGCGAGAAGCGCGTGCGTCGAGGTGCTTGACGCCGCTCCCGGATCACCGCGGTGCGCGGACGGAGGGAGGGGCGGGCGCGCGCGGGTGCGTTCCCGGGCCCGGTGTGCGCGGGCGCGCGCCACGGGCGGTGGCCGACGCGACCGCCGGTGCGGTGCGCGCGGTACGGCGCGGGGCGCACCGCCACGCTGCCGGCACCGCTGAGGGTGTCAACCGGTGACGCGGTCGCGGGTGTGCAGGGTCGCCGCTTCCGCGGCGGCCCACCCGGCCTCCCAGCCCTGGGTGTTGGTGGGGACGCTCAGCTCGGTCTGCTCCACCTCGGGGAAGGTGGTGTGGAAGGCCTCCTCCACGCGCTCGGAGCGGCGCGCCAGGACAGGCACGAGGTCGGTCCCCGCCTGGGCGTGCTCGCGCACCGCCTCCCGCTCACCGGTGTGCGAGGCCAGCATGAGGCGTTCGCCGATCCGGTCGGCGAAGGCCGACAGGAACGACGCCCGGAAGGATCTGGTGGTGGAGCGCCCGTGGCGGTCGCGGGTGGAACCGGCCAGGCGCATCGCGGTGGTGGCCTGCACCAGCAGCGACGTGAACAGCAGTTCCACGGCGTCGACGTCGCCGGGGTAGCCCAGCACCGTGCACAGGGCGAGCTGCCGGTGCCATACGGCGCGGCAGCGGTTGGCCTGGGCGATGACGTTGAGCAGGGCGGCCTTGTACGACTCGTAGGGCGCGTCCACGGGAAGCCGCCGCCCGTGGACCTCGCCGGTGCCCCCGGACTCGGCGACCACGGCCGCGTGGTCGATGCTGTGCCGCGCCATGAGCTCCTGGGCCCGGCCGGTGAGCGCCTCGGCCTCCTCGGGGAACTCGGTCGCCTCGGCCTTGGCCAGGAGGTGGCGGATCCGGGCGAGCTTGGCGGGGTCGATCCCGTCCTCGGGCGTCGTCGAGCTGGCCTGGCCGGGGGGCGGGCACAGCACCTGGAGTCCGGGCAGTGACCGCAGCACGGCGGTCACCCGTACGGCCAGGCGGACGGTGTGGAGCCGGTCCAGGCCGTGGCGCTCGGCGAACCGCCGCGCGTGGTCGGTGTCGGCGCCCCACCACGTTCGCGCGTCCAGGTCGCGCAGTTGGCGTGACCACTCGGGCGCGATCCGGGCGGCGGCGTAGCGGCGGTTCTCGGCGGCGACCATGTCCGTGGCCAGGGCGCCGGCGGTGCGGTCCAGTTCACGGGTGAGCACGCGCACCAGTTCGGTGGGCTGCCAGCCGTTCTCCCAGGACCGCGTGACCTGGCGTTCCAGACCGGAGAACAGGGCGCGGTCGACCGCGCGTCCCCAGCCCGGCACGCCGGGTTCGGCGAGTTCGGCCAGGGTGGCGTCCAGTTGGGTGTCGCCGCCGCGGCGCAACGCGTCCACGGCGAGAGCGACCAGCCGGCGCGCGTGTTCCTCGGGCAGGGGCGGTGCCGTGGTGCCGGGGGAGGCGGGTGCGGCGGGCCCGCGCTGTGCGTCCCGGCGGCGCTGCCGTTCGCCTGTCGTCCTCAGCCTGGCACGCCGCCGTTCACGGTTGCCCTTGCCCATGCGCATCCGGTTCCCATCGAGACGCTCGGTTCTCCTGAGGACTAAGGATGTCAGGAATTCCAGGCGCCGTGGCCGCCCTGTGGACAACGTCGCGCCCGTGTCCGCGGCGCGAATCCCGGCGAGGGGTCGGCGCCGGTGCGGACCCGCGTCGATCACGTGTGGGGCCTCAGTGATGAATGCGGTGTCGTTTCCTTTTCATCGGCATGGTGATGGTCGGGGCGTTGTCCACGGAAAGGGAACGTCTCTGGAGAACTTCGGATTCCGTTGGTAGAATTTCCCGCTGGAAGCCCCTTCCCTCACCGCCGCGGGCCGCCGCGGGGGCTCGCCCCTTCGCCCCTGCGGGCGGGTGCACGGCAGGCCACGGGCCTCTCTGCGCGCCCCGTCCGGCCATTCTCCCCGACCGCCACGTGAAGAACGGCGGTGAACCGTTCTTCCCCGACGTCCCGCGTCCCGTCACACGCTCGCCCCTTCCGTCGACCGCGCGAATTCCCCCGAAGGACGGCCGATGAGCACAGCGGAAGCGCACTACACCTCGGTGGAGTCCGGGCCGACCGGCGATCCCGGATTCCAGTTCGTCCACGTGTCCCCCGGACTGCGTCCCGCGCTCCTGCGCCGGATCGAGCGGCTCCTGTCCTACGAACCCCCGCCCGCCATGCCCGTGCGGCCCGACCCGGCCGAACTCTCCGACTTCCCGGTCGCCCTCAGCCACACCAGGCTCACCAACGACACCACGGTCCTCAGCCACACCGTCTACGTCGGCCGCGACCACACCGGGCGGTACGGCAACTACTACGCCCACGCCCTGGTGCTGCACGGGGCCCGCGGGTCCGGGGCCCTGCCCATCGACACCTGGGGCTCCTCCCTGTGGCGGACGGCGGCGCAGGACGCCCGGGCCGACACCCGAACCGGCCCTGCCGCCGACACGGCACCACAGGCGGAAGCGGGGTCCACCGCCGGGGGAGGGACGGCCGACCGGCACGCTGTCCAGGGCCTCCCGCACGGACCGGCCCTCCTGTCGCCGGACCGCCTCACGGCCTTCGCCCGCCGCCACCCGGGCAGGGTCGCGGCCGTGCTCACCGACGTCCTCCGGGCGCTGGACGAGGACGGCGGCGCCGACCGGCAGGTCGTCCTGGTCGGCTCCAGCACCGAGGCCGCCCACTGGATCGCCCTGGCGTGCCACAGCCTGCCCGCCGACCTGGCCGAACGGCTCACCTTCACCACCTACACCCGGCGCCCCGACCTGTCGCCGCACCACGTCATCGGCGTCACCGAGGACTGTGCCGCGGCCGTCGCCGACAACGCGAGCGCCGACCGGTACCGGGTGCACCGGAGCACCGGCCCCGACCTCGACCCCGCCCCCGGCACCGCACCGATCACCTGGGCCGTCGCGGCCGCGGCGCTCTGGGAGGCCGGCCACGGCGACCTCCTGCGCGAGACCGTCTCCGCGGACCCTCCGGACCCTCCGGACCCTTCCGGCCCTCCGACCCCAGGCCCACCCCTGACGCGACGGGTACAGGACCTGGGCGGCGCCCTGGCCTGCGCCGCCCTGGCCGAGGGGATCGGACTCCCGGCCGAGGCGGCCTCCGCCGCCCTCTCCTGGTGCCGCGAGCGCGTCGACGAGCACCCCCGCGCATGGTGGGCGACGCTCATCGCCGCGCTCACCGCCGGCGCACCACCGCGCCCGGAACCGGTCCGCGACCTCGCCACCGCCCTGGAACGCCGGTTCGACTCCGCCCTCACCGCGCCGCTGGTCGCCGCCGCCCTCGGGTCGCTGCCCGCCCTGCTCGTGGACGAGCCGGACCACGCGGACCTGCGCGAGGTGCTGCGCTGGGCGCGTTCCCGGCTCGGGGCGACGGGTGAGGACCGCCTGCTGCGGCCCGCCCGTCGCGCACTCCAGGACGCGCTCACCCGCGACGGCACCCCGGTCCACGTCCTGCTCGACCTGTTCCGGTTGAGCGACGTGCTCGTGCAGCCCCACCTCCAGGAGGAGCACGCCGTTCGGCTCCTGGTGCCGCCGCTGCTCGACGGCGGCCCCGCCCGCGCGGAGGTCGCGGCTCTCCTCGGTGAACCCGGGCAGGCCCGGTCGCGCTCGGTCGTCCTGCGTGCCCTGGACACCCGCGCCCGCGACGAGCCCGGGCCCGTCCTGGAGCTGGTCGCCCAGGACGCGCCGGCCTGGCTGCTCGACCCGCCACCGCCGCCGCTGCGCGCGCTGCGGGCCGTCCAACGACTCGTCGCCGCGCGCCGGGGCGCTCACGGCACCCGTGCCGACGACGACCGTGCCCCGGCCGCCCGCCCCGAGGACACCGGTCGCGCCGACCTCGACGAGTTCGCCCTGGTCGCCGAGACCCTCGCCCCCGGCGGCGAGCCGGACGGCGCCTCGGTGCGGCTGGCCCTGCGCATGGTGTGGGCCGGGAGCGCGCCCGACCCCGGCCGGGCGGCGCGCATGCTGCGGGCCTGCCCCCACCCCGACGTGGCCGAGGCCGCCTCGGCCCTCGTGGTCGGAGCGCCACGGCCGCACCGCCGCGTCACGGCCCTCGCCGACCTGCTCATGGACCACCACCTGGACCTCTTCCCGTCCCGGCACCGGCCGGTGGTGGAACTCGTGGCGCTCACCGGTCGCCTGCGCGACGTGGACAGGGGAACGGGCACCGACCGGGTGGTCCGCCGCCACATGGAACTGCTCCTGAGCCGGGCCGGACGCGGTCCGCTGGGCGAGGACGCCGCCCGCGCGGTGGTCGACCGGGTGGTGGACCCCGAAGGCTTCGCCGCCGCCGACCGCGTCTTCGCCCTGGAGTTCGCGGAGTTCGCGGCCCGGGCCACCCCGGAGCTGGCCGCGGCCTACATCCGGCGGGCGCGCGCCGAACTCCCGCCCGCCCTGCGCGGCGACCACCGCATGTGCGCCGCGCACGCGTGGCTGTGGTGGTCGCGCGGAGGGACCCCCGCCTGGGAGTCGGCGCGGGACACCCTCCTGGAGCAGGTCCTGGCCCCGGCCCTGCGCGCACTGCGCCCGGCCCGGCGGCGTGACGCCTACGCGCTGATCGAGGCGGTGGCCCCCGACACCGCCGCCCAGGTGCGCTCCTGGATGGCGCGAGGCGCCCCCGGGCGGGTCCGCCCGGGCGGGCTCGGGACCGTGCTGCGCCGGGTCGGTCCCGGGCGTGTACGGGCTCCGGCCGACCGCTCCGCCCGTCCGGTGTTCCGCCCCTGAGCGGCCCAGGGCGTTGACGGACACGTCGAGCGGGCCCGAGGCGCGGCCACGGGCCTCGGGGCGTTCGCCGGTGGAGGTGTCCTGAGTTCACGCCGCGGGGGCATGTCACGGCCGCCCCGAGGAACATCGTGCGGGCCTCGCGGACCCCGCGGCCACGGCCGGGCACGCCGCGTGGACCTCAAGGGAGCGGTGGACACCGGTACCGGGCCGGTGGGCGCCGGCACGGGACCGGCCGCGCACCGACCGGACGTGTCGGTGCGCGGCCGGACCAGGTCGCGGACGATCCAGGGGATGTCAGGACAGGCTGAGCAACAGGTCCCCGCCCTCGACGCGCTGGACGTCCTCGACCGCGATCCGCTGGACCGTTCCGGCCTTGGGCGCGGTGATCGACGCCTCCATCTTCATCGCCTCGATCGTGGCCACCGTGTCACCGGCCGCCACCTCGTCGCCCTCGGCCACCGTCAGCGTCACCACGCCGGCGAAGGGCACCGCCACGTGCCCCGGGTTCGCGCGGTCGGCCTTCTCGGCCTCGCGCACCGCCGAGGACAGGGCGCGGTCGCGGATCTGCAGCGGCCGCAGCTGGTCGTTGAGCGTGGTCATCACCGTGCGCACGCCACGGTCGTCGGCCTCGCTGACCGCCTCCAGCCCGATCAGCAGCCGCACACCCGGCTCCAGGTCCACCACGTGCTCCTCGCCCTCGCGCAGCCCGTAGAAGAAGTCCGGGCTGGCGAGCACGCTGGTGTCGCTGTAGGCGGCGCGGTGCGCCTGGAACTCCCGGGTCGGGCCGGGGAAGAGCAGGCGGTTGAGCGTCACGCGCCGGTCCTTGGCCAGGCCGACCCGGTCCTCCTCCGTCAGCTCCTCGGTCGGACGGGCCTCCGCGCGCCCGCGCAGGGCCTTGGTGCGGAACGGCTCCGGCCAGGCGCCGGGCGGCACGCCCAGCTCGCCCCGCAGGAAGCCGATCACCGAGTCGGGGATGTCGAACCGGTCCGGGTCCGCCTCGAAGTCCTCGGGCGACACCCCCGCCCCGACCAGGTGCAGGGCCAGGTCGCCCACCACCTTGGACGAGGGCGTGACCTTGACCAGCCGGCCCAGCATCCGGTCGGCGGCCGCGTACATCGCCTCGATGTCCTCGAACCGGTCGCCCAGCCCCAGCGCGATCGCCTGGGTGCGCAGGTTGGACAGCTGCCCGCCCGGGATCTCGTGCGTGTACACCCGTCCCGTGGGCGAGGCCAGACCGGCCTCGAAGGGCGCGTACACCCGGCGCACGGCCTCCCAGTACGGCTCCAGCGCGTTCACCGCGCCCAGGTCCAGCCCGGTCGACCGGTCGGAGTGGTCGAAGGCCGCCACGATCGCCGACAGCGACGGCTGCGAGGTCGTGCCAGCCATCGACGCCACCGCTCCGTCGACGGCGTCCGCGCCCGCGTTCACCGCCGCCAGGTAGGTGGCCAGCTGCCCGCCCGGGGTGTCGTGCGTGTGGATGTGCACCGGCAGGTCGAACTCCCGGCGCAGCGCCGTGACCAGCCGCTCGGCCGCCGGGGCGCGCAGCAGCCCGGCCATGTCCTTGACCGCCAGCACGTGGGCGCCCGCCTGGACGATGCGCTCGGCCAGGCCCAGGTAGTAGTCCAGCGTGTAGAGCTTCTCGGCCGGGTCGGACAGGTCCGAGGTGTAGCACAGCGCGACCTCGGCGACCCCCGTGCCGGTCTCCCGGACGGCCTCGATCGCCGGCCGCATCTGCTCGACGTCGTTGAGCGCGTCGAAGATGCGGAACACGTCCACCCCCGTGGCAGCCGCCTCCTGCACGAACGCCGAGGTCACCTCCGCGGGGTAGGGGGTGTAGCCGACCGTGTTGCGGCCGCGCAGCAGCATCTGCAGGCAGATGTTGGGTACCGCCTCGCGCAGCGCGGCCAGCCGCTCCCAGGGGTCCTCGGCCAGGAACCGCAGCGCGACGTCGTAGGTCGCCCCGCCCCAGCACTCCAGCGACAGCAGGTCGGGCAGGGTGCGCGCCACCGTTGGCGCCACGGCGAGCAGGTCCCTGGTCCGCACCCGGGTGGCCAGCAGCGACTGGTGCGCGTCACGGAAGGTCGTGTCGGTGACCCCCAGGCGGTCGGAGGAGCGCAGCCAGCGCGCGAACCCGTCCGGCCCCAGCTCGTCCAACGTCTGCTTGGATCCGGCCCGTGGGGCGTCCTCCCCGGTCACGGGCAGCTTGGCGACCGGGTCGATCAGGTGCGGGCGGTCCCCGTGCGGCTTGTTCACCGTCACGTCGGCCAGGTAGGTGAGCAGGCGCGTGCCACGGTCCGCCGAGGGGCGGGCGGTCAGCAGCTGCGGGCGCTCCTCGATGAAGGAGGTGGTCACCCGCCCCTGCTGGAAGTCCGGGTCGTCCAGAACGGCCTGCAGGAACGGGATGTTCGTCGCGATACCGCGGATGCGGAACTCCGCCACGGCGCGCCGCGCCCGGCTCACCGCGGTCTCGAAGTCCCGGCCCCGGCAGCTGAGCTTGACCAGCAGCGAGTCGAAGTAGGCGCTCACCTCGGTACCGGCCGAGGCCGTGCCGCCGTCCAGTCGGATGCCCGAACCGCCGGGGGAGCGGTAGGCGCTGATCGTTCCGGTGTCCGGGCGGAAGCCGTTGGCCGGGTCCTCGGTGGTGATCCGGCACTGCAGCGCGGCACCGCGCAGCGAGACGGAGTCCTGGCTCAGCCCCAGGTCGTCCAGGGTCTCCCCGGCGGCGATGCGCAGCTGCGACTGGACCAGGTCGACGTCGGTCACCTCCTCGGTCACCGTGTGCTCCACCTGGATGCGCGGGTTCATCTCGATGAAGACGTGGTTGCCGTCCCGGTCCACCAGGAACTCGACCGTGCCCGCGTTGCGGTAGCCGATCCGGCGGGCGAAGCGCACCGCGTCGTCGCACATGCGGTCGCGCAGCTCCGGGTCCAGGTTGGGCGCGGGCGCCAGCTCGACCACCTTCTGGTGGCGGCGCTGGACCGAGCAGTCCCGCTCGAAGAGGTGGATCACGTTGCCCTCGCCGTCGGCGAGGATCTGCACCTCGATGTGGCGGGGCTCGACGACGGCCTTCTCCAGGAACACCGTGGGGTCGTCGAAGGCCGCTCCGGCCTCGCGCATGGCGGCCTCGACCGACTCGCGCAGCGCCCCGGGGGTGTCGACCCGGCGCATCCCCCGGCCGCCACCGCCCGCGACGGCCTTGACGAACAGCGGGAAGCCGACCTCCTCGGAGGCGGCCACCAGGGCGTCGACGTCCGTGGTCGGCGCGGAGGAACCCAGCACCGGCACGCCGGCCTCGCGGGCCGCGGCCACGGCGGTGGCCTTGTTCCCGGTCAGCTCCAGAACCTCCGCCGGCGGACCGACGAACGTGATCCCGGCCTCACGGCACGCCCGCGCCAGCTCCGGGTTCTCCGACAGGAAGCCGTAACCGGGGTAGACCGCGTCCGCGCCCGCCTCCAGCGCGGTGCGCACGATCTCGTCCACGGACAGGTAGGCGCGCACCGGGTGGCCCTGCTCGCCGATCTGGTAGGCCTCGTCGGCCTTGAGGCGGTGGAGGGAGTTGCGGTCCTCGTGCGGGAAGACCGCGACGGTCCTCGCCCGCAACTCGTTGCCCGCGCGCAACGCGCGGATCGCGATCTCTCCGCGGTTGGCCACGAGTATCTTCTGGAACATGCTGGCTGCCTCCTGAGTCTGCTCCCCTGCTGGGGTGGGACCCCGCGGCGCCATTGCCGGTGTCCGATTCCCCCGCGCACAAGGTCAGGGGGCACCATAACCATCCGGCCCCGCCCGAGTACGCACCGGGTCCGCCCACGGCACCCGCGCAGTGGAGTATGCCCCCGGGACGGGCGCTCCATCCCGGCCGAACACGCCCCGGCGCGACGCGGTCATCCGGTCGCCCCTTACCCCGCGGGGCGGGACCCGCCACAATCGAGGGCATGAACAAGGCAAGGTGGATCTGGGCCATGGCGGCGAGCATCGGGATCTTGGCCGCGCTGGGAGCCGGACTGTGGTTCGGCGGCGGACCCGGTACCCGCAACGGGTGGGAGGCCGCATCGTGGGCTGCCGGTATCGTCGCGGCCCTGGCGCTGATCGCCACCGTTCTCACCTGGGCCATCGTCCCGCGAACCCGTGCCTCCGCCGCTCCGTCCCATGCGAAGGGCGCGGGAAGCGTGGTGAACACGGTGGCCGGCGACGTGACCGGGGGCACGGTGATCCAGGCCCGGGACGCGCGCATCGTCGGAGGCACCCACACCGGCGAACCCCCGCGGGGAACGATGGAGGGCGGACAAGGCGAGCGCGACCGGTGAATCCCGCGTGGAGGGGCCCGGGGGAGGTCCCGGGCGCCGCCCGAACACCGGGAACGGGCGCACCGCACGGACGCCGGGCCGTCGGCGACGGCCGGATCCGTGCGGCGCGCCCTACGCGATCAGCAGTGGAGGGTCACCTCCCTGCTGGTCTCACTGGAGTTCCACAGTCCGTTGTCGCCCACGATGCGCAGCCGGTGCTCGTGGGTGCCGGCGCATGCCGCCGACAGGGTCCGCGAGCTGCTGCCGACCCAGCGCACGTGTGAGTCCCTGGCCCACCCCCACCAGCGGGAGCTCTCCAGGTAGGCGTTGAAGGTCCAGTTCGTCGGGCAACCGGAGCTGCCCGCGCGGGCGGCCACGGTCCTGGAACCGCTCATGTACGGGGCATTGGCGTAGAAGCTGCACGCGGCGGCCTCGGCCGCGGCCGCCTCCTGAGCGTGCACCGGCGGCGCGGTCAGAGCGGTCGCGAGGACCGCGCTCCCCAGAGCGAGCGCGGCGGCGCGCATCAATGTCGACACGTTGGTTCCTTCGTCGAAGCGGGTGTTCCACGGAAGGCTTCACCCGTCGCGAATATCGGAAAACGAGGATGCGTCGGGGAGGAGAAACGCGCACGGAAGGCCGATCAGAATTTCTGCCTTGCCCCGAAATATCCGCGCTGGAATCGTCCGGACTCGCGATCGTCCGCCTCACCTGCGTGGCGGGTCGGCGTCCCGAACCCGCCTTCGCCGCTGTCCATATCGTGCGTAGTCGACCCCGCCGCCACCGTTCGCCGCCTTCGTGTCCGCGAAGGCACACTGATTCGGCTGTGCGGGTTCATCACTTCCCGCCGGCGGAATCATCTCTCGCACCCTCGGCCGATTCCCTCGCCGCCCCGGCCCTCGCGGCGGCCCTCGCGTCCCTCGACGCCCGTGCGGCCCGGCGGGCGTGCTCGGTGGGGCGGATGCGCAGGTCCTCGCTCGTGCGCTCGGTGCCGTCCTGGGCGACGAAGCCGACCCGGACGGGCTGCTCCGAGGCGTCGTCGACCACGGCCAGCGGTGCGCCCTCCGGCTGCAGGTGCTTGGCACCCCACTGCAACAGCGCCAGCACCACGGGCGTGAGGTCGCGGCCCTTGTCCGTGGGGACGTACTCGTACCTGGTCCGACTGCCCGGCTCCTTGTAGGGGCGACGGGCCAGCAGCCCGGCCTCCGTCAACTGCTTGAGGCGGGCCGAGGCGACCGCCTCCGTCACGCCGACGCGCTCGACGAAGAGCTCGAACCGACGGGTCCCGTACAGCAGGGCCTCGCGCAGGATCAGCATCGACGAGCGGGGGCCGATGGCGTCCAACGCCATGACCAGGCCGCACTCGTCCGGATGCCAGGAGCGCAGATCGGCGAGGGAGCGGTCGAGCTTGATGTTCATGCCCAGAAGCCTAACCGCGCGCCTCTGACTTGACAGATCCATAGCCAGCGTCCTAGCTTCCTGGCTATGGATAGCCATAGTCAGACGCTGCGCGAAGGCACGTGGCCCACCGTGTTCGCGGAGCGGTGGGCCGGTTTCGGCGGCACGCACGGCGGCCTGGTGGCCGCCGGCCTCCACCAGGCCGTCACCGACCTCCTCGGCGGCACGCCCGGGTCGCTGTCGGCCCACTTCCTCGAAGCGGTGCCGCCCGGGCCCGCGGAGATCACGGTGCGCGAGCTGCGCGGCGGCCGGTCCGCGTCCGCCCTCGCCGCGATCGACGGTCGGGCGACCGCCCTGGTCCGGCACGTCCACGGGCCGGAGTCGCCCACGACGATCCGACCCGGTGCGTCCCCGCCCGCGTCGCCCCTCGGACCACCCTCCGAGTCGCCGCCCCCCGAACCCGAGACCCTGGAACGCTTCGCCCTGCCGAGCGCCCTGGTCGCCTTCGGCGCCCACGTCGACATCCGACCGCTCGGCGCCTCGCGCCCGCTCGCCGCCGGAACCGACCCCGCCTACACGGCCTGGATCCGGATCGACCCGCGGGCCCCCGGTATCGACCACCTGGACGCGTCGTCCCGGCGCCTGATCCTCATCGACGCGATGCCGCCCGGCCTCTTCGCCGTCTGGGACCGGCCCGCGCCCGTCCCGACCCTGGAACTGTCGGTGCACTTCGCGCCCTGCCGCGACGACTCCCCGTGGCACCTGGTCCGCCACCGCACCGTCTGGGCGTCCGCCGACCTGTGCGTGGACGAGACCACCCTGCACACCCGGCGCGGCGAACTCGCCGCCCAGGGGCGCCAACTCCGCCGCATCCTGCCCGTCTGATCCCCGACACCGCCACGGGCCCCTCCCCGCCGAGGCCACGGGTCGCCGGAGAAGTCACGCGACCCCTCACCAGAGAAGGACAAGGACATGCCCGAAGCAGTCATCGTCGACGCCGTACGCACACCCATCGGCAAGGGCAAGCCGACCGGCGCCCTGCACGACGTCAACGCCGTCGACCTGCTGGCGCACAGCCTCGAAGCCCTCACGGCGCGCACCGGCCTGGACCCGGCCCTGGTGGACGACGTCATCGGCGGCGTCGTCACCCAGCACGGCGAGCAGGCGGCCAACATGACCCGGCGTGCCCTGCTCGCCGCCGGATACCCCGAGTCCGTCCCCGCCACCACCGTCGACCGCCAGTGCGGCAGCAGCCAGCAGGCCGTCCACTTCGCCGCTCAGGGGGTGATCGCGGGCGCCTACGACATCGTCGTCGCCGCGGGTGTGGAATCCATGGGACGGGTGCCCATGGGAACGAACCTGGTCGGCTCGGCCGACCCGCTCGGTTCGGGATTCGCCAAGCGCTACCCCGAGGGGCTCGTGGGCCAGGGCGTGGCGGCCGAACTGATCGCGGCGCGCTGGGGCATCTCCCGACAGCGGATGGACGAGTTCGCCCTCACCAGCCACGCCCGGGCCGCCGAGGCCACCCGGCGCGGCGCCTTCGAGGGCCAGCTCGCCCCCATCGGCGGCCTGACCACCGACGAGGGCATCCGCGAGGGCGGCACCCTGGACACCCTCGCCGCTCTGCGCCCCGCCTACCGTGACGACGACACCGCCGCCCGGTTCCCGCAGATCACCTGGGACGTCACCGCGGGCAACGCCAGCCCGCTCAGCAACGGCAGCGCCGCCGTCCTCATCATGAGCGCGGAGCGCGCCGCCGAGCTCGGGCTGCGCCCGCTCGCCCGGCTGCACAGCTTCGCCGTCGCCGCCGACGACCCGCTGTACATGCTCACCGCGGTCATCCCGTCCACCCGCAAGGTGCTGGACCGGGCCGGGCTGTCCATGGACGACATCGACCTGTTCGAGATCAACGAGGCCTTCGCCTCCGTCGTGCTGGCCTGGGCGGCCGAGACCGGTGCCGACCCCGACCGCGTCAACGTCAACGGCGGCGCGATCGCCCTCGGCCACCCGCTCGGCGCCAGCGGGGCCCGGTTGATGACCACCCTCGTGCACGCTCTCCACGAGCACGGCGGCCGCTACGGTCTCCAGGCCATGTGCGAGGCGGGCGGCCTGTCCAACGCGACCGTCGTCGAACGGCTGTGAACCGATCCCGCCCTCACGGTGGGGGAGCGGCGCCCCGCCGGAGCGAAGCGGCTGGTCGGAGGACTACTATTTCCCGGCGTCGGAAAAAGGGGGTGTCATCCGTCCCATCGGTGAAACGACGCGTCGTGTCGGCTCCTCATTGACAGGGGTGCGGTCAAGGCGAATATTCCGTTCCGGGGGCGCACGAAAATGCCCGACTCCGAATATTCCCCATTCCCCCCGCAAGGAGCAGACACATGCGCTCGTCCCACTCACTGCGCCGCGCCTCGGCCGTTCTCCTGGGCCTGGTCGTCGCCGCGTTCGCCCTTCCCGCCACGGTGTCCGCGGACACCGTCGAGGCCACGGGCGGCACCGGGCCCTACGACGCCGAGTACACGACCACGTGGCGCCTGCGCGACCACACGATCTACCGTCCGTCCGACCTCCCGGACGAGGAGCCGCTGCCGATCGTGGCCTGGGGCAACGGCGCCTGCCGTGCCGACGGCACGTGGTTCGAGAACATCTTGACCGAGTTCGCATCGCACGGCTACCTGGTCATCGCCAACGGCCGTCCGGGCGGCAGCGGTCAGACCGACGCCGAGATGCTCACGGAGGCCGTCGACTGGGCGGTCCGGGAGAACACGCGCCTGTTCAGCCCGTACCGAGGCAGGCTCGACACCGACAGCATCGCGGTGATGGGGCAGTCCTGCGGCGGGCTGGAGACCTACGAGGTGGCCGACGATCCCCGCATCGACACCACGGTGATCTGGAACAGCGGGATGTTCAGCGACGCCGACCCGAACCGGCTCGACCACCTGCACGCCCCGATCGCCTACTTCACCGGCGGCCCGAGCGACATCGCCTACGAGAACGCCCTGAACGACTGGGACGACCTGCCCAGCGGCCTGCCCGCCTTCATGGGACACCTCGACGTCGGCCACTACGGCACCTTCGCCGAGCCCAACGGCGGCGAGTACGGCCGCGTGGGCACCGCCTGGCTGGACTGGCAGCTCAAGGGCGACACCCAGGCCCGCGCCCGGTTCGTCGGCGGTGACTGCGGTCTGTGCACCGACCCGGACTGGGACACCGACCAGAAGAACCTCTCCTAGCCACACCCGGTCACGGGTGCAGGAGGATGAACCGGGGCGCGGGAGTGCGGCCCCGGTTCATCCGTGTGCCGGAACGGAAGGCGTCGGCATTGTTCCCGGCTTGTCCATTCGACATCTGGAGCGCCGTGCGGCGCATTCCGAATCCGCCGGGATAACGCGGCTCGCTCGATGCCGAAACGGACGGCCGCGCAGAACACGAAACCGAGAACCATCGGTCGGCGAAAGGCGTGACGGCGCCGGTCGACACCTTTCGGCGGACGACTCCTAGGTGACCTGCCACTGCTGGTTGTCGCCGCCCCAGCAGGACCAGAGCTGGGCTCTGGACGTGTCCCGGCCGACGTCCAGGCAGAGGCCGGACGCGTCACTGCGCAGGGTGCCGTCGGAGTGGAAGGTCCACTTCTGGTTGTCCTGGCCGTTGCAGTCGTAGATGCCGACCCTCGTGCCGTCGGTCGCGCCCCCGCCCAGGGCGTCCAGGCACTTCGCGCCGTCGTAGACGGTGATCTCTCCGGAGGCCGTCCTGGTCCACTGCTGGTTCGAACCGCCGTTGCAGTCCCAGATCTGGACCTGGGTGCGGTTCTCCCGCGTGCCTCCGGGAACGTCGAGGCAGCCCGGTACGCCGACGTTCTCCAGCCCCGTGTCCGGCGTGCTGTCGTCGAGGCCGAACGCGTACTCGAGCCGGTCGATCTGGGTGGGGTTGCGCACGCTCAGCGTCAGGTCGGTGCCGCTGCCGTGGAGGGCGTAGAGGGAGTACCAGTCGTAGTCGGGCCTGTAGGTGTGCTTGCCGCCCAGGGCCGGCCAGTAGACCGCGCCCATGTCGAGGTCGTGGACGGCGTCGGTGGCGGCGCGCATGTAGCGGACGAAGTTGTCCGAGCTGTTCGGCTCGTTGTAGTCGCGGCCGTCGTCCATCGGGGCGCCGAACTCGTCCAGGATGGTGCGCGTGCCGCAGGAACCGATCCGGTCCCGGAACAGGCTGATCCACTCGTCGTAGCTCATGGAATCGAACTGGAACGCGTAGATGTGCAGCGACAGGTGGGTTCCGTCCAGGCGGCTGTCGCCGCACACCGAGGTGACCTCGCTGTTGTAGCCGCTGCCGCTCACGACGATCCGGTCCCTGGGGACCGAGGGGTAGCGCGCGACCCAGTCGGCGGCGATGTCGGCCCACGCGCCGGCGCTGTAGCCGTGGGGCTCGTTCATCGGCTGGAAGTAGACCAGGCCGTTGGACCCGTACTCGTCGACGAGGGCGTCCCACATCTCGTCGAAGGCGGCCTCGTCCACGATCCTGCCGCCGGAGGAGGCGCCGTCCTCCCAGTAGCCGAGGATCACCTTCATGCCCCTGGCCGTCGCGGCGTCGATGGCTCCGGCGTAGGAGTCACCCCAGTCCGTGCCGGGGACGGAGTAGGTGTTGACGGGCAGCCGGACGGTGTTGGCGCCGACGGTGCTCTGGAAACCGCGGTAGACGGCGTCCGCCTTGGCGCTGACGGTCGCGTAGTCGTCGGACCGGTCCAGTCCTTCGAGGACGAGGGGGCCGTCGACGAAGTTGTCGCCGGGAACCGCCCAGTTCACACCCGCGAACTGCGAGGCGTCCAGGTCGGCCGCCGCGGCCGGGGGCGCGGCGGACATGATGCCGACCGGTACGGCGAGCAGCGTGGTCAGCGAGGCGGCCAGCATCGCGCGGAGCAGGCGCCTGTGCGCGGGGGGTGCGGGGGAACGGCCGCCTCGGGGGGTACGGGCGACACGGGGGTGGAGCATGGTTCTCCTCATTCAGGGGGGCAACGCCAGGGCCGCGGGTTCGTGTCGGATGTGCCTTCCCGTGAGAGCCGGACCAGCGGCCTGTTTTCACCGCATGCGTTGAACCAGAAATAGTCGGCAACAGCACGAATCCGCTACCTCTCAATCATGAACGAACAAGAACATACATAGACGAACAGATCGGCTTCGTGAGAGAGTGCCGGATGACCCAAGACCGACCGTTCGCCCACCAGCGCAGGGAACGGCTCATGGGCGAGTTGCGCCGGCACGGCACCGTACGGGTCCGCGACCTCGCGAGGCTGCTGGAGGTCAGCGAGCTGACCGTACGGCGTGACATCGCCGCCCTGGCCGCACGCGGGCTGCTCACCAAGGTGCACGGGGGCGCCACCCTGCCGACCGATCTCCATGCGGGCCAGACCCCGGCACGCCGCAACCGCCCCACGGCGGCGTCCCTGACGATCGGCATGGTCGTGCCCTCGCTGGACTACTACTGGCCACGGGTCGTCAGGGGCGCACGCGCGGCCTCCGCCGCCCTCGGCGTGCAGCTCCAGTTGCGCGGCTCCAGCTACGACCAGGCCGAGGACCGCCGCCAGATCAGCCGGCTGATCGAGGCCGGGCAGGTGCAGGGCCTCCTCCTGGCCCCCAACCTCGACGGTGGGGGCGTCGACGAGATGGTCGACTGGATCAGCGACCTGCCGGTGCCGACGATCATGGTGGAGCGGCAGTTCCCCCACTGGACGCCGAACCAGCTGGAGTGGGTGCGCAGCGACCACGCGCTGGGTCTGGAGATGGCCGTGCGCCACCTCCACGCACAGGGCCACCGCCGTGTCGGACTGGTGCTGTCCGAGGGCAGTCCGACGTCGGCCCACCTCGTGCAGGGCTGGTTCAAGGCCTGCGAGGAGCTCGACCTGCCCAGCGATTTCGTGGTCCGGCAGGGGGTGTCCCTCCACGTGCCGGGCCACCGCCAGATCATCGAGGGCATCCTGGACCGGTGCCGCAGGTCCAGGATCACGGCGTTGATCGTGCACAGTGACCCCGACGCCATCTCCGTGGCCCAGTACCTCACCGAACAGGGGATCGCGATCCCGGACGACATCGCGCTGGTCGGCTACGACGACGAGGTCGCCCACCTCGCGCAGCCGGCGATCACGGCCGTCCGACCGCCCAAGGCCCGCGTCGGCCGGGTCGCGGTCGAGATGATGGTCTCCCGGCTCCTGGAGGGCAGGCGCCGCCCCGGCCAACGCGTGCTCGTCCTCCCGGAACTGAACCTGCGCGACTCCTCCGTCAGGAGAACAGAGCCACGGTGACACCACAGGGCGAGAGCACCCCCGGAGGGCAGGACCGGCGGAACAGCGTCTCCGGCGTGCGCGGGGCTTCCGCTCGCGCGGCATACTCGACGGTGGACGCGCACGATCGCCGCGAGCTCCGGGAGGTGCTGTGGGAGAGAAAGAACCGGACAGCCGCTGGGCCGAACTGACCGGTGGGCGAAGCGGGGCGCGTTACGCCGCCAGGTTCGCCGAGCTGGCCGCGTCCGGGGCCGACGTGCATGGGGAGGCCCGCTTCTGTGCGGCGCTGCTCGAACCCGGCGCACGCGTACTCGACGCGGGTTGCGGCACCGGGCGTGTCGCGATCCGGCTCGCCCAGGGGGGCTACGACTGCGTCGGCGTGGACCTCGACGCCTCCATGCTCGCCGAGGCACGCCGGGCCGCCCCGGCCATGACGTGGCTGGAGGCCGATCTCGCCGAGATCGACTCCCTGGGCCTGGAACCGGACTTCGACATGGTCGTGGCGGCGGGCAACGTCATTCCGTTGCTCGCAGAGGGGACCGAGGCGGCGGTGATCGCCTGCCTGGCAGCGCTGTTGAAGCCCGGAGGCCTGTTCGTCACGGGTTTCGGCGTCGATGCCGCTCACCTGCCGCTGACCTCGGCGCCGGTCACCTTGGAGGACTACGACCGCTGGTGTGCGCGAAGCGGATTGGAGCCAGTGCGGCGGTGCGCCACCTGGGATGGTGATCCCTACAGGGGTGGCGGCTACGCGGTGAACGTGCACGTGCGTGCCTCCGCGGTCCTGCGGCCGGGCGATCGCGCCTGATCGAGGATGTGCGCACTCGATGCACGTGAACTCGGCCCCGTTGTGGGCCGATCACAGGTGCGGTACCACACCCAGCGGCTCCAGAATCCGGATTCCATAGAACCTCCACACACGCCGGCCGGACTACAGCCGACCGGGGACGACCAATCTCACCTTGTGCATACGCGGAGGGACTGACAGTTGGGTGGCGGTGTGTGCAAGCTTGGGGAAGCTCTCCTCGGCCTCCCGTTCTTAGCGCTATGCGATAGCCGGGTTCGACGGGTAGCACCGAGGTCTGTGTGAGGTCCCGTGTCGTCACGACGGGTCCGTCCAGGACACGGTCGAGCAGTTCCCGTCGGCGCGGTTCCAGGTGATGGTTCCGGCGGGTTCGGTGTCGCGCAGGCCCCGCTCGAGGCCGCTGTCGCCGCAGTCGATCTCGAAGCCCCACGAGCCGTTCAGGCACAGCCAGTCGGCCCGGGCGAACTGGGGCGGGGGTACTCGGGGCGCTGCGGCGCGGAGGGTCCGCTTCCGGGTGGTGCCGGAGTCTGCATGGGGCTCCCCTCGGTGAAGGCGGGCGCGGTCACTGTGTGATCCACGTCATGCCGGGGGCCATGTGAGCATATTTTTACATCGATGTAAACCCCCCGGTCATGGAAGGGCGGAGGCCGAAGGGGAGGCCCGCGGCTCCACGGCGAGCGACCGGGATGTTGCCGGACAGGTCCCTACTAGGATGGCGCCGAACGGAGGTGTCTGTGGGGAACAGGCCGCGAATCAAGGATGTCGCGCAACGTGCGGGGGTCTCGCAGAAGACGGTGTCCAACGTCATCAACGACCACCCCAACATCAGCCCCAGGACACGCGCCGCCGTGGAGGAGGCCATCGCCGCCCTGGGCTACCGGGTCAACCTCGCCGGGCGCCACCTGCGCCGGGGCGAGTCTGGGGTGATCGCGCTGATCGTGCCCGAACTCGATCTCGGGTACTTCGCCGAACTCTCCGACCTGATCATCAGGGAGGCCAAACGCCACTCGCGGACCGTGCTCGTGCACCAGACCGAGGCCCGCCGCGAACGCGAGATGGCCGCCCTCGACGGGTTCGGCACCGACTTCGTCGACGGGGTCCTGTTCAACCCGCTGGCCATGGACGACGACGACCTCGACGCCCACCGCACCCGGCTCCCGGTCGTGCTCCTGGGCGAGACGCCCCAGGCGGGGCGCCACCACCATGTCACGATCGACAACGTCAGGGCCGCGCGCGAGGCCACCGACCACCTGCTCGACTCCGGAAGGACACGGATCGCGGTGATCGGCGGACGCCCGCCGGGGCCGACCGGGACCGCCGAGCTACGCGCCCAGGGTTACCGAGAGGCCCTCGAGGCCCGGGGGTTGGAATACGACCCCGCGCTGGTGCGGCCGGCCCGGCACTTCCACTGGCAGGACGGCGCCGACCTGGCCGCCGAGCTGGTGAACGGCCCACGTCCGCCCGACGCGCTGCTGTGCCTGAACGATCCGCTGGCGCTGGGGGCGGTCCGCGCCCTGTACGACGCCGGGGTGGGTGTGCCCGGGGACGTGGCCGTCGTGGGCTTCGACGACATTGCCCTGGGCCGCTACTCCGTGCCGAGCCTGACCACCGTTTCGCCGGACAAGCCGGGCCTGGCGCGCGCGGCGGTGGAGCTGTTGATCGCGGAGATCGAGGCCCGCCGTTCCGGTCAGGGGGCGACGGAGGAGGCCGCCGCCGAACCCCAGGCGCCCGTCGTCAAGGAGATCGTCATCGGCCACACCCTCCTGGTCCGCGAGAGCAGCGGGCCGAAGGGCTGAGCTGCCCGCGGTCATGCCCAGCGCCCCGGCTCGGTGAAACCGCAGGTTATGGAGACTGCTCCCCGCGCACGCGGGGATGGGGTCGATGCACGAAGTTCAGTCGGTTGGGCTTGACGAGCGCAGAGGTGTGGCGATGGGCTCCCGGCGTGCACGAAACGGCCTAGGCGGGGGCTTCCGTGAGAACGGCGAAGACGACGACGTTGTCCGTGTAGTGGCCGGTGGCGGTGTCGAAGTCGCCGCCGCAGGTGATGAGACGAAGCTCCGGGCGGTCGGTGTCGCCGTAGACCTCCTCTGTCGGGAAGTCGCCCTTGGCGTAGCGCTGCACCGCGTAGACGGTGAAGTCCACGACGACGCCGTCGGCGCGCTCGACGGAGACGGTGTCCCGGTCCCGCAGTTCGCGCAGGCGGTGGAAGACGGCCGGGCCGGTCGCGGAGTCCAGGTGGCCCGCCAGGACGGCCGGTCCGGTCTGCCCGGGGGCCTCTCCCAGTGAGTACCACCCGACGGCCTCCCACTCGCGGGGCGCTTCGAGGCGACGGTCGTGGTCCAGTCCGAGTTCGACCATGTGCGAGGTGTGCAGGTCGATGTCCGGGATGGTCAGGGCCACAGGAGCTGATCTGCCCAGTGCGACGGGTTCGCCGTCGGCGGCCGGGGCGGTCGGCTCGGTCGGGGGCGCCGAGATGGGTGCACTGCCGTCGAGGGACGGCGAGGACGGGACGTAGGCCTGCCCCAGGCCCAGAGTCAGGAGCGCGGCGCCGGTTCCTGCGCACACGGCCGTGACCGCCGCGGCGATGGAGCTGCCGCGGCGGCGGGTGCGCGTGTGACGGCCCATCAGCCGTCGCGCCTCGGCTTGCGGGTCAGGACGAGTCCGCTCGCGGCCACCGCCACGAGGACGCCGCCGGTGCTCACCAGCCAGACGTTCGAACCGTCGGCGGTCCCACCGGCACCGGTGTCCACACCGCCGACCGGGGTCTCGTCGTCCCCGTTCTGCTCCTCCTCGGTCGCGCTGTCAGCGTCGTCCGAGGCGTCATCGCCATCGTCGGTGGTGTCCTCGTCCGAGGTGTCATCCTCTGCGCTGTCGTCGGACTCGAAGTCGACACCCTCCTCGCAGCCGACGCCGTCGCCGTCGGCGTCGAAGTTGTGCGGGTCGCCTTCGCTGACGTCGATGTTGCGCTCGGAGATGTCCGGGCAGTCCAGGTCCGGCGGCGGATCGGAGAACGGGCCCTCGGAGAGGGCCGGACCGGAGCCGTCGCCCTCCTCGCAGCCGACGCCGTCACCGTCGCCGTCCAGGTTGTGCGGGTCGCCTTCGCTGACGTCGATGTTGCGCTCGGAGATGTCCGAGCAGTCCAGGTCCGGCGGCGGCGGGGCCAGGTCCTCGGCGAGGACCTGTGCGGCGCCGGCCAGAGCGAGTGCGGTGCCGAACGCCAGAGTCGCGGCAGCGGTCGTCGCGGTACGCGTCATGTCCATGTGTCCCCCTTGTGCGTTCGTGCCGGGGCTCGATGCCGAGTGCTCGATGCACACAGGTCTCCGGCTCCGTCACGAAATAGGGCATCAATCACAAACCGGGCGAGAAGCCTTCTGCCCGTGTCGTCAGAAGCCCAAACGTTGTCGACATTGGTCCGAAATTCGCGGCCAATACCTCACTCGTTCGGCAGAATCAAGGCCTATGGCTGATTTTGTCCCTGGTCATGCGGACTTGGGTGAGATGGCGGCAACGTGGATCGGGCACTTCGAGGACGCGCGAAAAGCTCAGGAGTTCTTGTGTGGGAGGGATTTCGTGTCCGTGGTCTGCCGGTGTATTGCGCGTTGCTATTGGTGATGGCTATGCGCGGTCCTGGGCGTGGCTATCCGTCAATATTGCCGGCGGTTTCATGCGTGGTCCGGCAGCGAAAGCAGAAGGAGGGCGGCTGCGGGTCTGCTGAATCGTCCGAGCAGGCCGCACGATTTCCGCGCGGTCCAGGCCGTGAGGGAGGGGGAGTCCGCTCTGAGCCGTCGGCTGAGCGGCTTCACCGGCAGCGGTGTCGGTGGGATGTGGTTGTCTCGACGTATGGGTGTTGAGATCGAGCGGTTTCTGCGGTTGGTGAAGGCACTGCCGGACTGTGAGCACAGGGACTCGGAGCACTACACGACGTTCCGCGTGCAAGGCAAGCCGTTCGGTTACCTGTGGCCGCGGACCGCGACGGTGGGGCTGAAGCAGACGCTGTTGGAGCAGGCCGCGCTGGTGGCCGAGCGGCCCGAGGTGTTCGAGGTGCAGTTCACGGCCGGCGGGTTCGGCTGGGTGGTCGTCCACCTGGACGCGATCGACCTGGACGAGCTCAGCGAGCTCACGCTGGAGGCCTGGTCTCTGACGGCGCCCGAGGAGCTGCTGGCCACCTCGCCGACCCCGCAGTCCCTCGTCTCGGCCTGACCTCGGCACGCTCCGGCGGACGCGGCTCAGGACCACCGCCTGAGCTGGTCCAGGCCGTGGACGGCGTCGCCGTAGAGGAGTTCGAGGAGATTCTCGTCGCGCTGCTCGGCCGCGCCCGCGGCCATGATCGTCCGCACGGCCGGATAGCCGCGCAGGCCGACATCGGTCGGCCGTCCGGCGGAGATGATCGTGTAGATCTCGCGGACCGGGTAGGTGTGGACCGCCTCGACCTGCTCGGCGAAGCCGTTGCGGAGCACGTCGGAGAGCAGGTCGTCGAACACGTCCTCGGTGCGCGCGGACAGCTCGATCCAGCCGAGGTAGGTCTCGTCGCCCGGCCATTGGTCCGGCACCCCTGGCGACGCCATCACCGACTGCGCGTACGGGAGAAGCGGTTCGACGCGTAGGCGCAGCACGTCCGGGTGTGCGCTCCACGGGCGCGCGATGTGCTCGGTCAGGAAGCGGTGGAAGTCCTCGGCCGAGGCGGCCCCGGCGCGTGGAACGAAGCAGAGCACGAAGGTCGGGGCCGGCGGAGGACCCTGCACGACGGGGTCGTCGATGCCGTCGACCAGCGTCCGGCCGCCGGAGGCCAGCTGGGATCCGATACGGCCGATGAAGTGGTGCGCGTCGTTCGGGATGGTCTCCTGTGCCAACGGATGGCCGCTGAACGCGGCCAGGTCGGCTTCGGAGCGGAAGAGGCCGTGCGGCAGGCCCTGGGGCTGGGCGGCGCGCGACACGTCGAAGGACATGCCGCTGGCCGCCGGCCAGAGGTCGGGGCGATTGGGGGAGAGGCGCAACTGCCGGGCCTGCCACAGGCCGGGTGCGCGGGCGAACATGATCCCGTGCACGTCGCGCCAGTAGTCCTCGCAGACGTGTCGCGGAAGGTCGGCACGCCACCAGCAGAAGGCCGTCAGGGCGATGTCCGCGGCGTTTTCGAGGTCGGCCGTGCCCACACGTCCGGTTCCGGCGTCGGCCATCGGTTGGTTCTCGGCGCTCATGGTGCACCCCTACCCAGCCCTCCGGTCAGGCGCCCGGGGCTGTCGGTCGCACCTCCTCGTCAGTGGATCGGACCAGGGCGTGGCCGTAGGCGGTCGCCAGCGGAGCCAGGTCGGGGGTGCCGAAGCGCGCACGCATCTCCTTGAAGCGGACGACCTTGTCCTCACCGAAGCGGGCGACGGACGCCGCGAAGGAGTCGGCGGTGCGGAACACCGGCGGGTTGCGCTTGCTGTGGAACTTGTCGGCGTACATCACCAGTTCCTCTTCGACGGATTCGGCCAGGTAGTCCCGCTCCGGGACTGGTAGTCCCTGCTCGCGGACGTCCACGCGCGTCAGGCCCACACCGGTGTGGTGGGAGCAGAACCGGCACAGGGTCTCGGACAGCCCCTCTCCGGTCAGGGTCTCGTGGCCGAGCACGCCGTGGCTCACGTAGCGCGCGTGGTCGAGTCGGCCGGAGGCGCCGTACAGGCGGTAGACCCCGATGTCGTGCAGCAGGCACCCGGCGCGCACCAGGGCGCGGTTCAGGGTGAGCTCGGAGCGGTCGATCAGGTGCTCGGCGATCGCGCACACGATCTCGCAGTGCGTGTACACGAGCGCGAAGGCCTCGGGCGTGGGGGCGTACTTCTCGTGCAGGGCATGGATCTCGTCGTCGGTGGGGATGTCCATGCCCCCTGACGGTAGCGGGCCGGGAGCCGGGGAGGGGCCGGACGTGATGGGTCGGCGCGGGGGCAGGGCCGCCCGGGGCCCGGCGCGCGCCGTGGTCCGACGCCCTTCCGCGACGGGGTCGGCGAACCCCCGCTGAACCTCGTGGGCGTGATCATCGGAGCTCGTCGAAGGAGGAGAGGTCGATCTCGGGGGCGCTGGTGTACTCCACCCCGCGTTCGGGCGGGAGGGGTTCGCCCGAGGCGGCGTCGGTGCAGTGCGCGTCGAACATCTCCGCCTCGTCCAGGGGATACAGGGTGCGTTCTCCGACCCGCCAGCCCCGGACGAGCTTGACGGGGACGGCGGTTCCGTCGGGCAGCGTGTGGGAGACGCGGTCGGTGAAGGTCCGCAGCACCAGCGCGGAGGGAGAAGACCTGGTGACGGCGGCGCAGAGGCGTTCCACCACCTCCGGGTGTTCGATATCGAAGCCCTCCCCACGGACGTCGACAGCGGTGGACATCGCGTGGCCGGTGTTCAGGGTGAGGACGTGGTGGTCGCCGGGCAGATCGCGCAGGAGGGCGGAGAGCAGGGTACGGGCGTCGGTGGTCAACATGACTTCAGTATGTGCTGGTAGGGGTGGGCGATTTCGGTTGTCCACAGGGCCGGTTCGGTCGGATCGGGACCTGTTGCGCCGTGGTGTGAGGGGCAGCGCGCGGAACAGGATGGCCCTATGAGTATCCGAAAACTTTCGGAAACGTTGCTCGGTAGCCGGGATATGCACGTTGGCCTTCTGTGGCTCGAATGGAGGATGCGGTCCACAAAATCGTATTGATCAGGCGAGATGTGCTTATTGGGTGCCGAGATTTATCGAAACTTTTCCGAAACTATTGACACTCCGCGGAAGGGCGGCCAATACTCGTCACTGACGGCGACCGGATCGAACCGCCGCGTGGCGCGGCGTCATCCCGGCCGTCGGCAGCATCGCCGGGCCGTCCCGCCATGGCCCGGTCCCTCCCATCCCCCCAGGAGGAAGCATGTCCACCTACGACACCCCCGTGCGGCCACGGAGCCGCAGCCACCCGGGAACCTCCCGGTTCGGCGGCGCCAGGCGGCTGATCGGCCGGGCCTGCGCCGTCGCCTCGGCGCTGGTCCTGACCGTGACCCTGCAGCCGGGCGTCGCCAACGCGGCTGTCACCTCGAACGAGACCGGTCACCACGACGGCTACTTCTACTCCTTCTGGACCGACGCCCCCGGGACGGTCTCGATGGAGCTGGGATCCGGCGGCAACTACAGCACCCAGTGGAGCAACACCGGCAACTTCGTCGCCGGCAAGGGCTGGAGCACCGGCGGACGCAGGAGCGTCGACTACTCCGGCAGCTTCAACCCGTCCGGGAACGCGTACCTGACGCTCTACGGGTGGACCCGGAGTCCGCTCGTGGAGTACTACATCGTCGACGACTGGGGCACCTACCGGCCCACCGGCGACTACCAGGGCACCGTGAACACCGACGGCGGAACGTACGACATCTACCGGACGATGCGCTACAACGCCCCCTCCATCGACGGGACGCAGACGTTCCCGCAGTACTGGAGCGTCCGCCAGTCGCCGCGCACGAGTGGGACCATCACCACGGGCAACCACTTCGACGCGTGGGCGAGCCACGGGATGAACCTGGGCAGCCACGACTACATGATCATGGCGACCGAGGGCTACCAGAGCAGCGGGAACTCCAACATCACGCTGGGCTCCTCCGGCGGCGGGGGCGACCCGGGCGACCCCGGTGACCCGGGCAACGACGGCTGCACCGCTTCGCTGTCCGCGGGGCAGCAGTGGGACGACCGCTACAACCTCAACGTGTCGGTGTCCGGGGCCGATGACTGGACCGTGACGATGAACGTGCCCTCCCCGGCACAGATCAGCGCCACGTGGAACGTCGACGCCAGCTGGCCCAGCTCGCAGGTGCTGACCGCCAGCTCCAACGGCAACGGCAACAACTGGGGCGTGACCATCGACCACAACGGCAACTGGACGTGGCCGACGGTCTCCTGCAGCGCCAACTGACTCACGGACACCCGTCGGGAGACGGTGAACGCGCGGCCGCGCCGGATGGCTCCCATCCGGCGCGGCCACGCTCTCTTCGGCGGTGCGGGCGAGTGTGCTCGGACCCGGAGCCTGCGGCGAGCTCGCGGAACGCATGGACGTCACCGAGCGCACCGTCCGCCGGGACGTCACCAGCCTGCGCGACCTCGGCTCTGACGTGGCGTCCGATCCCGGACCGTGGGGCGGTTACCGGCTCGGGGAGGTGGCGGCCGGGGCCCACCGCTGGACCTGGCCACCGCGTGCCGACGACCGTCGGTACCCATCGCGCGGACGGACCGGACGCCACGGTCGTGGAGATCGGCGGCCCCGACGTGGACGGGCAGCCCCAGGTGGACGGGCAGCCCCGGTGGCCGGCCCTACGGGTGCCGCCACTCTCCGTGCGTGCGGGCTCGGACGCGGAGCGTCCCCGTCGTGCGGTAGGAAGGGAGGCGCATCCGCCCCTTTTCCACCACACGGACACGGAGCAGCACATGGACCCGCAGACCCCCGGCCCCCTGGATCAGGGCGAACTCATCCAGGAGCTCGGGCAGGCCCTGGTGTCGGCGACTCCCGAGGGCTGGCAGCAGCTCACCTACCTGGCCAGGGTGATCGGCGCCCTCAACGACGACATGCTGGCCGTCCAGGGCGCGGACGGCCAGGTCGGCCAGGTGCCGGTGCCCGACGGGGCCCGCGACGCGGCCGAAGCGCTCAAGCAGCGCTGCTACCAGGAGGGCAAGGGCACCTGGCTGTCGATGATCGTCTCGGTCCACCACACCGGGAAGGTCGACGTCGAGTACAACTACGACACCGAGCCCGACCTGACCCGTGAGCCGAGCCCGCTCGCCTACGCGCAGGAGCTGGAGCGCTACCCGCGCGCGGACGAGGTGCTCCCGGACTGGATCCGGGCCAAGCTCGACCAGGCGCGCACCTTCGACACCGGCGCGATGACCACGGCCATCGGTGCCGCCCTGGTCGCCGCCTGCTCCCGCGAGGGCCTCCTCGCCGAGCACCGCCCGCCGACCGGTCTGCGCGTGGCCCTGCCCGACGGCACGGTCCTGCTGGACACCGACATGCGGACGACGTTCGACCAGGCGCTCATCATGCCCGAGGACCAGTGGGAGGGCCTGGCCGCCCACTTCGCCGGGTACGTCGCGCAGGCCGCCCGGGAGCGCGATGCCGGACCGGCCGCCTCCTCCGGCTCGGCCCCGCCCGCCCCGAGCGGGCGGACCGTCCCGGTGGACCCGTCGGACGGCGTCGCCACCGCCCTGGTGGCGGCCTTCCGCGACCTGGGCACGGAGATCGCCTTCCAGGACCCGTCCACCATGCTCGTGCCGATGCCGAACGGCGGCACCGCCTCCGCCGACATCGGCAGCTTCCGCACCGCCATGGGCGACGAGGCCCCGGAGAAGGTCGCCGAGCACGCGGCCGCCTTCGCGCGCAACGTCGTCGACCAGCTGGACCGGGCGACGAGGCAGGGCACCGAGTCCTCCGGGGAGCTCAGGGTCCGCCTCTACCCGGTCTCGGCCTTCCCCGAAGGTGTGCTGGAGCAGCTCGTCAGCCGGGAGATCGCTCCCGGCCTGTGGCAGACCGTCGTGGTCGACAGTCCCGAGAGCCTGCAGCCGCTGTCCCGCAAGGCGCACGAGAGCTCGGGCCGGTCGGACGCCGAGGTCTTCGCCGCGGCCGTGGCCGCGTCCCTCGCCGACCCCGTCGAGGTGAGCGAGCACGACATCAACGGCACGCGCCTCGTGCACATCGGCGGACAGCATCCGTACGTGGCGGCGAACGTGCACGACCTGGGCCGGCACCTCGGGGAGGCGCCGCACGGCGCCCTGGTGGTGCTGCCCGTGCCGGAGGTGCTCATCGCCCACCCGCTGGGCCAGGCGCACCCCGTCGCGGCCATGGAGAACCTGCGCGAGGTCGCGCAGCGGTTCGCGGCCGACGCCGATAAGCCCATCAGCACCCAGCTCTACTGGTGGCACCCCTCCTCGCGCGGGCGGGAACAGAGCGCGCCCGCGGACCTGCGCCCCGTCGGGGTGGAGATCGACCACGAGAAGGGGTCGGTCACGCTGCACACCTCGGACGAGGAGTTCGGACCGCTGCTGAGCTCGCTGATGGGGCAGTAGCCGTAGCCGGACACCGGATGTCCGTGCGCCGAACGGGCCCCGGCCGTGCCTTCGGGAGGCGGCCGGGGCCCGTGCGTGTTCCCGGGCGTACCGGTACCACAGCGCCCGGAAAACAGCGAAGGCAAGGAGTCCAGAACCTCCTTGCCACTCTCAATCTAAAGCGCGCCCCGGGGCTTGCGGCAAGATCCCTGTCGTCCCGCAGAATGAGCGCTCGAACAGCGGAGATTCCGGCGAGCGGGGGGTTCATGCCTGAGGTGATCGTGGTGGGCGGCGGTCCGACCGGACTGATGCTGGCGGCCGAACTGCGGCTGCACGACGTGCACGTGGTCGTACTGGAGCGGTTGGCCGAGCCGACCCGGCAGTCCCGCGGCCAGGGCCTGCACGTACGCAGCGTGGAGATCATGGACCAGCGGGGGCTGCTGGACCGGTTCCGCGCGGTCGGCGAGGAGTTCCAGGTCGGCGGCTTGTTCGGGGGCATCACCAAGCCGTGGCCGGACCTGCTGGACACGGCGCACCCGTACGGCCTCGCGGTTCCGCAGCCGGTGACCGAGCGGCTGCTCAACGAGCACGCCGTCGAGGCCGGTGTGGAGATCCGGCGTGGCCAGGACGTGGTGGGGATCGGGCAGGACGAGGGCGGGGTGACCGTCGACCTGGCCGACGGCACACGGCTGCGTGCGCGCTACGTGGTGGGGTGCGACGGTGCCCGCAGCACCGTGCGCAAGCAGGTCGGTATCGGCTTCCCGGGGGAGCCCGCCCGGGTCGAGACACTGCTGGGCGAGATGAGGCTGACCGCCGAGCAGGAGGAGATCGACGCGGTCACCGCCGAGGTCGGCAGGACCCAGCTGCGGTTCGGCGCCGCACCCCTCGGTGACGGGGTGTACCGCGTCGTCGTTCCCTCGGAGGGGGTGTCCGAGGAGCGTACGGCCGAGCCGACCCTGGCCGACTTCCAGCAGCGGTTGCGGGCACTCGGGGGGACCGACTTCGGCGCGCACTCGCCGCGCTGGCTGTCCCGGTTCGGTGACGCCACACGGCAGGCCGAGCGCTACCGGGTCGGCAGGGTTCTACTGGCCGGTGACGCGGCGCACGTCCATCCGCCGACCGGAGGGCAGGGGCTCAACCTCGGTGTGCAGGACGCGTTCAACCTGGGGTGGAAGCTGGCCGCCGCGGTCCGCGGCTGGGCACCGGAGCGGCTGCTGGACAGCTACCACGACGAACGGCACCCGGTGGGGGCGCGCGTGCTGGACAACACGCGCGCGCAGATGACGCTGCTGGGCGACGAACCGGGCGCGGTCGCGCTGCGGGGGCTGTTCCGGGAGCTGATGGACGTCGAGGAGGTGAACCGGTACGTGACCGGGATGGTCACCGCGGTCGACGTCCGCTACGACTTCGGTGAGGGGCACGAACTGCTCGGCCGGCGGCTGCGGGACGTACGGGTCGGGCGGGAACGCCTGTACGGGCTGATGCACGGCGGTCGCGGACTGTTGCTCGACCGGACCGGCCGGCTGTCGGTGGCGGGCTGGGCGGACCGGGTCGACCACGTCGTCGACACGGGTCGCACGAGCGGTGTGAGCGACGGCGGAGAGTCCATGGGTTCGGGCGGTGAGGGCGGCAGTGGCGACACGCTCGGTGCCGGTGCGGCCGGTGCGGCCGGTGCGCTCGGTGCGGGCGAAGAATCGGACGTGCCCGCGGTGCTCCTGCGGCCGGACGGCCACGTGGCGTGGGTCGGTGCGGACCAGCGGGACCTGAGGGGCCCGCTGGCCAGGTGGTTCGGCGCCGCCACCCACTGAGGGGGCCCGGCCGCGCTCTTCGCGGGGGTGCGCGGCCGGGCCCGTGCACGGGCCCGGGGCCGACCCTCCGGCCGGCCCCGCGTGGTGGCGCCGGGGATCAGTGTCCGGGGATGGAGTGGTACCGCTCGGGGTCGGTGTCGTCCAGGGTCCCGTCGGCGAGGCCTTCGACCACCGCCTCCAGTCCGCGCTCGACCGTCGTGATGAGCCGGCCGCGCTGGCGGGCACCCCAGCTCTGCGTCTGGCCGCGCACCTCGAAGAGCATGGTGCCGCTGCCGTTCAGCGCGAAGGAGCCCAGCGCCGTGCCGGGCAGGTCGAGGTTCTGCTGGTAGAGCGTGATGTTGTCGAAGCCCGAGTTGCCGTAGGAGTTGAGCTCGTCGTACACCGCGAGGTTGACCTGGCGGGAGAGGTCGAAGTCGTACCGGTTGGCGTACTCGGCGTACTTCTCGCCTTCGGGGGTGTTCGGGTCCGGGACGAAGTCGGCGGAGATGGACAGGTTCACCCAGTCCCCGTTCTGGTCGTCCTGGTAGCAGGGGCCCTGGTGGTGCAGGTCGATGTAGACGTCCACCTCGCCCCGCTCCTCGGTGAGGTCCACGTAGAGGTCGCGGACCGCCTGGGACTCGGGGTGCAGGAACCAGCCGGGCTGGTCGGAGCGCCCGGGGAGGTCGTCGGGGTCGGGCGTGTAGGACAGGTCCGGGTTGAAGTCGCGGTTGACGTCGAAACCGGGGCGCGCTCCGTAGTCGTCGCCCTGGATCGGCCGGTCGTAGTAGTTCCAGGCGGGCTCGGCCCCCTCCAACTGGGGGAAGTCGGCCACGACGTCGTCCCATGTGCGGTCGTTGCCGCGCCGGTCCAGTTCGCCGGCGTCGGGGTTCATCTTGGGCACCGCCACCACGGTGACCTGGTCGCGCAGTCGACGGGCCTGCGGGGTGTTGGCGCTCATGGTGTCCAGGAGCTTGAGCAGCGCCTCGGTGCCGGTCTTCTCGTTGCCGTGGATCTCACTGGTGACCAGCAGGGTCTGCGGGCCGGTACCCACGCGCGCCGACCAGATGTCGCGCCCCTGGTGGGAGCCGCCGATCGACTCGACCTCCAGCACGTCGCCGCGCCGGCGTTCGAGGGCGTGCAGTTCGCGGTCCAGCTCGGCGTGGTCGGTCCACGACGGGCCGCCGGTGTCTCCGGTGTTGGTGCCGCAGTTCGCCTCGCCCGGCTGCGCGGAGGCGGGGGAGGCGAGCGCGATCATCGAGGTTCCGAGCACGGTGCCGACGAGCAGGGCGGCGAGGGGCGCGCGGTGGCGTGGGCGGTCGCAGTGACCGGGGCGGCTGGGGTGGTCGGGGGTCAAGAGTCCTCCTGGGGGACAGGGGCGAACCTTGCCTCCTCAGGTGTAAACCATGTTTACCCTGATGGTCAAGGCTTGTATCTGTCCCCGGCCTGCCTTCGGCTCGCCTCCGGCCCGCACCCGACCAGCCGGTCCACGGTGGCGCGTCCCTCAGCGGCCCGTCCCGTGCAGGAGCTTCTTCTGCACCTTGCCCATGGCGTTGCGCGGCAGAGCGTCGACCACCCGGACCTCGCGCGGGCGCTTGTGCACCGACAGCCGCGCGGCCACGAACTCGATCACCGCGGCCGGGTCGATGCCGTCGCCGACCAGGTAGGCGACGATGCGCTGACCCAGGTCGTCGTCGGCCTCGCCCACCACGGCCGCCTCGCGTACGGCGGGGTGGCCGAGCAGCACCGACTCGACCTCGCCCGCGCCGATCCGGTAGCCGCCGGACTTGATCATGTCGACCGACATGCGCCCCACCACCCGGTGCCGGCCCTGCTCGTCGAGGACCACCGCGTCGCCCGTGCGGAACCAGCCGTCGTCCGTCCAGGCCGCCGCCGTGGCCTCCGGCAGGTGGAGGTACCCGTCGAAGAGGGTCGCTCCGCGCACCTGGAGCTCGCCGATGCTCTCGCCGTCGGACGGCACCGGCTCCCCGTGCTCACCGCGCAGCCGTGTCTCGACGCCGGTCAGCGCGGTGCCCACCCAGCCGGTGCGGCGCGGTGCGTCGGCGCGTGCGGCGAGGGTGATCAGCGACTCCGTCATGCCGTACCGCTCGACCGGGATGTGCCCGGTCGCCGCCCGCAGGCCCTCGGCCACCGGGTCGGGGAGCGACGCACTGCCCGAGACCAGCAGGCGCGCGCCGGCCAGGTCACGGGCGGCGGCACCGTCGCGGACGATCCGCGACCACACGGTCGGCACACCGAAGAACAGTCCCGACCGGCGCCGTCCACGGCCCGCGCCGGGGGAGGCGGCCCCGGTGGGGCCGCCGAGGCCGCCGGAACCGCCGGAACGACCGAGGCCGTTGGAACCGCCGGAGAGCCCGGAACCGCCGGAACGGTCGAGGCCGTCGATCGCGCGTGCCGCGGCGGCGTAGGCGCCCGGGGTGGGCCGGACCGTGTGCAGCAGCGGGCTGCCCACACGCAGCGCGCCGAGCAGGCCCAGGACCAGGCCGTGCACGTGGAACAGCGGCAGGCCGTGCACCAGGACGTCGTCCGCCGTCCAGGACCACGCGTCGGCGAGCGCGTCCAGGTCGGCTGCCACGGCCCGCCGGGACAGGACGACGCCCTTGGGAGGTCCCGTTGTGCCGGAGGTGTACATGATCAGCGCGGTGGCCTCGGGCGGGGGCTCGGGGAGCGAGTAGCCGGAGCGCTCGGACGGGTCGACGGGGAGTACGGGCACGTCGACGCCCTCCTGGGGTCGCCCCAGCCACAGGGCGGCACCCGAGTCGCGCACGATGTGGCGGCGCTCGGCGAATCCGGAGTCGGCCGGGACCGGCACCACGGGCACGCCGGCCAGCAGGCCGCCGACGACCGCGACGACCGTGCGCAGCGAGGCCTCGCCGTGCACGGCGACGGCTCCGGCTCCGGCGATCCGCTCCGCCACGGCGGCGGCCGCCGCCCAGAGGGCCTCACGGTCGAGTCCCTCGTCGCCGACCCGCACCGCGAGTCCGTGGTCCGCAGCGGCACCCAGCAGCATGCTTCTGTTCCCGTCCCTCGTCCGCGCCCGGTCGCGAGCCAGTACACCACACGGTGCCGGAGGGGACGGGGGAGAGGGAG